>NZ_JAIUHT010000008.1:0-265987 GCF_020165255.1 Mesorhizobium sp. CA12
GACCTCTGCCTTCGGAGGGCAGCGCTCTATCCAGCTGAGCTACGGGTGCTTCCCGGGAAAACGAACCGGCCGGTGAGCCGGCCAGCCACGGCTTCATAGCGGAAGCCGGCCGTGGCTTCAACGGCCAATTGGCGATTGTGCGGCGGCCTGAGACGGGTTGATTGTTTCACCGATAGCTATCGGACATGGCGCTCCCTCGACGTCGCGGCTTCGCCGAGCCCACCGTTTCGGAGCAAGCCGCGGGTCTCGCCGCCCTTCGGACCTCGGTTTTTTGGGCGCGAGGAACCCAAGCTCTTGGGTCTCACCCCTCCGCCTCCACCTTCGCCACTCTCCTCCTCACCGCCCTTGTCGCCCGCTTCTGCTTCTTAGCCCCCGCCAGTTCGTGCATGGCGTCGAGCTGCATCTGCTGCATTTCGGCCAGCCGTTGCCATTGGCGCGAGATCAAATAGTCGAGCTTTTCGTGCAGGTGGCGCACTTCGAGCTCGGCTTTCAGGTTCACCCGGTAGTCGTTGAAGGAGCGCAGGCGGTCTTTGGCTTCCTGCCGCTTCTGGCTCATCATGATCACCGGCGCCTGGATGGCGGCGATGCAGGAGAGCAGAAGGTTGAGCAGGATGAACGGGTAGGGATCGAAGGCGTGCGCCAGGCCGGCGATCAGGTTGATGCCGATCCAGACCAGAAGCACGGTGGCGAACGAGATCAGGAACCACCAGCTGCCGCCGAACTCGGCCATCGTGTCGGAGACGCGGTCGGCGAACGAGCGGTGCTCCTCGAACTCCTCTTCCGAGTTTTCCGAGATCGTGTCTTGTCTCGCGATCGATTCAACCACCTGGCGGTCGAGCTCGGAGAACTCACCGTGCTCCTGCTGCAGCAATTCCTCCATGTAGCGCATGCGGTAGCGGCCGAGCTCCTCGCGGCTGATGCGGGCGCCGCGCGGCAGGTCGGGATGATCGGAGCGGATGCGGTCGGCAAGGCTGGGCCTGAGATCGTCGATGCGCACCAGGTCGCGCTTGCGGAATTTCCGGCCGCTGATCGCCGAGGGTTTTTTCTTCGGCTTGATCCGGCCGGGCACATGCGGTTCGGAATCCGGCACTTCCGGCGCTTCGAGGATCTCGTCGGCTCCGTGCTGGGCATCCTCCAACACGGTTTCCGCCTCGAGATATTCGCCGGCGACGTCGTTCTCGTTGTCTGCCTGCTTCTGCGCGGCTGCCTTCGGGTCGCTGGCCATGGTCGGTGCTCCTGTTCGAGGCTTTGCGATACGATACGCCAAGCCGGCGCGGCATATCCATGGTCAGTGTGAAAAGTGTGTGACGAAACAAGTTCTTGTGATTGGGCGGGCGTTGCTTTCTCCGCCGACCTTCGCGCTGCAATCGCACCTGGCGGCGCAGCCCCCTCTCCGTCTCGGCGCTTCGCGCCGATCCACCTCTCCCCCGCTTTGCGGGGGCGAGGAAACGCCAATCGCCATTGCCGCGCCGTTCGCAATCCTGGGTTCCTCGCCCCCGCCGGAGGCGGGGGAGAGGTGGCTCGGCGAAGCCGAGACGGAGAGGGGAGCGCCGTCGGCAATTTCTCACCACCCTGGAGCAATCGTCTCCGCCGCCTGGCCTTGATCCAGATCAAGCTGGCCCCTGTGGCGGGCCTGATAGGCTGACTATATCGAGATCAGGCCTGAGCGTTCAGGCTCCCGCCACCTGAGCCGCGCGCAGCGGCCCGCAAATGAGGGACCGCCACCATGTACAAGAAAATCCTGATCGCCACCGACGGTTCGGAACTGGCCCAGAAGGGCGTCGCCCACGGGCTGGAGCTGGCCGTGGGCCTTGGCGCCGCCGTGGCTTTCGTCACCGTCTCCGAGCCGTTCCCGACGCTGGCCTGGGGCGGCGCCATGGCCGGCTATGTCGCCGCCGACGAGCTCACCAATTACCAGGAAAGCGCGCGCAAATTTGCCCGCGAGCTGCTCGACAAATGCAAGGCCGAGGCGGATGCGAAGGGCATCGGTTCGAAAACCCTGCACATCGAGAACCGCACCCCCGCCGAGGCGATCCTCGAGGTGGCTACCGCGGAGGCCTGCGACCTGATCGTCATGGCCTCACATGGCCGCCGCGGGCTGGGGCGCCTTGTGCTGGGCAGCCAGACGGCGGAGGTGGTGTCGCTGACGCAGATCCCGGTGCTGGTGGTTCGGTAGGTCCTAGGACGGCGAGGCGCTGGACGTCGAGCGCGCCATACTACTGCGCCGGCAGCAGAGGCGAACTGGGCGACGCCAGATCCGGCGACGGCAGATCCGACGCCGGCTGGCCCGGCAGCGTCGATGCAGGCGTCGCCTGATTCGGCTTGGACAGGCCGGGCAATGCCGAGCCGGGCGGCTGCAGGCCAGGCGGCGGCGAGGCCGGCTGTTGCCCGGAATACATCAGCCTGGGCTGGCCGGCATCGGCTGTCGTCGGCCCCAGGCTTCGCTGGATCAGCGCCTCGACATGGTTGTTGCGCTGGCGCGCGCTGTCGGCGCCCATCACCACCACGATCAGATGCCTGCCGTCGGCATTGTAGGAGGTGACGATGTTGTAGCCGGAGGCACGAATGTATCCGGTCTTGATGCCGTCGACGCCGCGCACGCGGCCCAGCATGTCGTTGTGGCCGCGCACCAGCCGGCCGCGGAACATGAAGTCGCTTTCGGAGAAATAGTGGAAATGCTGCGGAAAGCGCTTTTCCAGCGCCATGCCCAGCACCGCCATGTCGCGCGCCGTGGTCACCTGGCCGTCGTCGGGCAGGCCGCATGCATTGCGGAAGTTGGTGGCGGTCATGCCGAGCTGGCGCGCCTTGGCAGTCATCATGGCGGCGAACTGGTCCTCTGAGCCGCCGCCCAGATACTCGCCCACCGCCACCGCCACGTCGTTCGCCGACTTCACCACCATGGCGCGGATGGCGGAATCGACGTCGATCGTCTCGCCGCGCCGGAAGCGCAGCTTCGTCGGCGGCTGCGAGGCAGCATGGTCGGAAACCGGGATCTGCGTTTGCTTGGTGACGCGGCCGCTCTCCAGCGCCTCGAACAGCATGTAGAGCGTCATCATCTTGGTCAGCGAGGCGGGATAGCGCTGCGCCGTGGAATTGACCTCGAACAAGGTCTTGCCGGTCGAGGCGTCGACCACGATCGCCGCATATTTCTGCGGCTTCGCCGGCACGGCAAGCACGCTTTCAGGCGGCGCGGCCGTGGTGCAGCCGGCCACCAGCAGGAGCAGGGCCATCGCAGTGATGAGTTTCTGGAGGAGGAGGAAGGGACGGGGCAAGACGGTTCTAAAGCTGTTGCTGAGATGCGGCGAAGCTAACGTAACGCATGTGCCGCGTCCAATTGGTTAACGCGCGTGACAAGGCATTTGCCCAGGTTATGGAGGTTCGAGCCGTCGCTGAAGCTGCCAATCTCCCCCCTTGCGGGGGAGATGCCTGGCAGGGCAGAGGGGGTGCTGTCCCGCCGGCGTGGCCGTCATGGGAAATAGGCCCTCGGACGCAGCGTTGATTGAACATCGCTCTTCTGCAAAGCCGCGTTTCTTCGCACCCCCTCTGTCCTGCCGGACATCCCTGCCCGCAAGGGGGAGATCGGATGCTGCTTGGCTTTCGCCAATCGCCAGCGTTGCAGGATGTCCCCGCTTTGCCTTCCGCCCCTCCTTTCCGTTAATATGCGCCCGGCTTGGTTTTTGGGGGGATCGGCAATGTCGGAAATCGCCACGGGTACCACCTCGCTTCTGCGGGCATCGCTTAGCCGCACCGGCAAATGGGCGGCGAGCTTCGCCTTTGTCAGCGGCGCGATTGGCGACGTGCTCAACCCGCTCGGACCCTTTGCCGCCTATATCGCGCTCGGCGCCGCCGTCGCGGCGTTGATCATCGCCATCGCCATGGTGCTGCGCCTGGTGCTGGCGGCAAAAGCCATGCCGGCGCTGATCTTCGCCACCAGCGCGGCGGCAATCGCCGGCGGCGTCTACGGCATCCAGCAGCAAACGAATTCGCAGAACGGCGTGATCGCCAGCCTCGTGCCGGCGGTGGCCGAGCTGCAGCAGTCGCTGGGCATCGTCTCGCAGAAAGTGGCGAAGATCGAAAAGACCGTCACAGAGACGCAGAAGACCGTCGAAGCGGTCAAGAAGTCCACCGACACGGTAGCGAAGACGACCGAAGAGATCGCGCTGACGCAGACCAGGCAGACCCAACAGGGCACCGAGACGCAGAAGACCGTGGAGGCGGTCAAGCAGACCACCGACACTTTGGCCGCAGGCCAGCAACGGCAGCAGGCGCAGGTGGAAAAGCTGCAGGCGACCACCGAGCAGATCGCCGCTTCTATCGACACCATCGCCAAGGGCTTTGCGCAGCTTGCGGCGCAGGGCGGAACGATAGCCGATCCGAAGCGCCCGGACGAATTCTATCATAATGCCCGCGTCTATGAGCTGGCCGGCGACATGCTCAACGCCCGCCGTTCCTATCTTGGTTTTGCCGGCTTCGATGTCGATGCGATCGACCCCTATACGCGCTTTGCCACGCTGCTCAGGGTCCAGGACGGCAAGGCGGGCGCCCGCGAAGTGTTGGGTTCTCTGGCGGAAAAGGCCAGGGCGCCGTCGATTAAGCTCGTCCATCTGTTGCAGTTCGACGATGTCCAGCGGCTCGACAAGCTCAACGCCTTCATCGCCGCCAACCCGGATTACGTGCCGGCTTACTTTCTCCTGGCGCAGGAGTTTTCGGAAGACCGCCTGGGCAGCCAGACGCTGGCCGACAAGCGCAGCGAGGCGACCGCGCTGACCAAGTTCGTTTCCTACGAGAAGGATGGCGGCCTGCTCAAATATTTCGTCGATCAGACCCAACTGGCCGACTGGCTCGACCGCAGCCGCGCCCGGCTGACGGCATTGGGCGACGTGCTCGACCCGTCGCGCTTCGTGCCGACGCTGACGCCGACGCGCTCCAACGCCGGCTGGTCGATGACGATCTCGCTGCCCGAGCCGGCGACGGCGATTTCGTGGCGGCTCGGCGCCAATGGCCCGTTCACCGAGACCGGCATGCTGGCGATGAACGACCAGCGCACCGGCAAGCCGATGCCCAATCCGAGCTTCGAATTGCCGGACAGCACCGCGGCGACCAATATCGGCATCAGATATCTCGACATCCGCGGTCGTGAGACCGGCCCGTTCGACATCCGCTTCGATCCGGATTCGGCGCTCCAGCAGGGCAACAAGCAGATCCTCGACCAGTTCTGGACGTCGTGGATCGCCTTCGACGCAGGCGGCAATCGCGGCCTGGTCTATTTCACCCAGATGCTCTCCTTCCGCTGCGCCATCAGGCAAGTGCATTACAGCCTGAACGGAACTGCGCTCGACAAGGAGATCAAGATGCCACCCTGCGACGCCAAGGACCCTTATGCGATTCCTTCCGACTACCAGCCCTACCTCAAGATCAAGGACGACGTGAAATCGATGGCGGTGCAGGTGACCTATACCGATGGCACCAAGTCGCCGGTCAGGGAGTATAAAAGGCAGTAGGGTCGTTTTCAGCGTGGCGCTGTTCCCCTCTCCTTGCGATTTTTTATCGCGCGTGAAGCGGCGACCTATCCTTCGTCATTCTAGGGTCTGCGCGCGTCGCTTCGCTCCTTGCTTCGCCCTAGAATGACGAAGGATAGGTTGGCGGGGGCGAAAAAGCCTGATGCAAATTGCCAGCCATCACGCTTGCGTATCCGGTGCTGGACAGGCTTTGCTGCCGCGAGAAAAGATTCGGGAAGCATTCATGGACACGCTCACCATCGGCGCAAAGGGCATCTCGGTTTCGCTCGATCTTGCCGTCGGTCACATCAGTGCCATGGAGGTCGAGGCCGAAGGCCGCCTCCTGAAGCCCCTGCATCGCGCGCCCTGGGTCGGCTCGCCGCGCGAGACATTGCCCGCGAACCTCCCCGAAGGCACGGTGCGGCTCTCAGGCGATTTCCTCTGCGCGCCTTTCTCCACCAGCGACGTCGAGACCGCACCCCTGCATGGCTGGCCCGCCAACAGCGAGTGGGACGTCGTCGACAACGGCGCGGTTCCCGGCGGCTGGCGCGCCGTCTTCCGGCTGCGCCGCAAGGTCATGGGCGCCACTGTCGACAAGGTCTTCACGCTGCGCGATGGCCATCCTTTCCTCTACCAGGAGCACGTCTTTTCCGGCGGCGCCGGCGCGATTTCCGTCGCCCATCATCCGATGACGGCGATGACGGGCGGCGGTCGGCTCGCCTTCTCTGCGAAGCGCATGGCCGTCACGCCGCCGATGCCGCCGGAGCCCGATCCGGCGCGCGGCCGCTTCATGCTGGCCTATCCGGCTCGCGCCGCCGACCTCACAAAATTCCCGCTTACCGCCGGCGGCACAACCGACCTTACCGACTACCGCATGGAGGACAGGCGCGAGGATTTCATCACCCTGGTCGAGGCGGATCACGGCGGCCCGGGCTGGACGGCGATTGCCCGGCGCGCCGAGCAGGATCTGGTTCTGGTGCTGAAGAACCCGGCCGAGCTGCCGGTCACCATGCTGTGGTTCTCGAATGGCGGCCGCGACTACGCGCCCTGGAGCGGCCGTCACGTCGGCGTGCTCGGCATCGAGGACGGCCGCACGGCCGTCGGCCACGCCGCTTCGCTCGGTGACAACTGGTTGAAGCATGAAGGCGTGGCCACAGTCTTTGCACTCGCCGAAGGGCGGTCGGTGTCGTTTCGTCATGTCATCGGTGGGGTTCCGTCCGCGGACGTGGAGCCGCCGAGCGGCTTGGAATCGGCGCCTGACCGCCTGCGTGTCCTCGCTGCCGGCGGGGCAGCGCGGGAGGTGCCGTTCGACGGCGGGTTCCTGCGCATCGGCCGCTCGGTTCCTGCGTAGTTGGGGCAGTGCGTCTAGAAATTCGTCATTCCGGGCGGGCCTCTAAGGAAGGACGGTTACGTTGCTCTGCGACGCCGAGTTCCGTCACACCCCCCTCTGGCCTGCCGGCCATCTCCCGCAAGGGGGAGATTAGACGTCGCCACCGCTTTCGCCAATCGCCTGCGTTGAAGGAAGAGCGCGGTCGACGGAACCGCCAATCTCCCCCCTTCCGGCAGGACAGAGGGGGGTGCTGTCCCGCCGGCGTTTTGGATTTCTGCATGAACTGGCAGCATGCGACTGCCAGGCTGCAGTCTAAACGACGTCCTAAGGTTTGAATTTTCCGCCGACACCCGCCAAGATGTCGGCTGAACCGCAGCCGGAAAGCCGCCGATGTCCGAGATCGCCCATATCACAGCCGCCATCTTCAAGCGCGCCGGCGGAGCCAGGCGCTTCGTTGTCGCCATCGCCGGTCCGCCCGGCTCCGGCAAGTCGACGCTGTCCGCTGCATTGCATGAGCTGCTGCCGGAAGGCACATCCGAAGTAGTACCGATGGACGGCTTTCATTATGACGACATCATTCTCAACCGCCGCGGCCTGCGCCCGCGCAAGGGCGCGCCGGAAACGTTCGATTTCGCCGGTTTCGAGACGCTCTTGAAGCGCATCCGCTCCGGCGAGCCCGATATCGCGATTCCCGTGTTCGACCGCAGCATGGAACTGTCGCGCGCGGCGGCCGAAATCGTCGGCACCGACACCAAGTTCATCCTGGTCGAGGGCAACTATCTGCTGCTCGACGAGGAGCCGTGGTCGCGGCTGGCGCCTTTGTTCGATTTCACCATCTTCGTCGACGTGCCGCGGGCCGAGCTCGAAAGCCGCCTGATGGAGCGCTGGCGCGAGCACGGCAAGTCCGACGAGGACGCCCGCGCCTGGATCGCCTCCAACGACATGCCCAACATCGAGCGGGTGCTGGCGCGGCGCCGGCCGGCCGATATGGTCGTTGGTTCCTTGGTTATTGGTTAACCTGCTCAATTTTCAATATTTTCCGGCGGGAACTTTAAGGTTTTCGCGCCGTTATGACCGTATCCCGAATTGTCCGGCGCCGGAGCAATTCCAGGAAGGCGGGTGTACGCTTTCCCTCCGAAACTGCGAACCGAGAATGCAGGAGCCGTCAGATGGCAACGAACAGCAGAAAAACCGCGCCCAAGAAGGCCAGGGCCAGCCAATCCAGGACGACGCAAGCCCAAGCCGGCCCCGCGGCGGCCGAACGATCGAAGGACGCCAAGCCGGCCTTCGGTAAGGCAGCGCCGAAGAAAGTGACGCCCGGCGCGGCCCACAAGGTCGCAGCCAAGAGCGCGAAACATGCCAAGTCGCCGGCAAGCAAATCGGGGCCGATCCGCACCGTGGCCAGCGTCGCCACAGGAGCGGTCGTCGCCACCGCGCGGCTCGCGGCTTCCGTGTTCGGTCGCGGTGGTGCCAAGGCCAAGGCGAAGTAGCCCCTTTACGCGATTCCGGACGGCGAAGTCGCCGAGCCGGACCTTCGCGATTGGCCACCACGACAGCACGGTCGTCATTCTAGGGCGGAGCAAGGAGCGAAGCGACGCGCGCAGACCCTAGAATCCATGCCGTGACGCTAAGGCGTTGCTGCGGTTACAGAATTCTGCACCGTTGCACTCTACGGCAAGGGCCACGGCATGGATACTCGGGTCAAGCCCGAGTATGACGACGACACGGGGGTTTCGGCTAATCTCCAACGCAGGCGCTAGCCGCGCCCGCTTAGCCACCGCCATCTTCAGCCAAAGCGCCTTTTCCGAGCGTCGAACCAGCCCGGCATGGGCCGCGCGATCAACCTCGGTCAAGCGCGCCCGCAGGGCTTTTTTTGTTGCGCCCACCGCTGCACGTTTCCCGAAGCTACTTCAGCCCTTCGCCGGGATGGTCAGGCCCCTCTTCACCGCAGGCCGTGCCAGGCCGCGCTCCAGCCATTCGGCAACGGTCGGGAAATCGTCGAAACCGACCAGGTCGCGCGCCTCGTAGAACCCGATCAGGTTGCGCACCCAGCCCAGCATCGACACATCGGCGATGGTATAGTCGTCGTCCATGATCCACTTGCGACCCTTCAGGCGCGTTTCCATGACGCCGATCAACCGCCGCGACTCATCGCGGTAACGCTCCAGCGGCCGCTTGTCGGCGATCTCGCGTCCGGCGAATTTGTGGAAGAAGCCGACCTGCCCGAAGATCGGGCCGATCGCCGCCATCTGGAAGAACACCCACTGGATCGCCTCGTAGCGGCGCGCCGGATCGGCGGGAATGAGCTTGCCGGTCTTGTCGGCCAGATAGAGCAGGATGGCGCCGGATTCGAACAAGCCGATCGGCTTGCCGCCCGGACCGTCCGGATCGATGATCGCCGGTATCTTGCCGTTCGGATTGAGCGACAGGAATTCCGGCGTCCAGCTCTCATTCTTGCCGATATCGACATAGTGCGGCTCATAAGGCAGGCCGATCTCCTCCAGCGCGATCGACGCCTTCACGCCATTGGGCGTCGTGGCGGAATAAAGCTGCAGGCGCTCGGGGTGCTTGGCCGGCCAGCGCTTGGCGATCGGAAAGGCGGACAGGTCGGTCATCGCAAACTCCGGATGCGGATTGGCGCGGGGCTTTTTGGCGGGTGAGGGAGAATTAGGTCCCCGGCCGGCCGGGATCAATACACCGGCAAGCGGCTTGGCATGGACACACAGTCAACCAGTGGGCCGCGGTCAAACCGTCTTGAAGGCCAGCACCGCATTGGTTCCGCCGAAGGCGAAACTGTTGCTGAGCGCCGCGCGCACCTTGCGCTCGCGCGCCGTGTTCGGCGTCACGTCGAGATCGCATTCCGGGTCCGGCTCGCGGTAATTGGCGGTCGGCGGCACGATGCCGTCGCGGATCGCCATCACGCAGGCGATCATCTCCAGTCCGCCCGAAGCGCCGAGGCAATGCGCATGCATCGACTTCGTCGACGACACCGAAAGCGAACGGGCATGCTCGCCGAAGACGCGCTTGATCGCCGCTGTCTCGATCTGGTCGTTGGCCTTGGTACCGGTGCCGTGCGCGTTGAGATAGTCGACATCTTCCGGATTGAGCCCGGCATCCGCCAGGCAAAAACGCATTGCCGCTTCCGGTCCCTCGATGGTCGGCGCGACGATGTCGGAGGCATCGGCCGAAAGCCCGACGCCGGCGATCTCGGCCAAGATGGTGGCGCCGCGCGCCATCGCGTGATCGTAGCTTTCGAGCACCGCCATGCCGGCGCCTTCGCCGAGCACCAGCCCGGCGCGATCGGCCGAGAACGGCCGGCAGGTGTCGGGCGAAAGCACCCTGAGCGCCTCCCAGCCCTTCAGCACGCCCCACACCAGCGGCGCTTCGGTGCCGCCGGCGACCATCACGTCGGCGCGACCGAGCCTGATCTGGTCGACCGCCGAGGAAATCGCATGGTTGGCCGACGAGCAGGCCGAGGTGGCGCCGAAAACAGGGCCGCGCAACCCGAGATTCATGCTGACCTGGCCGGCGGCGGCGCCCGGCATCACTTTCGGCACGGTGAAGATGGCGGCGCGGTTGCGCCCTTCGAGCAGGATGGCGCGGTAGTTCTCCTCGATCGTCTCGAAGCCCGCGACGCCGATGCCGACGATTGCGCCCATCCGGTAGGTGTTGTCGGCATGCGCGGTCAAGCCCGATTGCTGCATGGCTTCCCGCGCCGCGATCACGGCCAGCAGGCTGAAGCGGTCCATCGACACGACCTGCTTGCGGTCGATGCCATGGTCCGGCAATTGCTTGATTTCGCAGCCGGTCTTGACCTTGAGGTCATGCAGCGACGGATTGTCGATAGGGCCGATGGCCGAGCGGCCGGCGCGCATGGCGTCCCATATCGCCGCCGCATCGTTGCCGAGCCCGCAAATCCCGCCAATACCGGTGATGACGACGCGTTTTTGCATGCAGTCAGGCTTTTTTCGCGATCAGTTCGCGAACCGCCTCGACCATGTCGCCGACGTTCTTGAGGTTGCTCCAGGCATCGACCGTGTTCATCTCGATCTCGATGCCGTACTTTTCCTCGAGATCGAAGATGATCTCGGTCAGCTCCAGCGAATGGATGCCGAGCGTGCCGAGATCGGTGCTGGCGGTGATTTCCTCGCCGCCGGTATCGGCATGCGCCTTGATCTTTTCGATGATCTCGGTCGTCAGCTGGTCAGCCATTCGGTTCCTTCCCTGTCGTTGCCCGACGCCAACTGATCAGCGCCTCTTTTTTTGATCCCCGGACCCAACAAACGCCGTTGCCCTTACCTCGCCAGACACCGCGCGACCGCTCCAAGGTGGCTTCCCTCTATAGAAACCGAAACGATGTCAAGCAACAAGCGATATCGACAAAGCCGCCGGAGTGCTTAACCTGGGATCATGGACATGATCGGCAACACTTTGACATCCCAGCCTGCCTCGCCTTTGGCCGTCCCTCCCTTGCCTGCCCCGCAACGTGTTGCCGGACTGGGCAGGCTTTTCTGCAGCAAGAGCGGCGGCCGGACGCGCCTGCGGCGGCTTTATCAGGACGGATCGGCCAAGGTCCGCCTGCCGGCGGTGCAAGGCGATCCGCTCGAGGCGGTGCTGATCAACACCGCCGGCGGGCTGACCGGCGGCGATCGCCTCGGCTGGACGGTCGAGGTCGGCGCCGACGCCTCCGCCGCCGTCACCACCCAGGCCTGCGAGAAGGTCTATCGCGCCGCCGCCGACAGGGCCGAGACAAGCGTCAACCTGCGGGTCGGTCCGGGCGGCCGCATCGCCTGGCTGCCGCAGGAAACCATCGTTTTCGACCGGGCCGCCTTCGTCCGCACGCTGGATGTCGAGCTTGGCGACGATGCCGAGGCATTGATGCTCGAAGCCACGCTGTTCGGCCGGCTGGCGATGGGCGAGCGGATGGTTCAAGGCAGTTTCCGTGACCGCTGGCGGGTTCGCCAGGGCGGTGCGCTGGTCCATGCGGAGGATTTCCGGCTCGGCCCGGACATCGCCGCAACGCTCCAGTGGCGGGCGGCGACCGGCGGCGCGCTTGCCGTCGCCACATTGCTGCTGGTGTCGCCGCAGGCTGAAAGTCTGCTGGAGCCGGCCCGCGCCATCATCGGCGGCCCCGCCATCGGTGGTTGGGGCGGCGCCAGTTTCTGGCGCGTCGGCCGATCTGGCAAGCTTCTTGCGAGGCTCTGTGCCGGCGACGGCTACCAGCTCCGCAAGCGGCTGGTTCCGCTCGTCGAACTGCTCAATGGGCGGGCGGGCCTGCCCAAATTGTGGTCACTCTGATTTAAAATATCGGGAAGTTGCATGAACCTGACGCCGCGTGAAAAAGACAAGCTGCTGATCGCCATGGCGGCGATTGTGGCGCGCAAGCGGCTGGAGCGCGGCGTCAAGCTCAACCATCCCGAAGCCATCGCCTTGATCACCGACTTCGTCGTCGAAGGCGCGCGCGACGGCCGCCCGGTCGCGGAACTGATGGAGGCGGGTGCGCATGTTGTCACCCGCGCCCAAGTCATGGACGGCATCGCCGAGATGATCCATGACGTCCAGGTCGAGGCGACGTTTCCCGACGGCACCAAGCTGGTGACCGTGCATGAACCGATCCGGTGAGGAGGAAGACAGATGCTGGAGCTCAGGCCGAATTGCGAATGCTGCGACAAGGACCTGCCGCCGGAAGCGACCGACGCGCTGATCTGCACCTTCGAGTGCACCTTCTGTGCCGACTGCGTGGACAATGTGCTGGCTGGCGTCTGCCCCAATTGCGGCGGCAATTTCGCGCCGCGGCCGATCCGGCCGGCGGCCAAGCTGACGAAATATCCGCCGTCGACCAGGCGCGTGCTCAAGGCCGAAGGCTGCGGTCCGCGCAAGGCCGCTTGACCGGCTCAATTGGAAGGGCAGAAAGATGATCCCCGCTTCGACGAAACGTAGCACGCTTGCCGCGATCCTTTTCCTGGCAGCCGCCATGCCGGCCTATGCCCATGTCGGCATCGCCACGACCTCGTCCTTCGCCGCCGGTTTCGCGCACCCGCTGTCCGGTCTCGACCACATGACGGTCATGATCGCCGTGGGCCTTTGGGCGGCGCTGAAGGGCGGCAAGGCTATCTGGGCCTGGCCGCTGGCCTTTGTCGGCGTGATGCTGGCCGGCGGCGCGCTCGGCATGCTGCATGTGCCGATGCCTTTCGTCGAGCCCGGCATCCTCGCTTCCGTGGTGACGCTGGGCCTGCTGGTGGCGCTGGCGATCGACCTGCCGGTCTCGACCGGGATCGCGGTCATCGGTCTTTTCGCGCTGTTCCATGGTCACGCCCACGGCACGGAAGTGCCCGAAAACGCCGGCGGGCTGGAATACATTGCGGGTTTCGCCGCCGCGACGGCCCTTCTCCATGCCGTGGGCATCGCGGCGGCCCTCAGCCTCGGCATGCGCTTCCGCAGCCTGGCGCGCGCTGCAGGTGCGGCTTGCGCGGCGGCCGGCGTCGGCCTCGCCTTCGGCGTGTTGTGAGGGCGCGATGATCCCCGGCGAAATCATCGCGGCCAAGGGCGAGATCGCGCTCAACGAGGGCCTGCCCACCGTGACGCTCAAGGTCGCAAACAGCGGCGACCGGCCGATCCAGGTCGGCAGCCACTATCATTTCTACGAGACCAATGAGGGCCTGAAATTCGACCGCGAGAGCGCGCGCGGCATGCGGCTCGACATCGCCGCCGGCACCGCGATGCGCTTCGAGCCCGGGCAGGAGCGCGACGTCACGCTGGTGCCGCTGGGCGGCAAACGCGAGGTCTATGGCTTCCAGCAAAAGGTGATGGGCAAGCTGTGACGTCCGCCGGCGCGCTCACATCACTTCGGAGGCTTGGCGGCGGCATAGATGACGACCTTCCCCGGATTGTCGAACTCTACGGCGAGCACGTCCTCGGCCTGCACGCGCCGCGAATCGATCGCGTTGAAGAGCAGGGCGTTCGCCTCGATCTCCTGGCGCAGTTCGGCCACGTCCTCCTGATGCTGCTTCACCTTGTTCTCTATCGCCGGCGGCGGCCCGCCCTCGCTGCGCGCCGCGTCGGTCAGGAACACGATGTCGACCGTATCGAGCTTGGTTGTCTTTCGCACCGTGCCGATGTTGTCGCGGGTGCGGTCGATGGCAGTGATGACCTTTCCGGCCTCCGTCGAGGAAAGCGCCTCTTCCTGTCGGATGTCGGAATCGACGATTGCCGCGGCGGGCCTGTCGTTGTCCAGCGGCTGCGCCGCGGGCGCCGCATGGGGCGCAGCCACGAAAAGCGTGGCGGCAACCGCGGAACTCCATCGTTTAAAACGCGGGGCTTTCGCCATCGCTCGCTCCTGACTGAACTCGTGGCTGGGCGAAAACAACGAAACGGTCCTGCTTGGCCGGAGGTTCCCTTCAAAAGCCGGCAGGCGGACCGTGACGCGGCCCGCATTCCCTTCAAAATATGGCTGGCGGACCGCAAGGCGGCCCGCCTGGGCGTGCAATCAGCTCGCTTTCTTGGTGATCAGCGTCAGCGCGCCATTGGGCTGCATGCTTGCAGCGATCACTTGCGCGGAGCTCATGCCCTTGGCTTCGAGCGCGGATTTGACCTTGGGCGTGGCGTCGATCGACTTGCGCAATGTCTGCAGGCCGGCATCGCCGCGTTGCGCCACGATCTGGTTGACCTGCGTCTGCGTGTCCTTGGGCAGTTCGGTGATATCGACGACGTTGACGCTTTGGATCGCGGGCGCTGCGGGCTGGGCTTTCGGCGCGGCGGGCGCGGTCGGCGCGGGGCTGGGCTGCGGCGTCGGCTGCTGCTGGGCATTGGCAGTGCCCGCCATCAACGTGGTGGCGGTTGCGGCGAGAAGAATCGCTTTGAGCATGGATATTCCTTCCATCGGTTTGGCAAACGGTCGTTCTGGGCTGACCGGGGCACCTCAACCGCCAAATGGGAGCGCAAGGTGTCGCCGAGCGGGTCATTGCGTGACCATTGGGTGGCGACAATGTGCACCTCGCGTTCATTCAACCTGAATTTCGGGAGCAATCGCTGATGGCCAGGATAAGCCGTGCCGCCTATGCGCAGATGTATGGACCGACGGTCGGCGACAAGGTGCGGCTAGCCGACACCGAGCTCTTCATCGAGGTGGAGAAGGATTTCACCGTTTACGGCGAGGAAGTGAAATTCGGCGGCGGCAAGGTCATCCGCGACGGCATGGGCCAAAGCCAGGTCACGCGGGCCGGCGGCGCGGTCGACACCGTCATCACCAATGCGCTGGTCGTCGACGCGCTCACCGGCATAATCAAGGCCGATATCGGCCTGAAGGACGGCCGCATCGCCGCGATCGGCAAGGCCGGCAATCCGGACACGCAAGCTGGCGTCACCATCATCATTGGCCCCGGCACCGAGATCATCGCCGGCGAAGGCAAGATCCTCACGGCCGGCGGCTTCGACGCGCATATCCATTTCATCTGCCCGCAGCAGATCGAGGAAGCGCTGATGAGCGGTGTCACGACGATGCTGGGCGGCGGCACGGGCCCCGCGCACGGCACCTTGGCCACCACCTGCACGCCCGGGCCCTGGCACATGGCGCGCATGATCCAGTCCTTCGACGCGTTCCCGATGAATATCGGCCTGTCGGGCAAGGGCAATGCGTCAAAGCCGGCGGCGCTGGAAGAGATGGTGCTGGCCGGCGCCTGTTCGCTGAAATTGCACGAGGACTGGGGCACCACCCCGGCCGCCATCGATTGCTGCCTGTCGGTCGCCGACGCCTACGACGTGCAGGTGATGATCCATACCGATACGCTGAACGAATCCGGCTTCGTCGAGAACACGGTGGCGGCCATCAAGGGCCGCACCATCCATGCCTTTCATACCGAGGGCGCCGGCGGCGGCCATGCGCCCGACATCATCAAGGTCTGCGGCCTGCCCAACGTCATCCCCTCCTCGACCAATCCGACCAGGCCCTACACGGTCAACACCTTGGCCGAGCATCTCGACATGCTGATGGTGTGCCATCATCTGTCGCCCTCGATCCCCGAGGACATCGCCTTCGCCGAGAGCCGCATCCGCAAGGAGACGATCGCCGCCGAGGACATCCTGCACGACATCGGCGCCTTCTCGATCATCTCTTCCGACAGCCAGGCCATGGGCCGCGTCGGCGAGGTGGCGATCCGCTGCTGGCAGACCGCCGACAAGATGAAGCGCCAGCGCGGCGCGCTGCCGGACGAAACCGGCGACAACGACAATTTCCGCGTCCGCCGCTACATCGCCAAATACACCATCAATCCGGCCATCGCGCATGGCCTGTCGAAGGAGATCGGCTCGATCACCGTCGGCAAGCGGGCGGATCTGGTGCTGTGGAACCCGGCCTTCTTCGGCGTCAAGCCGGAGATGGTGCTGGTCGGCGGCTCGATCGCCGCAGCACCCATGGGCGATCCGAACGCCTCGATCCCGACGCCGCAGCCGATGCACTACCGGCCAATGTTCGGCGCCTATGGCAAGGCCCTGACCAACTCCTCGGTGACCTTCGTCTCGAAGGCCGCCTTCGACGCCGGCCTGCAGGGCAGGCTGGGCGTCGACAAGGCGATGATCGCGGTCGAGAACACGCGCGGCGGCATCGGCAAGCATTCGATGGTGCTCAACGACGCCACGCCACATGTCGAGGTCGATCCCGAAACCTACGAAGTGCGGGCCGACGGCGAGCTCTTGACCTGCGAGCCCGCGACCGTGCTGCCGATGGCGCAACGGTATTTCCTGTTTTGACAGGCGGCTGATCGGCGAATGGGCAAATATCGTTGCGGCTCGCGCGCGCAGACCGCAATATGCGGCAAAGCAGCAGCCGCATTGTGATTACGCATGGCCACCGAAATAGCCTCCCCGCATGACATCTTTCCGCATATCCGCATCGTCATGGGCATGGTGATCGGCCTCGGCGTCACGCGTCTGCTTTCGGGAACTGCCCGCATCGTCCAGCATCCAGGCCAGTACCGGCTCTACGCGGTGCATCTCGCCTGGGTAGGTTCGGTGTTGTTGATGCTGGTGCATTTCTGGTGGTGGGAGTTCGGCCTCTACGCCATCGAGAACTGGACCTTCGGCAAATATCTTTTCATCATCTTCTACGCCATCACGCTGTTCCTGCTCTGTGCGCTGCTGTTTCCGGATTCGATGCTCGATTATACCAGCTACGAGGATTATTTTTACTCGCGCCGCGCCTGGTTCTTCGGACTGCTCGGCTTCACCTATCTGCTCGACGTCGTCGACACGCTGCTCAAGGGTCCCGAGCACTTTGCCCGCTTCGGCAATGAGTATCTGTTCCGCACGCCGGTCTTCGTCGCGCTCTGCATCGTCGCGATCCTGGTGCGCGACCGCCGCTTCCACATCGCCTTTATCGCGGCTGCGCTGATTTATCAGATATCCTTCATCCTGCGGCTCTTCGACACCATCGTGTAAGTGGCATTGGGCCGATGCTTGCATTGATCTAGGATTGGGGGAAATGCAGGGTTCAACCATGTACAAGGCCGTCGGATCGCGCGGATCCCGGGTCAGCCGGGTGCTCTGGATGCTCGAGGAGCTCGGGCAGCCCTACGAATTCGTCGAGGTGAAGCTGCGCTCGCCGGAGGCTTACGCGCTCAACCCCTCCGGCAAGGTGCCGATCCTGATCGACGGCGAGCTCAAGGTCACGGATTCAGCGGCGATCTGCGTCTATCTGGCGGACAAGCATGCCGACAAAGGCATGGGCGCCAATCCGGGTCTTGCCGGCCGTGCCGAGATGGATTCCTGGATGCATTTCGCCCAGAGCGAGCTGGAAGCGCCGCTGTGGAACAAGCTGCGCCACCGCTTCCTGCTGCCCAAGGATGTGCGGGTCGATGTCGGCCCGGCCGCAGCCTATGATTTCGCATCCGAAATAAAGGCGCTGGAACGGCGGCTTGGCGACAAGCCCTTTGCGCTGGGCGACCGGTTCTCGGCCGTCGACGTGCTGCTGGGCGATATTGGCGGCTGGGCTCGTGCTGGCCGTTTTCCGATCGAGTCCCAGCGCGTCAACACCTATTTCGATCGTGTCCTCGGGCGCCCCGCTCGTGCCCGTGCCCAAGCCAATGGCGGAGCCATGAAATGAAGCTCAACATCACCACCGATTTCACCAAGTTTCCGCGCGCTGTCTCAGTCGTTCCAGCCGGCGAGGCCGGCTCAGCGCCGCCCTACGACAAGGCAGTGCTGCCGCATGACGAGCGGCACCTGCGCCGCCGCGCCATCGAGACGGCGGGCGGCGAAAAGGTGCTGGTCGACCTGCCCGAGCCGGTGGCGCTCGCAAATGGCGACCGGCTGGTGCTGGAGGACGGCCGCCAGCTCGAAATCGTCGCGGCGCCCGAGGAGGTCTACGACATCCGCGCCCGCGACGCGGTTCATCTCGCCGAGCTCGCCTGGCACATCGGCAACCGTCACCTCGCCGCGGCGATCGAGGCGGAGCGCATCCTCATCCTGCGCGACCACGTCATCAAGGCGATGCTCGAAGGCCTCGGCGCCACGGTGAACGAGGTTTCGCAGCCCTTCAGCCCAGTGCGCGGCGCCTATTCCGGCCATGACCACGGCCATTCGCATGACCATCACGATCATGACCACCAGCACCATGATCATCACGATCACGACCACGACCATCACCATCATCATGACTGAGGAGCTTTCCAGTGTCGCGCTGCTGCGGCTGATGGCCTGGCTGTCGCCGTCCTTTCCGGTCGGCGGCTTCTCCTACAGCCACGGGATCGAGCGCGCCGTGCATGACGGGCTGATCGCGGATCGTGACGATCTCGCCGGCTGGCTGGAGATGCTGGTCGAGATCGGCTCGGGCTGGAACGACGCTGTGCTCTTCGCCGAAAGCTGGCGCCGCGGACGTGACGGCGGCGATCTCAGCGAGGTTGCCGCGCTGGCCGAAGCGCTTGCCGGGTCGCAGGAGCGGCACACGGAAACCATGCTGCAGGGCACAGCCTTCCTCCAGGCGGCGTCGGCCTGGTCGTCTCCGGTGCTGGAGCGTTTGCCGGCCGATTGCCCCTATTGTGTTGCGGTAGGCGCCGTTGCGGGCAGCGGCGGCATCGGCCTTTCGGAGGCGCTCTCCGCTTTCCTGCAGGCTTTCTTCTCCAACCTCCTGCAGGCGGCAATCAGGTTGGGTGTCGTCGGCCAGGTCGATGCCGTCACATCATTAGCCGCCTTCGAACCTGTGGCGCTGGCGACCGCATCGCGCGCCGCCGCTTCCCGCCTGGACGATCTGGGCGGCGCGGCCTTCATGTCCGACATCATGGCGATGCAGCATGAGACGCAGTACTCCAGGCTGTTCCGCTCATGATCGTGCTTGCTGTCATCCTCTCCTTCGTCCTGCTCCTGATCACAACGCTGCATGTCTATTGGGGCATAGGCGGCATCTGGCCGGGCACGGACCAGGCATCCTGCGCCCGCGCCGTGGTCGGTTTCCGCGGCGTCGACGAGATGCCGTCGTCATTCGCGAGTTTTGCTGTCGCCGCTTGCCTCGCGCTCGCGACGCTCTGGCCACTGGCGCTCGCGGGTGTCTTTGCGACGCCCTTTCCACGGGAAGGCCTGGCTGCCACGGCTTTGATGATCGGCCTCGTCTTCCTCGGCCGCGGCATCGCCGGCTTCACGCCCTGGTGGCGCCGGCTTGCGCCCGAACAGCCTTTCGCGCGGCTTGACCAAAGTCTTTATTCGCCGCTTTGCCTCTTGATCGGGGCAGGCTTCGCAATCCTTGCCATCACGGAGTTTCCGGCATGACGTCGAAAAATGGCCCTCTTCGCATCGGCATCGGCGGCCCGGTCGGCTCCGGCAAGACGACGCTCACCGAAAAGCTCTGCAAGGCGCTGCGCGACGACTTTTCGATCGCCGTCGTCACCAACGACATCTACACCAAGGAGGATGCGATGATGCTCGCGCGGCTACAAGCATTGCCCGAAGAGCGCATCGTCGGTGTCGAGACCGGCGGCTGTCCGCACACCGCCATCCGCGAGGATGCCTCGATCAATCTGCGCGCCATTGCCGAGCTGAACAAGAAATTCCCGGATCTCGACATCATCTTCATCGAATCCGGCGGCGACAACCTCGCCGCCACCTTCTCGCCTGACCTTGCCGACTTGACCCTCTACGTCATCTCGGTCTGCCAGGGCGAGGAGATCCCGCGCAAGGGCGGCCCGGCCATCACCCGATCGGATTTCCTCGTCATCAACAAGAGCGATCTGGCACCCTATGTGAACGTCAACCTCGACGTCATGGAGAGCGATGCCGGCCGCATGCGCGGCAAACGGCCGTTCGGCTTCACTGATCTGTCGCGCGGCAAGGGATTGCAGCAAGTGATCGACTTTATCGTCGAACAGGGCGGCCTGCAGTCGGCGCGCCCGGCGGCTTGATCCGCTGAGCCAGCGTTTATCGGTTGCTGGCAGCCGCCATGCGCGGCATTCTCGGAAAACAAACCCAAGCGGAGGATTTTCGATGAGCCTTGCCCGCCTGCACAAGGAACCGCTGAGTAATCTGCCCTATTATGAGGAGCGGGTCGATCTCGCCGCCGCCTTCCGCTGGACGGCGCGGCTCAACATGCACGAAGCGGTGGCAAACCATTTCTCGCTGTCCGTTAACGAGGACGGCACGAAGTTCCTGATGAACCCCAACCAGGTGCATTTCTCGCGCATCAAGGCGAGCGACCTGCTGCTGATCGACGCCAACGATCCCGACACGCTGTCCGGACCCAACGCGCCCGACCCGACCGCCTGGGGCCTGCACGGCGCCATCCACCGCAACGTCCCGCATGCGCGCTGCGCCATGCATGTCCATTCGATCCACGCCACCGTGCTTGCTTCGCTCGCCGATTCGACGCTGCCGCCGGTCGACCAGAACTCGGCCATGTTCTTCAACCGCCATGTCGTCGACGCCAATTATGGCGGCTTGGCCTTCGAGGAAGAGGGCGAGCGCTGCTCGCAGCTTCTCACCGACCCCAAGGTCAAGGTGATGATCATGGGCAATCACGGCGTCATGGTCATCGGCGACACCGTCGCCGACACCTTCAACCGCATGTTCTATTTCGAACGCGCCGCCGAGACCTACATCAAGGCGCTGTGGACCGGCCGTCCGCTGCGCACGCTCTCGGACGAGATCGCCGAGAAGACCGCGCGCGAGATGGACGATTATCCCGGCCAGGCCGAGCGTCATCTGGCCGAGCTGAAGGCGATCCTCGACGAGGAAGAGCCGGTCTACCGGAATTGATGCTGGACTCCTTCCTTCTTCCCCCGGTTACGCTATGCACACATCTTCTGTGACTGGCGCGACTGATCAGGCCGAGGCTTGATTGCCAGGTGGTTCCCCCGATCCGTCGCTGCTTCGCAGCGCCACCTTCCCCCCCTCCGGAGGGAAAGGAAGGGAGCGTTGCTGGGCGGGCGTTGACGGCAAAAGGCTTGGCGCCTTTCCTCTACCCCGTCGATCGGGGGAGAGGTGGCTCGGCGAAGCCGAGACGGAGTGGGGGTCGACCACCGCTACATAAGACAATGCATGCGCCAAGCTGCCATGCACGCTATCGCCAAAGGCCAGCCCGCTTGGAAATGTGTGCATGCCGTAGCCCGTTTTACGGGGAGAAGATGCCCGAAGGGCGGGGCGGCGCCGAGGTCTGAAGCTGCTCAGAGCCCCAGTTGCGCCCGCAGCTCCTCGGCGCTGTTGATGACGATCGCGCCGGCCGGGCCTTCCATCGGCGCCTCCGGCCAGAAGATCGTCTTCATGCCCGCCGCCAGTCCGGCCATGGCGCCTGTCAGGCTGTCGTCGACGGCAAAAGCATCCGCCGGATCGACGCCGGCGAGATAGGCGGCGCGCAGGAATGGTTCGGGAAGCGGCTTGCCGTCAATTACGTCATTGCGGCTGACCGTCATCATGCCCGGATAGGTGAGGCCGACGGCGCGCAGATTGGCGTCGACGATCAGCCGGTCGGAGTTGGACACCACCGCCTGCTCGACGCCGAGCGCGCGCAATTCGTTGAACACCTCGATCGCGCCGGGGCGGGGCTTCAGCGTTTCGGCCAGCGGCAGATAGTGATCGTATTTGCGCACGATCCAATCGTCGAAGGGCAGTGCGAGGCCGAACTCGTCGCGCAGCATTTCGTAAACCGGCCATGCCGCGATGCCCAGCACGCGCTGATGCAGGTCGGCCGGCGGGGCGATGCCGACGCTGCGCAGCGCCGCCACAAGTGCCGCCTCGTGCAGCGGCTCGCTGTCGACCAGCGTCCCGTCCATATCCCAGAAAACGGCTTTCGGCGTCATGCGCGGCTCCCTTCGCCGATCCCCCTTAATCGGTTTCCCGGTGGAGATAAACCGTCCCGCCGGCAAATGGTTGGGCAAGCGGCGGATTGATCCTTCGGGATCAGGAAAACTGCCAAGCAATTGCTCTTTCGATAGACAATTGCGCGTCGGCGCAATCGCTGTAAGCTATGGCGCCCGTTTCAGCATTCTGCGGGCTGGGAGGCGAGACGTGAATTCGCGACAGGAAATCGGCAGCACCAGGTTGGACGACGCCGCGCGCGCCGGCTGGCTTTATTATGTTGCCGGCAACACGCAGGACCAGATCGCCGCCAAGCTCGGCATCTCCAGGCAGACGGCGCAGCGGCTGGTATCGCTCGCCATGTCGGAGGGCCTGATCAAGGTGCGGGTCGATCATCCGATCGCCAACTGCCTGGACCTCGCCGCGCGGCTTAAGTCGCGCTTCGCGCTCGACCTTGTCGAAGTGGTGCCGAGCGACCCGACGTCGAGCTCGACGACGATCGGCATCGCGGAGGCGGCCGCGGCCGAGATCGAACGCCGGCTGCGCTCCGAGGCCCCCATCGTCATGGCGATCGGCACCGGGCGCACGCTGAAGGCGGCGATCGAGCAACTGCCGCCGATGGACTGCCCGCAGCACAAGGTCGTGTCCTTGACCGGCAACATCTCGCCCGATGGCTCGGCCGCCTTCTACAACGTCATCTTCACCATGGCCGACCGCGTCAAGGCGCGGTCATTCCCGATGCCGCTGCCGGTCATCGCCTCCTCGCCGGAAGAGCGCGAGATGCTGCTCAACCAGCCGATGATCCAGCCTACATTGGCGCTGGCGGCCGAGGCCGATGTCACCTTCGTCGGCATCGGCGATCTCGGGCCCAAGGCCCCGCTCTACGAGGACGGCTTCATTTCCGAAAACGAGTTGAAGGCGCTGCAGAAGGCAGGCGGTATCGCCGAGATCGTCGGCTGGGTGTACGACCGCGAAGGCCGCATGATCGAAGGCATCACCAACGATCGCGTGTCTTCCGCCGCGCTGCCGTCGCGGGAAAGGTCGCTGGTCATCGCTCTGGCCATGGGCGAACGCAAGCTGGCGGGCATCCTGGCCGCCGTCAACCGCCGGCTGGTCAACGGCCTCATCACCGACGAACGCACGGCCGAAGCACTGCTTGCCGGCTGATTGCCCATAAAAAGTGCCGGGCTATTGCGAGCGGCCGCGCGGATCGTTGCCGTCGAGAAAACCCATGTCGCGCTGCAGATGCTCGGAAAATTCCCGGACATCGAGATAGCCGCGCCTGCGGCCCGAAAACCTTGCAAATTCCCGCAGGAGCGTGAAAAACCAGCCTTGTGCCGGGGTGGAAACGAGCTTTTCCTGAACCGTGACCATGATCGTCAGCCTTCGCAATGCTTGAACTGGATTGATCGTCGACCCCAAATATCGGTCTGGCCGCTTCGTGCTTCCAATCAAACCTCGATCATGACCCATAAGGAGGCCTTATGCCCGATCTCAGCTCTCCGCAGCTTGCGCCCCTGCCGCCGCTGCAGGCGATCCGAGTGTTCGAGGCGGTGGCCAGGCACCTGTCCTTCACCAAGGCCGCGCAGGAGCTGGGCATGACCCAGGCGGCTGCGAGCTACCAGATCAAGCTGCTCGAGGAGCGCATCGGCGCGCCGCTGTTCCTGCGCCGTCCACGACAGATCGAGTTGACCGAGCCCGGCCAGCGCTTGGCGCCCGCCGTCAGCGAAGCCTTCGCTATCCTGGGTCAGGCCTATGCCGCGGCGCGCGGTGGCGCCGACGGCCTGCTCTGCATCACCACCGTGCTGACCTTTGCCTCGAACTGGCTGGCGCAGCATCTGGGCGCGTTCCAGCTCGCGCATCCGGCACTTGCCGTGCGGCTCGACACGTCGAGCCGCCTGACCGATTTCGCGCGCGAGGATGTCGATCTCGCCATTCGCTCCGGCGCCGGCAAATGGCCGGGCCTGGAGGCGCATAAGCTGCTCGACGCCGATTTCACGCCGATGCTGAGCCCGAAGCTCGCGGCGAGCATCGGCGGCGTGAAGGAGCCGGCGGACCTGTTGCGCCTGCCGATCCTCGACCCCGGTGACATCTGGTGGACGCAATGGTTCGAGGCCGCCGGCGTGACTGGGCATGATCTCGCCAAACGGCCGGGCTCCAGCATGGGCGCGCAGGCCTATGAAGCGAACGCGGCCATGGCCGGCCATGGCGTTGCGATCCTGACCAGGGCCCTGTTCAAGAACGAGATCGCCGACGGTCGGCTGATCCAGCCCTTCGACCTCGTCGGCGACGACGGCCATGCCTATTGGCTGGTCTATCCGACGGCGCGCCGCAACGTGCCGAAGATCCGCGCCTTCCGCGACTGGCTCCTGGCCGAGATCGCCTGCCCGTAAGCCAATAGCCCTCACCGTCCTCCTCCCTAGGATACCGGCGCGTCGCTCGACCGGGTCGCGCGGCATCATTTCTGCTGCGCTGCAGCACAGATTCAGGGTTGACATAATTCACGCCAAGTGAGTAATTGCTCAGAACCAAGGCAAATGCTCATCTTGGTTTATGGGAGGAATTTGATGAAACTTCGCACGCTCACCCTGGGCCTGTTGTCGGCCAGCGCCCTCGCTTTCGCCTCGCATGCCGAATCCATCACCATCGCCACCGTCAACAATGGCGACATGGTCCGCATGCAGAAGCTGACGGACGACTTCACCAAGGCCAACCCCGACATCCAGCTCAACTGGGTGACGCTTGAAGAGAACGTGCTGCGCGAGCGCGTCACGACCGATATCGCCACCAAGGGCGGCCAGTACGACGTCATGACCATCGGCACCTACGAGGTTCCGATCTGGGCAAAGCAGAGCTGGCTCCTGCCGCTCGACAAGCTCGGCGACGACTATGACGTCAAGGACATCATCCCGGCCATCGCCGGCGGCCTTTCGGTCGACGGCAAGCTCTATGCCGCGCCCTTCTACGGCGAGAGCTCCTTCGTCATGTACCGCAAGGACCTGATGGAAAAGGCTGGCTTGAAGATGCCCGACGCGCCGACCTGGGACTTCATCAAGCAGGCCGCCGACAAGATGACCGACCGCGCCAATGGCGTGAATGGCGTGTGCCTGCGCGGCAAGGCCGGCTGGGGCGAGAACATGGCTTTCCTCACCGCCATGTCGAATTCCTTCGGCGCCCGCTGGTTCGACGAGAACTGGAAGCCGCAATTCGATCAGCCGGAATGGAAGAACACGCTGCAGTTCTATGTCGACCTGATGAAGGCCGACGGTCCGGAAGGCGCTTCGTCCAACGGCTTCAACGAGAATCTGGCGCTGTTCCAGCAGGGCAAGTGCGGCATGTGGATCGACGCCACGGTCGCGGCGTCCTTCGTCTCAGATCCGAAGGCCTCGAAGGTCGCGGACAAGGTCGGCTATGCGCTGGCGCCCGACAACGGCCTCGGCAAGCGCGGCAACTGGCTGTGGGCATGGTCGCTCGCCATCCCCGCCGGCACCCAGAAGGCCGACGCCGCCGAGAAATTCGTTTCATGGGCGACCTCGAAGCACTACCTCGAGCTCGTCGCCTCGAAGGAGGGCTGGGCCAACGTTCCTCCTGGAACGCGCTCCTCGCTCTACGCCAATCCGGAGTACCAGAAGGCGGCGCCCTTCGCGAAGATGACGCTGGACTCCATCAATGCCGCCGACCCGACGCATCCGACCGTCAAGCCGGTGCCTTATGTCGGCGTGCAGTTCGTCGCCATCCCTGAATTCCAGGGCCTCGGCACCACCGTCGGCCAGCTCTTCTCGGCAGCCCTTGCCGGCCAGTCGAGCGTCGACGACGCGCTGAAGCAGGCTCAGGACGCCGCCACCGCGGCGATGACGGAAGGCGGCTACATCAAGTAAGGCTCCTCCCGGTGCCGAACGCCGGTAGCGCATCATGACCGGCAAGGGGCCGCCCGAAACCCAGTTCGGGCGGCCACCCTTCAAAATCGGGAAAATTCTGGCACGACTCTGAAAATCCGGCTGACCTTGGGAGGGTGACCGTCATGGCTACTCAGCAAACCCGTTCGCTTGCCCGTTTCATGATGGCGCCATCGGTGATCCTGCTGTTCGTCTGGATGATCGTGCCGCTGCTGTTCACGCTGTGGTTCTCGTTCCAGCAATACAATCCGCTGAACCCGATCCGTAACGGCTTTGTCGGCTTCTCCAATTACGCGCTGTTCTATTCCAACCCGGCCTTCCTCTCCTCGATCCTCAACACGCTCATCATCGTTGTCAGCGTGCTGGTCATCACCGTGATCGGGGGCATCCTTTTGGCGTTGTTGCTCGACCAGCCGATCTGGGGCCAGGGCATCGTGCGCATCCTGGTCATCTCGCCGTTCTTCGTCATGCCGCCGGTCGCGGCGCTGGTCTGGAAGAACATGATCATGCATCCGCAATACGGCGTCTTTGCCGATATAGCGCGCTTTTTCGGCGCCGAGCCGATCGACTGGTTCGGCCAGCATCCGCTGACCGCTATCATCCTCATCGTCGCCTGGCAGTGGCTGCCCTTCGCCACGCTGATCCTGCTGACTTCGCTGCAATCGCTCGACGGCGAGCAGAAGGAAGCGGCCGAGATGGACGGCGCCGGCTTTATTAGCCGGTTCATCTATCTGACGCTGCCGCATATGTCGCGCGCCATCACCGTCGTCATCCTGATCCAGACGATCTTCCTGCTGTCGGTCTATGCCGAGATCCTGGTCACCACCAATGGCGGCCCGGGCTATGCCTCCACCAACCTGCCCTTCCTCGTCTACCAGAAGGCGCTCCTGGAGTTCAAAATCGGTCAGGCGTCCGCTGGCGGCGTGATCGCCGTCATTCTCGCCAACATCGTTGCCTTCTTCGCCATGCGCGCCGTCGGCAAGAACCTGGACAAGTAGGGGGAGACGATGCCGCTTGCGCTGAACCACCCCCACTCCGTCCCGCTGCGCGGGACACCTCTCCCCCTGCCCGGGGGAGAGGAAACGCCTGCATCGAAGCCGCGCCCTTCCTCTACCCCGTCGATCGGGGGAGAGGTGGTTTGCGCAGCAAACCGGAGTGGGGGGCGACCCTGCTGCCAACATCGCCGATACGGGAGGACCTGACATGGCACGCGCAGTCACCACCCAGCACAAGACCATCGCCACGGCCGCGGCCTGGATCGTCGCCCTGCTGATCTTCTTTCCGATCCTTTATACGATCATCACCTCGTTCAAGTCCGAGCAGGAGGCGATCCAGGGCTTTGCACTGATCCCGTCCGGCACCATGGAGAGCTATGCCGAGGTGCAGGCGCAGAGCGGCTATTTCAAGTTCTTCCTGAACTCGGTGATTCTGTCGGTCGGCTCGACGCTGCTTGCGATCCTGATTGCGGTCCCGGCGGCCTGGTCGATGGCGTTCTCTCCGACAAAGCGCACCAAGGACATCCTGATGTGGATGCTGTCCACCAAGATGATGCCGGCCGTCGCGGTGCTGTTCCCGATCTACCTGATCTTCCGCGACACCGGCCTGCTCGACAGCCGCATCGGCCTCACCGTCATGCTGATGCTGATCAACCTGCCGATCGTGGTCTGGATGCTCTACACCTATTTCCGCGAAATCCCGGGCGAGATCCTGGAAGCGGCGCGCATGGACGGCGCCTCGCTGTGGAACGAGATCATCTATGTGCTGACGCCGATGGCGGTTCCCGGCATCGCCTCGACCATGCTCTTGAACATCATCCTGGCCTGGAACGAGGCGTTCTGGACCATCCGGCTCACCACCACCAATGCCGCGCCGCTGACGGCCTTCATCAGCTCCTTCTCCAGTCCGCAAGGCCTGTTCTGGGCAAAACTGTCAGCGGCCTCGACGCTGGCGATCGCGCCGATCCTGATCATGGGCTGGTTCAGCCAGAAGCAGCTGGTGCGCGGCTTGACCTTTGGCGCCGTGAAGTAGCAACGCCCAAGCGGCGGACGACGAAGACCATCCCCGGGAGGAAACCATGGGAAACATCGCGCTCAAGAACGTCTCCAAGTCCTTCGGGTCGACGACGATCATTCCGAACATCGACCTCAACATCGAGGACGGCGAGTTCGTGGTGTTCGTCGGCCCGTCGGGTTGCGGCAAGTCCACGCTGCTCAGGCTGATCGCCGGGCTCGAGGACACCAGCGGCGGCGCCATCAGCATCGATGGCCGCGACGTCACCCGCGAGGCCCCGGCCAAGCGCAAGCTTGCCATGGTGTTCCAGTCCTACGCGCTCTATCCGCATATGACGGTCGCCAAGAACATCGCCTTTCCGCTGAAGATGGCCGGCGAAGACCAGGCGACCATCGACAAGAAGGTGAAGGACGCCGCGCGCATTTTGAACCTCACCAACTATCTCGAGCGCCGCCCAGGCCAGCTGTCCGGCGGCCAGCGCCAGCGCGTCGCCATCGGCCGCGCCATCGTGCGCCAGCCTTCGGCCTTCCTATTCGACGAGCCGCTGTCCAACCTCGACGCTGCGCTTCGCGGCACCATGCGGCTTGAGATCAGCGAGCTGCATCATCAGTTGAAGACGACGATGATCTACGTCACCCACGACCAGGTCGAAGCCATGACCATGGCCGACAAGATCGTCGTGCTCAATGCCGGCAACATCGAGCAGGTCGGCTCGCCGATGGAGCTCTACAAGACGCCGAAGAACCTCTTCGTCGCCGGTTTCATCGGCTCGCCCAAGATGAACATGATCGAAGGCGCGCCGGCAGAGAAATATGGCGCCAAGACCATCGGCATCCGGCCCGAGCATCTCAACATCTCGACCTCGGCCGGCGACTGGAAGGCGACGGTCGGCGTTGCCGAGCACCTCGGCTCCGACACTTTCCTGCACGTCCAGGCGGACGGCATCGGCACCATCAATGTCCGCGCCGACGGCGAGGTCGCGGTGAAGCATGGCGACACCGTCTATCTGACCCCCGACAAGGCCAAGCTCCATCGCTTCGGCGCCGACGGCAAGGCGCTGGTGCAGTGAGGTTGAAAGGCAAATCGGCGCTGATCACCGGATCGGCGCGCGGCATCGGCAGGGCCTTCGCCGAAGCCTATGCGCGCGAAGGCGCGACAGTCGCAATTGCCGATATCGACATTGAAGCGGCGGAAGCGACGGCGAAAGCGATCGGTTCTGCCGCCTACGCGATCAGGCTTGACGTCACGGACCAGGCTTCGATCGAGGCCGCGGTGAAGGCGGTCGAAGTGAAGGCCGGCGGCCTCGACGTGCTGATCAATAACGCGGCGATCTTCGACCTCGCGCCGATCGTCGAGATAACGAGGGCGAGCTACGAAAAACTGTTCGCGGTCAATGTCGCCGGCACGCTGTTCATGCTGCAGGCGGCTGCCCGTTCGATGATCGCGCGTGGCAAAGGCGGCAGGATCATCAACATGGCGAGCCAGGCCGGTCGCCGCGGCGAGCCGCTGGTCGCGGTCTACTGCGCCACCAAGGCGGCCGTCATCTCGCTCACCCAATCGGCCGGGCTCGACCTGATCAAGCATCGCATCAACGTCAACGGCATCGCGCCGGGTGTCGTCGACAGCGACATGTGGGACCAGGTCGATGCGCTCTTCGCAAAATATGAGAACCGGCCCAAGGGCGAGAAGAAGCGGCTGGTCGGCGAAGGTGTGCCTTACGGTCGCATGGGCAAGCCGGAAGATCTCGCCGGCATGGCCGTGTTCCTCGCCAGTGACGAGGCCGAATACATCGTCGCCCAGACCTACAATGTCGACGGCGGCCAATGGATGAGTTGAGGGGGAGGCGCTTCTCTTCTTTCCTCCGGAGAAGACGCCATGGGGCAGGTGAGGGGCAGCATACTGGAATACCGGGTGTTGCCCCTCATCCTCGCCATCCGAAGGAGGCGGAACAGTCGGGCTGCAGATCGGCCAAAGGGTAAATGAGATGACCGTAAGACTCTCTTCCTCGAACCTCGCCATGCTGCCGGCCAAGGTCGCCGGCCCGAAATATGACCGCTCTGTCCTGAAGGCGGGCATCGTCCATTTCGGCGTCGGCAACTTCCATCGCTCCCATCAGGCGGTCTATCTCGACGACCTGTTCGGCACCGGCGAGGGCCATGACTGGGCGCTGATCGGCGCCGGCGTGTTCGAAGGCGAGAAGATCGGTCGCGCCAAGCTGCAGGAACAGGACTGGCTGACCACCGTCGTCGAGCAGGACCAGGGTCATATGAGCGCCCGCGTCACCGGCGCGATGATCGATTTCCTGACGCCCGGCGATGCGGCCGCCACCATCGAGCGGCTTGCCGATCCGGCGATCAAGATCGTCTCGCTGACCATCACCGAAGGCGGCTATTTCATCGACCCGGCCTCCGGCAAGTTCAACCCGGCCCATCCCGACATCGTCGCCGACGCGCAGCCGGGTGCTGTGCCCAAGACCGTGTTCGGCATCATCCTGGCCGGCCTGCTGCGCCGGCGGGCCGACGGCATCGTGCCGTTCACCGTCATGTCCTGCGACAACATCCCCCATAACGGCCACGTCACCTCCGACGGCGTCATCGGCCTTGCGCGGCTGATCGACGAGGACCTCGCCAAATGGGTGGAGGACAAGGTCGCCTTCCCGAATGGCATGGTCGATCGCATCACCCCTGCCACCACCGACCGCGAGCGCAAGATCCTCGCCGACGATTTCGGGCTGGAGGACAATTGGCCGGTGTTCTGCGAGCCGTTCAAGCAATGGGTGCTGGAGGACCGTTTCACCGCCGGCCGCCCGGCGTTGGAAAAGGTCGGCGTGCAATTCGTCAAGGATGTCTCGCCTTACGAGCTGATGAAGATACGCATCCTCAATGGCGGCCACGCCACCATCGCTTACCCGGCCGGCCTGATGGATATCCATTTCGTGCATGAAGCCATGCAGGAGCCCCTGGTGCGCGCATTCCTGTCGATGCTCGAGCATGACGAGATCATCCCGACCGTGCCGCCGGTGCCCAACACCGATCTGGAGGACTATTACGAGCTCATCGAGCGCCGCTTCTCCAATCCCAAGATCGGCGACACGATCCGCCGGCTTTGCCTCGACGGCTCCAACCGCCAGCCGAAATTCATCATCCCGACGATCGCCGACCGGCTGAAGGCGGGCAAGGGCGTCGCCGGCCTCGCGCTGGAATCGGCCCTGTGGTGCCGCTATTGCTTCGGCACCACTGACAGCGGCGCCGTCATCGAGCCGAACGATCCGAACTGGGACCGCATGCAGGCGACCGCGAAGGCGGCTAAGGCCGATCCCAAGGCCTGGCTGGCGATGGAAGACATCTACGGCGATGTCGGCCGCTCGCCCGCCTTCGCCGAGGCCTTTGGCCATGCGTTGAAGGCGCTGTGGGCGGACGGCGCGCGCGAAACCCTGACGCGCTATCTCGCTGGAAAGCTCTGAAAGCCTCTGTCTCTTTTTACGCAATTCCGGACGGAAAACCGCTCACACTTTTCCTGGAAATGCTTAGCTGGAAGCATCCGCGATGACGCCTGAGCTGGTCATCTTCGACTGTGACGGCGTGCTGGTCGACAGCGAGGCGCTTTCGGTCTCGGCGCTGCTCGGCATGATCGAGCTCGCCGGCGGCACGGTCAGCGAGGACGCGGCCTACGAGCATTTCCTGGGCAAGAGCATGAAGAGCGTGCGCGAGATACTCGGCCAAGAGTTCGGGCTCGACATCAGCGACCAGCATCTGACCGCCATGCGCGTCGACCTGATGCGCAAATTCCGTGAGGAATTGAAGCCGATCCCCGGCGTCAAGGAGGTGCTGCCGAAGCTCGGACTGCCGTGCTGCGTCGCCTCGTCCGGCACGCTGGAGCGCATCCGCTATGCGCTCGACGTGACCGGCCTGCTGCCGCTGCTGGAGCCGCATCTGTTCAGCGCCAGCATGGTCGAACGCGGCAAGCCGGCGCCCGACCTTTTCCTTCATGCCGCCACCAGCATGCAGGCGCGTCCTTGCAATTGTCTGGTCATCGAGGACAGCCCGGCCGGCGTTGCCGCCGCGCGCGCGGCCGGCATGCGCGTCCTGGCCTTCACCGGCGGCTCGCATGCCGCCAATCCCGCCCTCAAGGCGCGGCTTGCGTCGACGGAACCGGACTTTATATTCGCTGACATGCTGCAATTGCCCGATTTGATTGCAGGCCTGGGAGCGAGAGAAAAAGCATCTTGATCAAGAGTTTCGTTTGCGCGGTCGATGTCGGCACCGGGAGCGCCCGCGCGGGCATTCTCGACGCGCGCGGCAACCTGCTCGGCCGCGCCGATCATCCGATCGCCATGCATCAGCCCAAGCCCGATCATGCCGAGCACGATTCGGAAGACATCTGGTCGGCGGTGTGCCAATCCGTGCGGTCCGCGCTCCAAAAATCCGGCGTCGCCGCCGGCGATATCGCCGGCATCTCTTTCGACGCGACCTGCTCGCTGGTCGCGCGCGACAGGCAGGGTGGCCAGATCAGCGTATCGGTCACGGGCGAGAAGCGCTGGGACACGATGGTCTGGCTCGATCATCGCGCCATCGCCGAGGCCGATGAATGCACCGCAAGCGGTCACGCCGTGCTCGATTATATCGGCGGTGTGATGTCGCCGGAGATGGAAACGCCGAAGCTGATGTGGCTGAAGCGTCATCTGCCGAGCACATGGAATGAAGCCGGCTATCTATTCGACCTTGCCGATTTCTTGACCTGGAAGGCATCGGGCTCGCTCGCCCGCTCGCAATGCACGCTGACGGCGAAATGGACCTATCTCGCGCATGAGGAAAAGAGCTGGCGGCGCGATTTCTTCGAGCTCGTCGGGCTCGGCGACCTGTTCGAGCACGGCAATCTGCCGGAAAAGGCAAGCCCGGTCGGCACCGATATCGGTCCGCTAACGGCGAAGGCCGCGGCCGAGCTCGGCCTGACCGAGAAGTGCCGGGTCGGCGCCGGCGTCATCGATGCCTATGCCGGCGCGCTGGGCGTTCTCGGCGGCTTTGCCGGCGACGAGAAGAACATCAGCCGGCACTTGGCGCTGATTGCCGGCACATCGTCCTGCGTCATGGCGATGTCGCCCGACCCGCAGCCCTTTGCCGGCGTCTGGGGCCCTTATTACGGCGCGGCTTTGCCGAGGCTGTGGCTGTCGGAAGGCGGCCAGTCGGCCACCGGCGCGCTGCTCGACCACATCATCCGCTGGCATGGCGCCGGCGGCGAGCCGGACGCGGCCATGCATATGAAGATCGCTCGGCGCGTCGCCGAGCTGCGCGCCGAGGATGGCGACGCGCTGGCGGCAAGGCTGCATGTGCTGCCGGATTTCCACGGCAATCGTTCGCCGCTCGCCGACCCGCACGCGGTCGGCGTCATCAGCGGCCTGACGCTCGATTCCTCCTTCGACAGCCTGTGCAAGCTCTACTGGCGCACCGCCGTCGGCATCGCGCTCGGCGTGCGCCATGTGCTGGAAGCGCTGAACGAGAACGGCTACCTGATCGACACGCTGCATGTCACTGGCGGCCACACCAAGAACCCGCTTCTGATGGAGCTTTATGCCGACGCCACCGGCTGCACGGTGGTCGAGCCGTTGGCCGACGAGGCGGTGCTGCTCGGCACCGGCATGGTGGCGGCGACCGCCGCAGGCCTCTACCCGGACCTCAACGCGGCCTGCGTCGCCATGCAGCAGGGCGGCAGGACGCGCGCCCCCAACAAGCAAGCCGGCGCCCGCTTCGACCGCGACTACCGGATCTTCCTGGAGATGCACCGCCAGCGGCAGGCGCTCGACGCGATCGGATAGCTTCCATCCACGCAATTCCGGTTACGCCATGCACACATCTTCTGTGACTGGCGTGACGGATCAGGCCGAGGCTTGATTGCCGCGTGGTTCCCCCAATCCGTCGCTGCTTCGCAGCGCCACCTTTCCCCCCTCCGGAGGGAAAGGAAGGGAGCCTTGCTGGACGACAGTTGATGGCTAAAAAGCTTGGCGCCTTTCCTCTACCCCGTCGAACGGGGGAGAGGTGGCTCGGCGAAGCCGAGACGGAGTGGGGGTCGACCAGCGCTACATTAGCCAATGCATGCGCCAAGCTCCAATGCACGCTATCGCCATAGACCAGCCACTTGGAAATGTGTGCATCCCCCAGGCAATTCCGGGCGGAATTGCTCTACTGCTTGCGCAGCGACTTGCCGGTCTCCGCGTCGAACAGGTGGATGCTCTCTTCCTCGAACGTGTAGCGCACGGGCGCGCGTAACTCCGGGCATTCGCGGGCCGGCACCAGCGCGCTGATCTCCTTGCCGCCGGAGCCGAAGGTTACCAGCGCGTCGTTGCCGTGGAACTCGATGAGATCGGCGGTGCCTTGCAGGACGTTGCTTGCGCCCACGCCGGCCAGCGTCAGGTCGGGCGGCCGGATCCCGAGCACGGCGCGATCGCCGTGCTGCAGGTGGAAACTCTGGCCACCGAGCGAAAGCACGGTTCCGGCGCCGGTCAGAGTCCAGCCATCCTTGCCCTTGCCGACCGTCACGTCGATGAAATTCATGTTCGGCGTGCCGATGAAGCCGGCCACGAACAGATTGCCCGGGCGGCGATAGATTTCGGCCGGCGAGCCGATCTGCTCGATCACGCCATCCTTCAACAACACGATGCGGTCGGCCAGCGTCATCGCCTCGAGCTGGTCATGCGTGACATAGACGGTGGTGGTCTTCAGCGATTGGTGCAGCCTGGCGATCTCGACGCGCATATGATTGCGCAGCTTGGCGTCGAGGTTGGAGAGCGGCTCGTCGAACAGGAACACTTTCGGCGTCTTGATCATGGCGCGCGCGATCGCCACACGCTGCTGCTGGCCGCCGGAAAGCTCGGTGGGCTTGCGGCCGAGATAGGGCTCCAGCCCGAGCGTCTTCGAGACCGCCTCGACCCGCTTCCTGATCTCGTTCGCCGGCACCTTCTGCCGCTTCAATCCGAAGGCGATGTTGTCGAAGATCGTCATGTGCGGATAGAGCGCATAATTCTGGAACACCATGGCGATGCCGCGATCGCCGGGCTCGAGATCGTTCACCACCTTGCCGCCGATCGACACCTCGCCGCCGCTGATATCCTCCAACCCGGCCAGCATCCTGAGAAGCGTGGACTTGCCGCAGCCGGACGGCCCCAGGAACACGACGAATTCATGTTCCTCGATCGCGAGGTTGAGGTCGCGGATGACGGTCGTGGCGCCATAGGCCTTGTCGACATGGGAGCAAACGATCGCGGACATCTTTATCCCTTCTCCCCGGTCAGCAGGATCTGCAGCTTGACGTCCTGCGGCCTGCCTTGCGCCGCGCGCTCGAACGCCTTGATGCTCTCGGAGAAATCATAGGTGCCGGTGATCAGCGGCTTGAGGTCGACCTTGCCTGAGGCGATCAACTGCAGGGCGCGATCGAAGATGTTGGCGTAGCGGAACACGGTCTCGATGCGCACTTCCTTGGAAATCGCCGCCGGCACGTTGAGCTCGACCGTCTCCACCGGAAGCCCGACCAGCACCACCGCGCCGCCCGGCCGCACCACGTCGAACAGGTTGGCGAAGGCCTTCGGGCTGCCGCTCGCCTCGAACACGATGTCGGCGCCCCAATTGTCGGTGGCCGCCGCGACGGCGTCGACCAGCGATTGCTTGCCGATATCGACCGGCACGATGCCTGGATACTGGGCAGCGATCTCCAGCTTCGGCGCGGAAAAGTCCGAGATCAGGACTTTGGAGCAGCCGCCCGCCAGCGCGGCGAGCGCGATCATGATGCCGATCGGGCCGCAGCCGACGACGACGGCGACATCGCCGGGCACGATGCGAGCGCGCGCCGCCGCCTGCATGCCGATGGCGAAGGGCTCGACCATCGCGCCCTCGGCGAAGGAGACATTGTCCGGCAGCTTGTAGGTAAAGGCCGCCGGATGGACGGCGTAGGGCGCGAGCACGCCATGCACCGGCGGCGTTGCCCAGAAGCGGACGTCCGGGTCGACATTGTAGATGCCGAGCTTCGTCGCTCGCGACGCAAGGTTCGGCACGCCGGGCTCCATGCAGACGCGGTCGCCGACCTTGAGATTCGTGACATTGGCGCCGACCTCGACGATGGTTCCCGAAGCCTCATGGCCGAGCACCATGGGCTCGCGAACTATGTAGCTGCCGATGGCGCCGTGCGTGTAGTAATGCACGTCGCTGCCGCAGACCCCGACCGTGTGGATGGCGATCCTGACGTCGTCCGGTCCGACGTCTTGCGGCAGCGCGATCTCGCGCAGCGACAGTTCGCCTTTTTTCTCAAGCACCAGTGCCCGCATCGGGTATCCTCGCATCAACTTTTCTTTTGCCGGAAAACGGAATTCAGGAAGCCGCTCAGAACGCCGAGGAACAAAAGCGGCGGCAGCGACAGAAGCACGACCGAGGCGTTGAGGATTCCCCAGGGCACGTTCATGCCTTGCTGGGAGAGCTCGGAAGCCACGATCGGCAGCGTCTTGGCGTTGGAGCTCGACAGCATCAGCGCGATCAGGAACTCGTTCCAGACCAGCACGAAGCTGAAGGCGATGGCGCCGATCAGCGAGCGCGCCGCGACGGGAAGCGCGATCCGCCAGAAGACGGCATAAACGCCGTAACCGTCGACGAAGGCCGCCTCCTCGATCTCCTTCGGCACGCCCTGGAAGGCCGGGATAGCCAGCCACATGATCACCGAGATGGTCAGCAGCGAGTAGGTGACGATCAGCGCCGGCAAAGTGTCGTAGAGCCCGATTTGCAGCCAGATCACCATCAGCGGGATGGCGACCGCCACCGGCGGCAGGAAACGCAGCGACAGGACGAAGAACTGGATGTCGCCGGCGAAGCGGTTGGGATAGCGCGCCACCGCATAGGCCGCCGGCAGGCCGAGCACGATGCCGATCAGCACCGCCGAACCGCAGGCGACGACCGAGTTGTAGAGCCCGGTCAGCACGCTGTCCCGGCCGAGGATGTAGCCGATATTGGCCAGCGTCGGCTTGAAGATCACCTTCGGCACCCGCGTGATGATGTCGACATTGTTCTTCAGCGCGTTGAGCGCCGTCCACAGAAGCGGGAACACGGCCAGGAACCCGGCCAGCGCCAGGATGGCCTTGGCGACCAGACGGCCCGGTCTTATCGGATATGGCTTCATGCCTGCACCCGCTTCCACAGCATGGTGAAGGTGATGACCGTCGCGATCATCATCAGCACCGCCATGGCCGATGCGTAGGAGACCTTGCCGGACTCGATGAAGCCTTGCGAGAAGGCGTACATGTCGAGCGTTTCGGTCGCGACGCCCGGCCCGCCGCGCGTCATCACATAGATCAGGTCGAAGGAGCGCAGCGACTCGATCATCTTGACGAACATCAGGCTGATCAGCGGCGCCTTCAGCATCGGCAAGGTGACGTAGGCGTGGATTTGCCAGCGCTTGGCGTGGTCGAGCCTAGCCGCCTCGATCGGCTGCGGCGGCAGTGTTTCGAGCAGCTTCAGCACGATGACGGCGAAGAACAGGCCCCATTGCCAGACATCGACCGAAGCGACGGCGAAGAGCGCGGTGCCCGGCTTGGACAGCGGATCGAAGATCAGCCCGCCGGTGATCAGCCGGTAGGGATAGGTGGCGATGCCGTAGAGCGGGTGATAGGCGAACTTCCAGACGAAGGCGGCCGAGACGCGCGGCAAAAGCACCGGGATGATGAACAAAAGGCAATAGAAATTGCGCAGGCGTGGGCCGGCGACCTCGAACATCAGCACACCCAGCCCGATCGCCACCACCATCGTCGCTACCACGGTGACGATCTCCCATTTCACCGAAACCCAGACGGCGTTGAGGAAACGGCGGTCGAGGAAGAGATCGGCGAAGTTCGAGAACCACACCCATGAGTAGCCGGTCGTGCTCAACTCGCGGTTCTGCAAGGCGATCACGATGGCGTAGAGCGTCGGCACCATCGACAGCACCAGAAGGATGGCGAGAGTAGGAACCAGAAATGTGACCGGCAGGGAAGAACGTCGGCGCATTGCCTATCCTTGGATTTTTACTGCTGTCTGGTGAAGGTCCCGCGGCGCGCAGGTTCCGGCATTCGGACGAATGCCGCGAACCACGCGCCGCGGGCGGGAGGATTACTTCTTTTTCACCAGCTCGTTGGCATAGGCCTCGAGCTCGTTGAGGCCACCCTTGATGTCGGTGCGAGTGCCGGTGACCAGTTCCTCGAGGATGATGCCCCAGCGGTCGCCGAGATCGGGCCAGCGCGGATCCTGCCAGAAGTTCACCGCCGTCACCTTGCCGGTTTCGGCCAGCGCCTTGCCGAGATCGGCGCCGTAGATGTCGGCGAATTCCTTGCTGGAGAGCACACTGGTGCGGTTCAGCTCGCCGAACTGGTGCGCGTCGAGCCGGCGCTTCTCGTTCTCCTTCGACGTCGCCCAGGCGATGAACAGGCCGGCGCACTTCTTCGCGGCGTCATCCGCATTGGCCTTGGTGCCGATGGCGAGCCCATGGCCATAGCCGCCGCCCGGCAGCGGCGAAGGCGGCGGCAGGAAGCCGACCTTGCCGACCACCTGCGAGGTCTTCGGGTCCACCGCCATGCCCGACAGCGGCGTCGATTCGACGAGGATGGCGACCTGGCCGGAGAGGAAGGCGCCGGTCGATTCATCCCAGCTGCCGGTCTGCGTGCCGGGGGCCGAGTCCTTGAACAGCTTGAGATAGGTCTCCGTTGCCTTGACTGCGGCGTCCGAATTGAAAGCCGGCTTGTCGCCGTCGAACCACTTGCCGCCATAGGCCTTGAAGAAAGGCATCCAGCGCCAGACATTGGCGCCCGAGCCGCGCGCGCCGCGCAGCGCGATGCCGTACACGCCCTTGTCGGCATTGGTCAGTTTCGGCACGTCGGCGATCAGCTCGTCCAGCGTCTTGGGCGGCTGGATGCCGGCGGCCTCGAGCACGTCCTTGCGATAGACCATCAGGTCGCCGCCGCCGGTCAGCGGCGCGAACCAGACCTTGCCGTCATAGGTGGCGACCTTCTGGCGGCCCGGATCGAAATCGGCGAAATCGTATTCAGCCGGATAATAATCGGTCAGCGGCGCGATCCAGCCCGAGGAAGCGAACAGCGCGACGTTCGCCTCGTCGACATAGTAGACATTGTAGTTGCCGACGGTCGAGGCGTCGGCGCGCGACTTGGCGCGGCGGTCGTTCTCGTTGAGATAGTCGATCTGGAACGAGGCGCCGGACAACTTCTTGAACTCGTCCTTGGAGTCCTCCAGAAGCGTCAGCCCGTCGCGCGGCTGCGCCAGCACCTTAACTGGCGCCGAGCAGACCGGCGCTTGCGCCAGTGCTGCGGTTGAAACGGAAGCGGTAAGCACGAAAGCTGCACCGAGGCTGGCAGCGAGCCGGTTTGATTTCATTGATGTTTCTCCTCCAGGAACAAGCAAGTCCGCGGGCTAAGCGACCCTCACCGTCGCCCGCATGACTGCGACCCGCCGCCAAAATGAGGAGTTGGAAGGGGCGAGACTAGAAGCCCCGTTGCAGCAGACCTGTACTTTTATGCATTGTGCGGCGCAAAAAATGGCACCGGCAGAGTCTGTCCGTCACACGAGTATCAGTACGATTAGAGCAATTCCAGAAAGTGTGCAGCGGTTTTCCGTCCGGAATTGCGATGAAACAAAAAGCTAGGTGGCGAAATCAGGCCCGCAGCGTCAGCCGCTGCCGCGACAGCTTGCGGTAGGATGACGGCGTCATCTTGTGCTTGCGCAGGAAGGCGCGGTTGAAGTTCGAGATGTTCATATAGCCGACCTGGAAGCAGATGTCGGTGATCGGGATCTCGGTGTCGGCGAGCAGCTTGCAGGCCTGCCAGAGCCTGAGCTTGGCGACGTGGTCGCTGAACGAGTTGCCGGTGTTCTTCTGGAAGAAGCGCGAGAAAGTGCTTTCGCTCATCCCGGCCAACGCCGCCACCTCCGGCAGCTTCAGATCCTCGGCAAAGTGCTGGAACAGATAGGTCAGCGAGCGCTGGATAATATCCAGCGATTCCGCGTCGAGAAGCGGAGAAAAATCCGGCGACGACAGAAGCTCGTATTCCTGGGTGGTGGCCAGAAGGTCCAGCAGTTCGAGGAACATGCGGAACCTTGCCAGCCCATGCACCTCGCCCATTCGTTCCATCAGCTCGGCGCCGTCGAGCGCCGTCTGGCCATGGAAGACCATTCCGCGCAGCGAGCGTTCCAGGAACGGCTCCAGCTCGCGCAGCTCCGGCAGCAGCCCCGAGGAGCCGCGCAGCCGTTCGGGATCGAATTGCAGCACGATATCGCGGCCTTCGATAAGCTCGCCGGGTTGCACTGCCGTCACCCAGTCATGCGGCAGCCCGCCGCCGACGATGGTCAGATAGCCCGGCCCGAACTCGCCGATATGGTCGCCGACCAGCACGACGCCGGACGATTTCCGCAAGAGATGGATTTCGTATTCGGGATGGAAATTCCAGACATTGCGCTCCCACGGATAATCGTCCAGCCGCCACAGGAAGCTCTCGCTGGCCTCCGTCACGATGTGCTCGAAGGCGGGCGCCGTGCGCGGGATCGCGGCTGTGTTCTTTCTGCGCCTGAACGGCATTCGTTCCTCCCGGCATGGCGCGCCGGCTTAATATGCCAGGGCATCCGTAGCAGCCCCCGGCCGGCAAATGAAAGAGGCGTCGCGGAATCCCGGCTTCGCCTGGATCAATCGCTAGCCGGACCTCTGCCCTTGCCATGATGTCGCATTTCGTTCACAAGGCGACGCAAATGGCGCCATTTTGCGCCGTGTGTGCGGCTTCCGGCCCTTTGGCCGACGCGCCGTGTTCTGAAAGAGCGGAACAATGTCTGCGATCGAAGCCGGCGCTCGCGCGCCGGAAAACCTTTGGCGTCAGGAAATCAGGGCAACGATCGCGCTCGCCTGGCCGATGGTGCTGACCAATCTCGGCCAGACCGCCATGACCGCGACCGACGTCATGATGATGGGCCGCCTCGGGCCCGATACGCTCGCCGCAGGCGCGCTCGGCTCCAACCTCTATTTCATGCCGCTGATCTTCGGCCTCGGCCTGATGCTGGCGACCTCGCCGATGATGGCGACCGAGCTCGGCCGCCGCCGCCATTCCGTGCGCGACCTGCGCCGCACCGTGCGCCAGGGCCTGTGGCTGGCGATCCTCATCTCGATCCCGATCTGGATTTTTCTCTGGCATGGCGAAGCGGTGCTTCTGGCCATGGGCCAGAAGCCGGAGCTCGCGCATGAGGCCGGCATCTATCTGCATTGGCTGCAATGGGCGGTGCTGCCTTTCTATGGCTATATCGTGCTGCGCTCCTTCATCTCGGCGCTGGAACGGCCGGGCTGGGCGCTGATCATCGTTTTCGTCGCGGTCGCCTGCAACGCCTTCTTCAACTGGGTGTTCATGTTCGGCAATCTCGGCGTCAGGTCGATGGGCATCGCCGGCTCGGGCCTCGCCACGACTTTGTCCAGCACCCTGATGTTCGTCGGCCTCGCCGCCGTGGTGATCAAGGAGAAAAAGTTTCGCCGTTACCGTCTGTTCGGCCGCTTCTGGCGCGCCGACTGGCCGCGCTTCCGCGGCCTGTTGAGGCTCGGCCTGCCGATCGCCGGCATCCTCGCCTTCGAGGTGACGATCTTCAACGCAGCGGCCCTGCTGATGGGCCTGATCGACGCGGATTCGCTGGCCGCCCACGCCATCGCCATCCAGATCGCCTCGATCTCCTTCATGGTGCCGCTCGGTCTCAACCAGGCGGTCACGGTCCGGGTCGGGCTGGCGCATGGCGCCGGCAACCCGGAAGGCGTATCGCGCGCCGGCTGGACCGCCTTCGTCATCGGCGTGTCCTTCATGGCGCTGATGGGATTGGTGATGATTCTCTGGCCGCACACGCTGATCAGCGCCTTCATAGATCTTGCCGATCCCGCCAATGCCCGGGTGATCACGCTTGCCGTCTCGTTCCTTGCCTTCGCCGCGCTGTTCCAGATTTTCGATGGCGCCCAGGCCGTTGCGGCCGGCATGCTGCGCGGCCTGCACGACACGAAGGTGCCGATGATCTACGCCGCGATCGGCTATTGGGGCGTCGGCCTGCCGCTCGGCGTGCTGCTCGCCTTCCATTTCGGCCTGAACGGCGTCGGCATCTGGATCGGCCTGGCCTCGGGACTGGCCGTAGTGGCGGCGCTGCTGCTCGCGCGCTGGCTCAGGCGCGACCGCATCGCGCCGCATCTCGCCTTCGGGCATTGATCAACAAAGGCTGCGGTCCGGTCGGCGGCCTTTTGGCGGCTCAGCGCGCCCCTGCACGCTGCTCCAGCCGCCGTGCATATTGCGTCAGCGGAAAGCACATGACGAAGAAGATCAGCGCCACCAGCCCGTAGACCTTGAACGGCTCGAAGGTCGCGTTGTTGATGGCGTTGGAGGTCCTGACCAGTTCCTCGAAGCCGATGATTGAGGTCAGTGCCGTCGATTTGATGAGCTGCACCAGGAAGCCGACGGTCGGCGCGCGGGTGATCGCGAAGGCCTGCGGCAGTATGATCAGCCTGAGCTCCTGCAGATAGTGAAGCCCGAGGCTGGCGCCGGCGTCCCACTGGCCGCGCGGCAGCGCGTCGACGCCGCTGCGCCAGATCTCGGCCAGATAGGCGCTGGCGAAGAAGGTCAGCCCGAGCGCTGCCGCCGTCCATGGCTCTATGCGCAGCCCCAGCATCGGCAGCCCGAAGAACATCAAAAAGAGCTGCATCAAAAGCGGCGTGCCCTGGAAGAGCGCGATATAGCCCGAGGCTATCCGTTTGACCCATTTGTTCTTGGCGATGCGAAAGAACAGCACCGCCAGCCCGACCAGCGCGCCGCCGATGAACGCGGCGAGCGACAGCAGCACCGTCCAGCGCGCGGCGAGCAGCAGGTTGCGGACGATGTCCCAGAAGGTGAACTCGATCATGACACGCCCGCCCCCAGAACACGGCGGCCGCCGCCGACCAGCAGCCGGCGCAGCCCCATAGACAGGCCGAGATAGACCATCGTCACCACGAAATAGGTCTCGAAGGCGCGAAAAGTGCGCGCCTGCAGCATGTCGGCCTCGTACGTCAATTCGCGCACCGCGATCTGCGACACCACGGCCGATTCCAGCATCATGATGACGATCTGGCTGGTCAGCGCCGGATAGATCACTTTCAGCGCCTGCGGCAGCACGATCTTGACGAACACCTGGCGGGGCCTGAGGCCGAGCGCCAGCGCGGCTTCACTCTGGCCGCGCGGCACGGCGTCGAGCCCGGCGCCGACGATCTCGATCGTATAGGCCGCCATGTTGAGCGTCATCGCCAACATCGCGGCAAGGATCGGGTCGAGCCTGATCCCGAGCGTGGGCAGCCCGAAGAAGATGAAGAACAGCTGCACCAGGAATGGCGTGTTGCGCATCACCTCGACATAAATGCCGATCGCCAGCTGAAGCGGCTTCGGGCCGTTTCTCTTGCCGGCGGCGCCGAGGATGCTGAGGAACGTGCCCGCCAGCGTCGTGACGGCGATCAAAAGCAGCGTCATCGCCGCGCCGCGCGCGATCACGCCCGCCGCACCCGCAAGCCAGCCGAAGTCGAGGCTGTAGCCCATGGCGATTGACCTTGTTGGAGGTGCCTGACCTAAGAGGGGGTTCGGCGCCCTTACGGCGCCGAACCGGTAGGCAGATCAATCCTTCAGGTTGTCCGGATTAAGCGGCGTCTTCAGCCAAGCCTTCGAGCTCTCGTCAAGCTTGCCGTCGGCCAGCATCTTGGCGACGGCGTCGTTCACCGCCTTCTTCAGCCGGTCTTCATTCTTGTTGAGGCCGATATGCGAGGGCGAGGTGAGCAGCTGGAATTTCTGCTCCGGCTTCAGCGCATCCTGCTTGGCCAGCACCTGCGCCCCGACATCGTTGCCGACCACCATCAGCTGCGTCTGACCAGAGATGAAGGCCTGGATGACGGAATTGTAGTTGTCGAAGCGGCGGATGTCGGTCGAAGCCGGCGCCGCCTGGGTCAGCGAGGTATCCTCAAGCGTGCCGCGATTGACGGCGACCGACTTGTCGGCGAGGTCTTCCTTGCCTTTGACGGCAAGCTCGGCCGGGCCGATGACGGCGATGTAATAGGGCGCGTAGGCGGCGGCGAAATCGATCACCTGCTCGCGCTCCTTGGAGTAGCCGACGCTCATCAATATATCGACGCGCTTGTCGGTGAGATAAGGGATGCGGTTCTGGCCGGTTACGCTGACCAGGTTGAGCTTCACCTTGAGTGAATCGGCGATCGCCTGTGCGACGTCGATGTCGTAGCCCTTGATGCTCATGTCGGCGCTGGCCGAGGAGAAGGGCGGGAAGTCGGAGAAGATGCCGACATTGATGGCGCCGGCCTTCGTGATGTCGTCGACGGCGTCGGCTTTCGCCTGCGTGGCGAGACCAGCGCCAAGGATGACGGCTGCGGTGATGACGGATTTCAGTGCGTTGCGAAGTAACATTGTTATTCCCCTGCTGGAAGCTTGTTGTTGAAACCGGCCGCCGGCTCCAGCGCAGCGGTCGTGTTGGCAGAGCAATTCCGGAAGACGCGGTTTAGGCTTGGCGCCTTCGCCATAGCTTCGGTCCGGAATTGCGCGAGGCATCAGCCCTTCTTGATCGCTGGGCTGAACACCATCAGGCTCAGAATCTCGAACAGGACCTGCGCGCCGACATGGGCGGTGTTGGTGGTCGCGTCATATTGCGGCGCCACCTCGACCACGTCGCCGCCGACGATGTTGAGGCCCTTCAGCCCGCGCAGCAATTCGAGCACCTCGCGCGTCGTCAGCCCGCCGACTTCCGGCGTGCCGGTGCCGGGCGCGAAGGCCGGATCGATGCTGTCGACATCGAAGGAGATGTAGGTCGGGCCGTCGCCGACGATCTTGCGCGCCTTTTCGATGATGGCCGGGATGCCGAGGCCGGTCACCTCCTCGGCATGCACGACGGTCATGCCGGACTCGTAGGTGAATTCCCACAGATATTCGGCCGAGCCGCGGATGCCGATCTGAATCGTACGCGAGGGGTCGAGCACGCCGTCCAGCACCGCGTTGCGGAACGGTCCGCCATGGTGGAACTTGGTCATGTCGAACAGCCCGCTGGTATCGCAATGGGCATCGATATGGATCATACCGACTGGGGTCTTCTTGCCGACCGCCTTCAGGATCGGATGGCTGATCGAATGATCGCCGCCGACGGAGAGCGGCAGCACGCCGGCGTCGACGATCTGATTGGTCCGCTTTTCGATGTCTTCGTGGCTGATCTCCAGCCGGTAGCGGCTGCGGAACGGCGTGTCGCCGATATCGGCGACGCGCAGCTCATGCGTCGGCGCGCATTCCAGCACATGATTGTAGGGGCCGATGCGCTCGATGGCGCGCAACGCGCGCGGCCCGAAGCGCGAGCCGGGACGGTTGGTGACGCCGAGATCCATCGGCACGCCGATCATCGCCACCTGCAGGTCGCCAAAATCCGGATTGTCGGCCGCGATTTCGCGGTAGGGCGCGGCGAGGAAAGTCGGGATGCCGGAATAGGGGGCGAGGCGTGTGCCCGACTTGTTGAAGATCTTGTCGGCGACCTTGCGGAATTTCGGGTCGAACATCTCGCCGCCATGGCTCTCGCCATATTTGCGGCGCAACGCTTCGAGTTTGCCGCGATCGTAACCCATGTCCGGTCCTCCTGCCTGCCTGCAGCGCTGCCCGTATGGGCGATTTGCCAAGCCAGCCTGTTGTCCGGCTGGATCGCTGTCCGCCGCTGCGTTGCGGATTCCACGTCTCTTGAAGCTGTTCCGGGCAAAAGTGTCGGGCAGCCGCTTTGAAAAATCAATTGATATTGTTAGGGTCTTGGCTGTGAGAAAATCTCACAAAGGAGGAGCCCCTCATGGCCAAGCGCCTGCCGCCGCTGAACCCTCTGCGCGCCTTCGAGGCCACGGCGCGGCACGCCTCGCTAACCAAGGCGGCGGGTGAGCTCAATGTCACGCACGGCGCCGTTAGCCACCAGATCAAGGCACTCGAGCAGTCGCTGGGCGTAAAGCTCTTCGAGCGCAGCGGGCAGCGCGTGAAGCTGACGCCGCATGGCGCGGAGTTCCTGCCGGCGGTCTCGGCGGCCTTCGAGGGCATCGCCGCCGCCACCCAGCGCATGACGCGGCCGGCAAGCGCCGGCGCGCTGTCGGTCTCCTGCGTGCCGGCGCTGCTCTTGCTCTGGATGACGCCCCGGCTCGGCTCCTTCACGGCGCAATATCCGGACATCCAGCTGACGCTGATCCCGTCCAACGATCCCAAAGATATCCGCGCCGCGGACATCGACGTCTGCGTGCATTATGGCGACGGCAGCTGGAGCGACTGCTGGATACGCAAGTGGTCCGGCCTGGAGCTGTTTCCGGTTGTCAGTCCGACGCTGATCAACAACCGCCCGATCCGCAGCGTCCGCGACCTCGCCGACCACGTCTTCCTGCATGGCGACGATGGCCGTGAATGGCACACCTGGCTGGCCGCCGCGGACGCGCTCGATCTCGAACGCGGCCGCCGCCACCGTCTGGGCGATGCCCGCATGGCGACGGAGGCCGCCGTGCACGGCCATGGCGTGGCGCTCGGCGATTCCGTCACTGCGCGCGCCTTGCTCGCCAGGGGCATGCTCGTGGCGCCCTTCAGTTTGTCGGTTCCGGCGGTCGACGATTTCTACGTCGTCTGCCGCAACGAGATGCGCTCGGCGCCGATCGTGCAGCTCTTCATCGACTGGCTGTTCGCCGAGAAGGAGCAGGACGAGGCCCGCGCCGATGCGCCGGTCGCCGGCCGCGTGCCGAGCCGCAGAAAACGCCCCGCCCTCAAGGTCATAGGCGCCAGGACCGCGTCCTGACGGCTGGACTTGCATAGCTGCTTTTTGTCGGGCCAGCTTGCAAAGCAGCAAGCGCGTTCGAAAATACGGTGCTAAGAGGCAGTTGCTAAAGCAATTCCGCGCAACGGGGTTCCGTCCGGAATTGATCGAACAAGGATTTGAAGCGTGGCGCCCGCGTTCCCGTGCGTTGTGCTTTATGGGTGAGCGAGCATGGCAAAGACGGATATAGCGCGGCGCGTCTACAACCACACCTGGAAGCTCGACCCGATCGTCCGCAGCCTGCTGGACACCGACTTCTATAAGCTTCTGATGCTGCAGATGATCTGGGGCATGTATCCCAAAGTCGATGCCACCTTCACGCTGATCAACCGCACCACCTCGGTGCGTTTGGCCGATGAGATCGATGAGGGCGAGTTGCGCGAACAGCTCGACCACGCCCGCACCCTGCGCTTCTCGAAGAAGGAAATGATCTGGCTGGGCGGCAACACTTTTTACGGCCGCAAGCAGATCTTCGAGCCGGAATTCCTCGCCTGGCTCGAGGATTTCCGCCTGCCCGAATACGAGCTTTCCAGGCGCGACGGCCAGTTCGAGCTCTCCTTCGCCGGGCCCTGGATGTACACGACGCTTTGGGAGATCCCGGCACTTGCGATCATCAACGAGCTGCGCTCGCGAGCGGCGATGCGCTCCTTCGGCCCGTTCGCGCTCGACGTGCTCTACGCCCGCGCCAAGGCCAAGATGTGGGCTAAGACCGAGCGGCTGAAGGCGCTGCCCGGCATCCGCATTTCCGACTTCGGCACAAGACGCCGCCATTCCTTCCTGTGGCAGCGCTGGTGCGTCGAGGCGCTGAAGGAAGGCATCGGCGATGCCTTCACCGGCACCTCCAACGTGCTTCTGGCCATGGACAACGACCTCGAGGCTTTGGGCACCAACGCGCATGAATTGCCCATGGTCTTCGCCGCCCTTGCCAATTCCGAGGAGGAGCTGAGGCAGTCACCCTACAAGGTGCTGCAGGACTGGCAGCGCTATTATGGCGGCAATCTGCTGATCGTGCTCCCCGACACTTTCGGCACCGCCGCGTTCCTGCGCGATGCGCCGGACTGGATCGCCGATTGGACCGGCTTCCGGCCGGACAGCGCGCCGCCGATCGAAGGCGGCGAGAAGGTCCTCTCCTGGTGGCGTGAGAAAGGCAGGGATCCCAAGCAGAAGCTGCTCATCTTCTCCGACGGTCTGGAAGTCGAGACCATCGAGGAGACCTACAAGCATTTCCGCGGCAAGGTGCGCATGTCCTTCGGCTGGGGCACCAACCTCACCAATGATTTCGAGGGTTGCGCGCCAACCGAAACCAAGAGCCTCGACGCCATCTCGCTCGTCTGCAAGGTCAGTGAAGCCAATGGCCGGCCGGCGGTGAAACTGTCGGACAACCCCGCCAAGGCGACTGGGGACGAAAAGGAGATCAAGCGGTATCTGAGGATTTTTGGCGAGAAGGGCCGGGTGGAGCAGCTGGTGAAGGTGTGAGGCTTAAGGCCCGGACGAATGGAATTCCCGGATAAGCCGAGTTCCTTCGCGCCCCCCTCTGTCCTGCCGGACATCTCCCCCTCTAGGGGGGAGATTACGCTGTCATCGCCGCTTTCGCCAATCTCCGACGTCGCAGGAGGAGAGCTGGCGCCGAAACTGCTAATCTCCCCCCAAGAGGGGGAGATGTCCGGCAGGACAGAGGGGGGCGCCGTAGAGCGCCAACGTTGGAGGTTGGCCTTTCTCGCAACTCCCTTGGCGGCCACTCTCCCCACGCCCTCCTTCGCCCATGCCTCCGACCGCGGCCACGTCCTGCTCCTCCCGACCGGTTACTACATCGCCGGCGGCGCGCTGGCGGTAGCCGTCAGCTTCCTCGTGCTGGCGCTGCTGCCGCCTGCCGCCCTCGACAATTTTCGGCGTCGGCGCCTACCCCTATTTGCTTTCAGCGACACCCCCCGCATTGTCGTCAGCCTGATTTCCTTTGCCGGCTTTGCGCTTCTCGTCGCTGCCGGTCTCTCCGGCAGTCGCGACCCGCTTTCCAACCCTCTCCCACTCGTGATTTGGACGCCGCTCTGGGCCGGCTTCACCCTGCTGCAAGGCATGCTCGGCGACCTGTGGGCGTGGCTCAACCCATGGTATGGGCCCTGGCGCGTCGTGAGCCGGCTTGTCGGCAGCCGACGGGCCGAAGCCCCGCCGTCGCGCCCGATCAACTGGCTCGGCTACTGGCCGGCCTTCGTGCTGTTCTTCGCCTTCGCCTGGTTTGAGCTGATCGATCCGGCACCCGACGATCCGGCCCGCCTGGCTTTTGCCGCCGGCCTCTACTGGCTGGCCAGCCTCGTCGCGATGCTCATCTTCGGCTACGACGCCTGGAGCAATCGCGGCGAATTCCTCACTGTATTCTTCGCCATGGTGGCCCGCTTCGCGCCTGCCGAACGCCTTGATGGTCGGCTCTCGCTCTGCTGGCCCGGTGCGAAGCTGCTTGCCGGCGACCCGCTGCCGCTGAGCGGCACAGCTTTCCTCCTGCTGGCGCTTTCTTCGGTGTCCTTCGACGGCCTGTCGAAGACCTTCTTCTGGCTCAGCCTGTTCGGCGTCAACCCGCTGGAATTTCCCGGCCGCACCGCGCTGATCGGCGTCGGCAGCTTTGGCCTTGTGCTCACCTTCGTCCTGCTTGCGGCGGTGTTCGCGTTGGCCGCCTTTCTTGGACAGCGCCTCGCCGGCGATGCGCAGTCGCTCGGAAAAGCCGCCGGCCTGCTGGTCTGGTCGATCGTGCCGATCGCGCTCGCCTATCATATCGCGCATTACCTCACCGTGCTCCTGGTCGACGGCCAGTATGCGCTGGTCGCGCTCTCCGATCCTTTCGCGCTCGGCTGGAACCTGTTCGGCACGGCCAACAGGATGGTCGAGGCCGGTGTCGTCGCCGGCGCCGAGTCCGCCTGGCGGCTGTGGAACCTGCAGGCCGGCGTCATCATCGCCGGCCATGTGCTGGCGGTTCTGGTCGCGCATGGCCTTGCCTGGCGTCTTCATCCTCAGCCGTCGCGCGCAGCGCTCAGCCAGCTTCCACTCACGCTGCTGATGATCGCCTACACAATGTTCGGCCTGTGGCTGCTTGCCACGCCGACGGCGGGATGAGACAAGGGCCGCCGCCATGACGCGAGGGAAGCTAGCTTGCCACGTCGCGGCTTTGGTGATTTAGTTTGTACACATGCAATTTTCCCATCCTTCGGAAGGGGATGGCTTAGCCGCCTTATCGCTGGTCAAGACTGAAAAAACAGGGGAACCGACATGGCTGACAAGAACGGATTTTTCGACCTCTCCAAGACGACGCTGTCGCGCCGCGCCGCGCTGAAGGGTATCGCCGCCGGGGCCGGCCTGGCGCTGGCGCCGGGCTTCGTCCGTTACAGCCAGGCGCAGAGCTCGGCGCCGATCAAAATAGGCTTCCAGTTGCACCGCACCGGCATCGGCGCCGCCTATGGTCGCTGGTACGAGAAGACCAGCGCCGCCGCTGTCAAGGCGATCAACGACGCCGGCGGCATCAGCGGCCGCAAGGTCGAGCTGGTCATCGAGGACGACGGCACCGATCCGGCGCGCGGCGCCGAGGTGGTCAACAAATTCGCCAAACAGCACAAGACCGACATCGTCTTCGGCACCTTGTTCTCGCATGTCGTGATCGGCTCGGCGCCCGCCGCCGGCGAGAACAAGATCCCCTATTTCGTCGTCAGCGAAGGCCATCACGTCGCCTCCACCAAGCTTAACCGCTACGTCTTCCAGCCCGGCATCACCGACGTGAAGAGCCAGATCCAGTCGATGGCGCCGTGGATCGCGGCGAACGCGGGCAAGAAGGTGACGCAGATCTTCCCCGACTTCGCCTTCGGCTACGACCATCGCGACTACCTGCCGCCGGCGCTGAAGGCGCAGGGCGCCGACGTGATCGCCCAGATCGCCATCCCGCCGACGGAGTCGTCCTTCACGAAATATTTCCCGCAGATCCCGGCCGAGACCGAGGTGATCTACCATGTCATGGTCGGCCCTGCGGTGCTGACCTTCGTCAAGGAGCTCGGCGAGTTCTACGGCTCGCAACGGCCGCAGCTCTTCGGCTTCATCGACTCGCTCGAAGCCGTCGACATCAACAGCCCCGGCCTCGAATTCCTCGACGGCAGCCATTTCTGGGAAGGCTCTCCGCGCTATGCGCAGCCTGACGATTCTGCGGCGCAGAAAGCCTACCGCGCCGCGGTCGGCATCGACGACAACGGCGCCGCGGTCGGCGACCCCAAGGACGTCTCCACCGCCGCCCACATGTTCGGCTGCTGGGAAACGCTCTACGTGGTCAAGAAGGCGATGGAAGACGCCGGCTACAAGGGACCCGAAGACCGCGCCAAGCTGGTCGAGGCGACCGAGGCGCTGAAGGAGTTCGCCGAAGGGCCGGAGCATCCGCAGGGACCGAAGACCTTCAACGGCAAGATCCACCAATGCTTCGGCGTCCAGAACATCTCCAAGGTCGAAGGCGGCAAGCTTAAGGTCGTCCACAAGACCAAGATCGAGGACGGTCTCTACGAGCCGGAAGGGGACTACACGACGCAGGCGCTGTGAGCTTAGCTGCTCCTGCAAACGTGAGCGCCAAGGCACCCCCCTCTGGCCTGCCGGCCATCTCCCCCGCAAGGGGGGAGATCGGCAGTTCGTGCGAAGACGGCCACCTATCGGCCTTTGCGATTGGCGAAAGCGGTAGGGACAGCCGATCTCCCCCCCTGAGGGGGAGATGCCCGGCAGGGCAGAGGGGGGTGCCTCGCGCATCCGTTCGCGTTTAGATGCACTTCGGACCCCATCTCCTCCTCGCCGCCCTCGAAGGCTTCGTCACCTCCGCCGTGCTGGCGCTGACGGCGCTTGGCCTGTCTCTGGTGTTCGGCGTCATGCGCGTCGTCAATGTCGCGCATGGCGAGTTCTTCATGCTGGGCGCGGTGCTCGCCTGGGCGGTTTCGACGGCGATTTCCGGCCACCCGGCGATCGGTTTCATCGCCGCGCTGGTGATCGCGCCCTTGCTGGTCGGGCTGGTCGCGCTGATTGCCGAACGCCTGGTGCTGCGCCGCCTCCACTACAATCCCGAAGGCACCATCGTCGCCACCATCGGCATGCTCTACATCATCCAGCAGCTGGCGCTGACCTTCTATGGTCCCGAGGCGCGCCCGGTCGAGCCGCCTTTCAGCTACCGCATTCTCCTGCCGTGGTTCGGCTATTCCGGCTACAAACTCTCGGTGGTCGCCGCCTCCGCCATTCTGCTGGTCATCACCTGGCTGGTGCTGACGCGAACGAAGATCGGCCTGATCATGCGGGCAACCCAATATGACCGCGAGACGGCGCAGGCCTTCGGCATCCCGGTCGAGCGCGTCTATGCCGGCGTCTTCGCCGTCGGCGCCATGCTGGCGGCGATCGCCGCGGTGCTGATCGTGCCGATCAGCCAGGCCCATTACCTGATGGGGCAGGATCCGCTGCTGCTCTCCTTCATCGTCGTCATCATCGGCGGCCTGGGATCGCTGCGCGGCACCGTGGTGGCCGCCGTCCTGATCGGCCTTTCCGACGGCATCATCTCGATGTTTTTCTCGCCGACCCTGGCGAAGATTATCGCCACGCTGGTCGTCGCCATGGTGCTGGTGTTCCGGCCGCAAGGCCTGTTCGGGACCACGCCGCGATGAGGGATGCTTCGCCGGCAAAGACCTATGCGCTGCATGTCGGCGTCATCGCGCTGCTGTTCGCGCTGAACTTCGTCCTGCCGGACTACCACCAGGGCCTGTTCGCCCGCATCATGGCGCTCGCCGTCTTCGCCATGGGCTACAATCTGCTCTTCGGCTATGTCGGCCTGCTCAGCCTCGGCCACGCCATGTTTTTCTCGGCCGGCCTCTACGGCGCCGGCTTGACCGTCTATCATCTCGGCTGGGGCGTCCCGGAAGCTTTTGTCGCCGGTATCGCCTGTGGCGCGCTGCTCGCCCTGGTCATCGGCCTGCTGGCGCTGCGCACGTCCGGTGTTGCCTTCATGATCGTCACCATGATGTTCGCCCAGGTCTTCTATCTGCTCATCCTCTATTTCGCCGCATGGACGGGCGGCGACCAGGGCTTGGTCATCCAGCAGGCGTCGCGGGTGATCGCGATCGGCGGCGCATCCTTCGACCTGACCGACCCGACCGTGCGCTACATGAGCGCGCTGGCGCTTTTCTCGATCATTCTGCTCGTCACCTTAGCCGTCGTCCGCTCCCGCTTCGGCCGCGTGCTGGTCGCCATTCGCGAGAATGAGGAGCGCACCAAGATGCTCGGCTACGACACGGTCGCCAACAAGCTCGCCGCGGTCGTCGCCTCCGGGGCCATCTGCGCGGCCTCGGGCGCGGCCTATGCGCTGCTGTTCGGCTATGTCGGCTCGAGCTTCGCTTCCGTGCAATATTCCATCCTGCCGCTGCTCTGGGTCCTGCTCGGGGGTGCCGCGACCACGCTCGGGCCGCTCGTAGGCACGCTGTTCATGTATTATGTCACCGACATCACCAGCGGCTTCACCTCCGCCTATCTGCTGATCGTCGGCGTGGCGCTCATCCTGTTGGTGCTGTTCTTCCCAAAAGGCATTCTGGGCAGCATCCGCGAGCGCTGGCTGAGGTGGCTGCCATGATGCCGCTGCTCACCACCAAGGGCCTGTCGCGCCATTTCGGCGGCCTGCGCGCCGTCGACGGCGTCGACTTCGCGCTGATGCCGGGCGAGATCCGCGCCATCATCGGCCCCAACGGCGCCGGCAAGACCACCTTCGTCAGCCTGCTCTCAGGCCGCATCCGGCCGTCCTCCGGAATGGTCGTCTTCGACGGCGCCGACATCACCGCCATGCCGGCTTACAAAAGGGTTCGCCTCGGCGTCGCCTATACATTCCAGATCACCAGCGTCTTCGCCAATCTCACCGCCTTCGACAATGTCGCGCTGCCGGTGCAGCGCACGTTGACCGACGGCCGCACGAAGGGCCAGGTGAGAAGCGGCGTCATGGCGGCACTCGAGCGGACCGGCCTTGCCGACCGCGCCGGCACGCTTGCCGGGCAGCTTTCCTATGGCCACCAGCGCCTGCTCGAAGTCGCGATGGGCCTGGCGCTGAAGCCGCGCCTGCTGATCCTCGACGAGCCGACGCAGGGTCTCGCCGACAGCGAGATCGACAATTTCATCATGCTGGTGCGCGAGATCGCCAGGGACGCTACGGTGCTTTTGATCGAGCACAACATGCCGGTGGTCATGCAGCTTGCCGACCGCATCACCGTCTTCAATTCGGGAAAGATCCTCGCCGAAGGAACGCCGGGTGAGATCCGCGCCAACACGCAAGTTCAGGATGCCTATCTCGGGGCGACCCATGGCTGACTCCATTGGAGCCAATGGCGGATTGCTCACCATTTCCGGCCTCGATTGCTTCTACGGCGAGGTGCAGGTGCTCTACGGCCTCGATCTCATCCTCAACAAAGGCGAGGTGCTTTGCCTGTTCGGCCGCAATGGCGCCGGCAAGACGACGACGCTGAAGGCGATCATGGGTCTAGTTCCGGCGGCTGCCGGCTCGATCAGGCTGGACGGCAAGGAACTGACCGGGCTCGCCGCGCATGACGTGCCGAAGGCCGGCGTCGCCTATGTGCCGCAGGGCAGGCGATTGTTCGCCGAGATGACGGTGGCGGAAAACATCGAGATCGGCCTGATGGCGCGCGGCAAGGGCAAGCAAACCCGCGAGAGCGTGCTCGATCTCTTCCCGTTGCTCAGGGAGCGGCTGAGGCAACGCTCCGGCACACTCTCCGGCGGCGAGCAGCAGATGCTGGCAATGGCCCGCGCGCTCTGCCTCGAGCCGCAGGTGCTGCTGCTGGACGAGCCGACCGAAGGGCTGATGCCCTCGATGATCGCCAAAATCCGCGAGACGGTGGCGAAGCTGCGCGAGCTTGGCGTCTCGACCATCCTGGTCGAGCAGCGCGTCGACGCCGTGCTCTCGGTCGCCGACCGCGTCTCGTTCATCGAGAACGGCCGCAATCGCGAGACGGTAGAGGTCGAAGCACTGCGCGCCGACCCGTCGGCGGTGCGCAGGTATGTGGGGGTGGGATAGGCGCGCCGAATGCGCGTCGGTGCCAAGACTATCGGCGGCTGCGCTGCCCCTCATTGCCCTACCGGGCATTTCTCCCCGTGAACGGGGAGAAAGAAGCTGGCCGCGACCTCGGCGGTCATTCTGCAACGTTGGTGATTGGCGAAATCGGCGATGCCAGCCCCCTTCTCCCCGTTCACGGGGAGAAGATGGCGGCAGCCAGATGAGGGGCAGCGCCGGCGGTGGAAATTGAGTAGCTCAGCTCATCGAAAAAACATTAACCCGGCGATCAAGAACGTCGGGATCAGCACCAGCCCCGACCACGCCATATAGCCGAAGAAGCCGGGCATCTTGAAGCCGCGATGCCGGGCGATGGCGAAGACCATGAAGTTCGGCGCATTGCCGATATAGGTGTTGGCTCCCATGAACACGGCGCCCGCCGAGATCGCGGCCAATGTCGAGGCGGCCTCGGTCATCAAGTGGTGCGCATCGCCGCCGGCAAGCTCAAAGAACACCAGATAGGTCGGCGCATTGTCGAGAAACGACGACAACGCCCCGGTCAGCCAGAAATAGGCGAGATTGTTCGGCTGACCGTCGGCGGATGTGACCAGGGCCACCAGCGGCGCCAGCGCGCCGTTATGGCCGGCTCGCAGGATGGCGATCACCGGCACGATGCAGGTGAAGATGCCGGCAAAGAGTTTCGCCACCTCGGCGATCGGCTCCCAGGTGAAGCCGTTCGCCTCGCGGTGGCTCTTGTACGACACCTTGAGGGACAGCAAGGCGAGCGCCAGGATGATGGCGTCGCGCACCAGGTTCTGCAGCTCGAGGCCGACGCCGAGGATCGGGATGCTGATGCCCGGCTTCCAGCTCGCCGAAAGCAGGATCGCGCCGATCACGCCGGCAAGCAGCGGCAAATTGGCCAGGCCGCGCAAGCGCACCTTCGTGTCCGGCGTCGGGTCCTTGATCTTCGGCATGCCGCCTTCGCGGCGATGCAGCATGATGTCGAGCGCCAGGAAGACGGTGAGCACCAGCCCGCCGCTGAACAGCGTCTCGCGCCACAGATTCGCGGTCGTCCAGAAGAAATCGACGCCGCGCAGGAAGCCGACGAACAGAGGCGGATCGCCAAGCGGCGTCAGCGAGCCGCCGATGTTGGAGACCAGGAAGATGAAGAAGATCACCACATGCGCGTTGAACGGCCGGTTGTCGTTGGCGCGCAGCATCGGCCGGATCAGGATCATCGAGGCGCCGGTGGTGCCGATCACCGAGGCAAGCAGCGCACCGATGAGCAGCAGGCCGGCATTGACGAGCGGCGTGCCGTGGATGTTGCCGGCAAGCAGGATGCCGCCCGAGATGGTGTAGAGCGCGAACAGGAGGATAATGAAGGACAGATATTCGGTAAGCAGCGTGTGCAGCACCGCTTCGCCTGCCGACGGAAGGCCGAAGGCGATCGTCAGCGGCACCACCGCCAGCATGGCCCAGGCAGCGGCGATCTTGCCGTAATGATGCTCCCACGCATGCGGGAAAAGCAGCGGTCCGGTCGCGATCGACAAGAGCAGGCCGGCAAAAGGCAATCCCCACCACAGCGGCATCGCGGCGCCCGGCAGCCCGTGAATTTCGGAGGCGAGAGCCTGGACCGGAAACAGCACTGAGATTGCGAGCGCGGCGAATGAGAAAAGCCCCCTCATTTGGCCGCTCCGCGCTCTCCCTTCTCCCCTTGTGGGAGAAGGTGGATCGGCGCGATAGCGCCGAGACGGATGAGGGGTGTTCCAGCGGAGTGAGACGTCGGCGTTCCCTGGAACACCCCGCGCCTTCGGCGACACCACCCGGCCCTTCGCTGGCTCAGGGCGTTCGAAGTTCGAAAAGCCAAGCGATTGGCTTTTCGTCCGCTACGCGGACCTCTTCTCACCCCACAAGGGGAGAAGGGGGAACCCGCATCTTGGCCCCGCAAACTGGTGGCCTCTCCCCACCAGGAAGATACGAAAGGAACCGTCGCTTGCCCCACGATCCGGTCAGTCCGCCGAATGGTCTTCGAGCGTCACGCCGGCGTCGCGCATCCGCTTCAGCATCGCCTCGACCGAGCCGTTGAGATCGATGCCGCGGCAGGCGTCGAGCCGCACGGTCGTCCTGAAACCCTGCTTCACCGCGTCGAGCGCAGAGAAGGCGACGCAGAAATCGGTGGCGAGGCCGACCAGGGTGATCGTGTCGATGCCGCGTTCCTTCAGATAGCCTCCGAGGCCGGTCGGCGTCTTATGGTCGTTCTCGAAGAAGGCGGAATAAGAATCGATCGCCGTGCGGAACCCCTTGCGGATCACCAGTTCCGCCTTGGTCCACGCCAGTCCCGAATGGAAATCGGAGCCGAGGCTTCCCTGGATGCAGTGATCGGGCCACAGCGTCTGCGGCCCATATGGCATCTCGATGCCCTCGAAAGACTGCTTGCCCGGATGGCTGGAGGCAAAGCTCGAATGCCCGGCCGGGTGCCAGTCCTGGGTCAGGATTACGTGCTCCGTTCGCCGGATCAGGTCGTTGACCAAAGGCACGATCTCGTCGCCGCCGGCAACCGCCAGCGCGCCGCCGGGGCAAAAATCGTTCTGCAGGTCGATGACGATGAGCGCTTCTTCGGCCATGCGGTCCCTTTCGTTTCGGCCCTCTCGTCTGGCTTGGGGCACCTGTCCAAAAGCCGCTGACGCGACCGGACACGGAACCTTGACCAGATGGCCGGCGGCGTCAACCTCCGGCGCCATAACAATCGCGTTCAACTCTTCGCGGCGCCAACTCCGGCTTTGACAATTCCGGCCGGCCTGATATCATTTGCATACGAATGAATTTGACTGGTCCGGAGACCGGCAAGAAGACCTGAAGCGGCACTTCGGGAGGCCTGGGGAAGGCCTAAGGTCTGGGAAGGCGCAATTGTCTGGAAGGCAGAGCGTGATCCGTTACGCAAAACCCACCACGGTCGACGAAGCGCTCGCTTTGCTTGGCGAGGACCGCTGGCGCATTCTCGCCGGCGGCACGGATTTCTATCCGGCGCAGGGCGCGAAACCCTTCCGCGACAACGTCCTCGACATCAACGCTCTCGCCGAACTGTGCGGCGTCGCCGAAACGGACGGGCATTGGCGGATCGGTGCCCGCACAACCTGGACCGATATCGTGCGCCAGCCGCTGCCGGCGGCGTTCGATGTGTTGAAATCGGCCGCGCGCGAGGTCGGTTCGGTCCAAATCCAGAATGTCGCCTCGGTGGCCGGCAATCTCTGCAATGCCTCGCCGGCAGCGGATGGCGTGCCGGCGCTTTTGGCCCTCGATGCAGATGTCGAATTGCGCTCGGCGAAAACCATCCGCCATCTGGCCCTCGGTGACTTCATCCTCGGCAATCGCCGCACGGCGCTTCGGCCGGGCGAGATGGTCACCGCCATCCGCGTGCCGAAGCGTTCCGCTGCCGGCAGCTCGGCCTTCGTCAAGCTCGGCGCCCGGCGCTATCTCGTCATCTCGATCGCCATGGCCGCGGCGCGGCTGGTGGTCGAGAATGGCGTCGTCGCCGATGCGGCGATCGCCGTCGGCGCCTGCTCGGCAGTCGCCCGCCGTCTCGCCGGTGTAGAGAAGGCGCTGCGCGGGCAGCCAGTTACTTCTGCCCTTGCCGATGCGGTGCTATCCGCGCCGATCGACGAACTGTCGCCGATCGCCGATGTGCGTGGCAGCGCGGAATACCGACAGGATGCCGCGCGCGAGATCGTATCCCGCGCGGTGCGCGCTGCGATCGGTCACGGCGAAAGCAAGGTGGCCGCATGAGCATGACCCAGTCCGGCGCTGCCAAATCCGGCATGGCTCAATCCGCCATGGCCCGGTCCGGCATGGACCGCTCCCAGATCGCCTTCGAGGTCAACGGCGCCGCCGTCAGCGTGTCGGTGCCGCCGGTCAGGCGGCTGTCGCAGGTGTTGCGCGACGAGTTGCGGCTGACCGGCACCAAGGTCGGCTGCGATGCCGGCGACTGCGGCGCCTGCACGGTGCTGGTCGACGGCAATCCGGTCTGCGCCTGCCTGATGGCGGTGGCCTCCGTAGCCGGCGCCTCCGTCACCACTGTCGAGGGCCTCGCCGATGGCCGGCTGTCCGCCTTGCAGGCCTCCTTCCTCGAACATGGTGCCGCGCAATGCGGCATCTGCACGCCCGGCCTGCTTGTGGCGGCCACCGCGCTGCTGGACCGCAATCCCACGCCGAGTGAGGCCGAGACGCAGGACGCGCTGGGCGGCGTCCTTTGCCGCTGCACCGGCTACAGGAAAATCGTCGCGGCGGTGATGCAGGCCTCGCAGCACATGAACAGCGTGGATCTTCGCCTGCCGGAAGCCGGCCATGCCGTCGGTGCCTCGCCGATCCGGCTCGACGGCGTGCCGAAAGTCACCGGTGACGAAAAATTCGGCGGCGATTCCTTCCCGTCCGACGCACTGGCGGTGCTTGTGGTGCGCTCGTCGCATTATCATGCCCGCTTCAGCTTCGGCGATCTCGATGCTTGGTCAAAAGCGCACCCCGGCATCGCCGGCGTCTTCACCGCAAAGGACATTCCGGGAAAGAATTGCTTCGGCGTCATCGGCCCCTTCGCCGACCAGCCGGCGCTGGCCGAGGGCTTTGCGCGCCTGCGCGGCGAGGCCGTGGCGCTCGTCGCCGGCGAGCGCGAAGCGATCCTCGATCTCGATCTGACGGATTTCCCGATCGCCTGGACCGAGCTGCCGCATATGCTGCAGCCGCGCGATGCGAAAGCTGACGGCGCGGCACTGATCCATCCGCACCGACCTGCAAACCTGCTCACCTCCGGCTATGTCGAGCGCGGCGATCCCGATGGCGCGCTCGCCGGCGCAGCGGTCACTGTCTCCGGCGCCATCGAGACCTCCTTTGTCGAGCACGCCTATATCGAGCCGGAAGCCGGCTATGCTTATATGGACGGCGACACGCTGGTCGTCGTCGCCTGCACCCAGGCGCCCTACATGGACCGCGACGACACGGCCAAGGTGCTGGGCCTTCCTGTGGAGAAGGTCCGTATCGTGCCGACGGCGACAGGCGGCGGCTTCGGCTCGAAGCTCGATGTCTCGCTGCAGCCTCTCATCGGCCTCGTGGCGATGAAGACCGGGCGGCCGGCGGCACTTGCCTACACGCGCAACGAATCGATGATGTCGACCACCAAGCGCCATCCGGCCGAGATGAAGGCGACCATCGGCGCCGATGCCGAGGGCCGCGTCACCGGCATGGTCTTCGAGGGCGATTTCAACACCGGCGCCTATGCCAGTTGGGGCCCGACGGTCGCCAATCGCGTGCCGGTGCATGCCTCCGGCCCTTACCTCACGCCGAACTACCGGGCTACGGGCTACGCCATCCACACCAATGGCCCGATCGCCGGCGCCTTCCGCGGCTTCGGCGTGCCGCAAGCCACCATCATGCAGGAAACGCTCTATGACGAGCTCGCCGCAAAGCTCGGCATGGATCGTCTCGATTTTCGGCTGAAGAACTGCCTTCGTAACGGACACGAAACGGTCACCGGCCAACGCCTGGAATCAGGTGTCGGTATCGGCGAATGCCTGGAACAGCTCAAGCCGCACTGGGCGCGTGCGCTGGCGGACGCGGAGGCGTTTAATGCCACCCATACGGCAAGCAAGCGCGGCGTCGGCATCGCCTCCTGCTGGTATGGCTGCGGCAACACCTCGTTGCCCAATCCTTCGACCATCAAGGTCGGCATCTCGGCCGCGGGTGACGTCATCCTGCACCAGGGCGCGGTCGACATCGGCCAGGGCTCCAACACGGTGATCGCCCAGATCTGCGCCGACGCGCTCGGCCTGCCGCTGGCCAGTTTCAAGCTGAAGAGCGCCGACACCGCCATCACGCCCGATGCCGGCAAAACATCCGCCTCGCGCCAGACTTTTGTCACCGGCAAGGCCGCCGAGAAGGCCGGAAGGGCGTTGCGCGAGAAGATCCTGCGCTTTGCCAATGTCTCGGAACAAGCGACGATCGCGCTCGACGGCACCAGCATCTCCATCCGCGAAGGCGATGCCGCGCGGCGCATCGATCTCGCGGGGCTGAAGGCCGATGCCGATGGCTTCGTTTTCGCTGCGGAAGAAACCTACGACCCGCCGACGCTGCCGCTCGATGCCAAGGGCCAGGGCAAGCCTTACGCGGTCTACGGCTATGGCGCGCAGATCGCCGAGATCGAGGTCGATCTCAAGCTTGGCACCGTCAAGTTGATCAAGATCACCGCGGCGCATGATGTTGGCAAGGCAATCAACCCGGTCCTGGTCGAAGGCCAGATCGAAGGCGGCATCGCGCAAGGCATCGGCATGGCGCTGATGGAGGAATATATCCCCGGCCGCACCGAGAACCTGCACGACTATCTCATCCCGACCATCGGCGACGTGCCGCCGGTGGAGCATATTCTCGTCGAAGTTCCGGATCCTGAAGGTCCTTTCGGCGCCAAGGGCCTGGGCGAGCATGTGCTGATCCCGACCGCTCCGGCGATCCTCAACGCCATCCGTCATGCCACCGGTGTCCTGGTCACCAAGGTGCCGGCGACGCCGAGCCGCATCCTGGCGGCGATCCGCGAGAAGGAGGCGCGCCGATGAGCGAGCTTGCCGAACGTTTCGAAACCCACGATCCCGGCGAGAAGCAGGTGGCGGAAAAGATCCGCTGCGATGCCTGTCCGGTCATGTGCTACATCGCCGACGGCCGTACCGGCGCCTGCGACCGCTACGGCAATGTCGGCGGCCGCATCGTGCGCATGGATCCGCTGACCATCCTCGACCACGCGGCCGAGACGGGCGGCGCGGTCGTGCCTTTCGTCGCCGAGGGCGAAGCCTGGAACGGCGATCTGGTCAACACCGGCCGCCGCTTCGTCACCGCGATCGGCGCCGGCACCACCTATCCGGACTATAAGCCCGCGCCCTTCATCGTCAGCCAGGAGGTCGAGGGCGTCGATCTCGTCACCGTCGTCACCGAAGGCATTTTTTCGTACTGCGGCGTCAAGGTGAAGATCGACACCGATCGCCACATCGGCGACGAGACGGCGACCGTGCGCTCTGAAGGCGAGGCGATCGGCCATGTCACGACGGGCGAATACGGCTCGCAAATGCTGTCGCTCGGCGGCGTCCATCACCTCACCGGCGGCTCGAAGGCAGAAGGACGCGCCACCTGCGACGCGCTGCTCAATCTCTGCAACCGCAACCCGGTCGAGCTCACCATCGACGGCGGCGCGACGGTCATCGTCGAAGCCGGCAAGGCGCCGGTTATCGACGGCAAGGTCGAGCACCGCATGCGCGTCGGCTGCGGCTCGGCGACCATCGGCATGTTCGCCACGCAATGGCGCGGTCTCGTCGACGAGGTGGTGGTGGTCGACGACCACATCACCGGCGTCGTTTCCGAGCACCAGGCCGGCAAGGTGCTGGGCTGGGAGGATACCGGGATAAAGATCATCGGCCGTCGTTCGACCCCCGGCCGCTATTTCAAGGTGTCCGAGCCCGGCCTCGGTTGGGGCGGCACCACGATCTCCGATCCGCTGTCGATCCTCGGCGATTGGAACGCCAAGAAGGGCGCGCGTCCCGGCCTGTCGCTGCTGATGGTCTCGACCACCGGCGAGCAGTTCGCCTATTACGAGCTGGACGACCAGCTGAAGCCGGTCCAGAAGCCGTTTCCCGAGCGGCTGCAAAAGTCCGTCGGCCTGATCGAGGACAATTGCGAGCCGGCTTTGTGTACGGTTCTGTTCATCGGCGGCGCCGGCGGCTCGCTGCGCGCCGGCGTCACCGAAAACCCGGTGAACCTCACCCGCTCGGTGCAAGGGTTGAAGACCTATGTGACCGTGGGCGGCGCGCCGGTCTATGTCTGGCCGGGCGGCGGCATCACGCTGATGGTCGACGTCACCCGCGTGCCGGAAGGCGCCTTCGGCTATGTGCCGACGCCGGCGCTGGTGGCGCCGATCGAATTCACCATGCGCCGCGACGATTATGTCCGGCTCGGCGGCTATGAGAACGAGATCCGCAGCATCGAGGACATCCTCGCCAAGGGCGGCGAATATCTCAACCCACGCCGCGGCACGGGCGCGCCGGCCGATAACCCCTGGCCGCCGTTGGCGCAGTTGCGGCGATCAGCGGCGAATGGTGCCGGCTGATGAACGGCCCGCAGGCGCATTGGCTTGCCGACGGCAGGCGGCTCCATCTCAACCATGGGCCGATCGATCTGATCGTCGAGGCCTTTGGGGAAGCGGATGAATGCCGCGCCGCCTATGAGCAGGCGGTCGCCCGCTTTCAGACAATCCTGATCGAGGTGGTCGAAGAGCTGCCCGAATTGCGCCTGCCGGCCTTCTTCCTGGCGCCGCGCGACTTCGCCGGCCCGACCGCGCGCCGCATGGAGGCTGCCGTCATGCCGTTGGCAGAATGCTTCATCACGCCGATGGCCGCCGTTGCCGGTTCGGTAGCCGACGAAATTCTCAGCTCAATGCTCGCCGGCCGCCGGCTCGACCGCGCTTACGTCAACAATGGCGGCGACTGCGCTCTCCATCTTGGCATCGGCCAGACGATGACGGTGGCGATCGCCGGCACCGGGAATGGCATGGCCGACCGCGTCTCCATTCGCGCCGAGGACGGCGTGCGCGGCGTCGCCACCAGCGGCTGGCGCGGCCGGTCGTTTTCGCTGGGCATAGCCGATGCGGTCACGGTGCTGGCGCCGACGGGCGCCGAGGCCGACGCGGCGGCAACGCTGATTGCCAACGCCGTCGATCTGCCCGGACATCCCGCCATTGCACGCGCCGCCGCGCGCGATCTGGCGCCAGACAGCGATCTCGGCGAGATGCTGGTAACACAAAGCGTCGGCCCGCTTGACGCCGCCGAAATTGCGCGCGCGCTGGACAACGGCCTTGCCGTCGCCGAAGATTTTCGCCGGCGCGGCCTGGTCGCCGCATCGGCGCTGTTTCTGGCGGGCGAGGCCCGCATCAGTGGCTCGGTGACGCTCGCTGCGCCCAATAAACATAAAGCGAAGGAAACTGCCCATGCCTGACTTTCCGATCCGCAAGGTCGCGGTCTTGACCGAGGAGATTTTTCACGACGGCGGACCGGTGGTGAAAGAACCCCGCCTGCGCGCGGCGGCTCTTGCCGTGGTCAAGAACCCCTTCGCCGGCCGCTATGTCGAGGATTTGCAGGGCGCGATGGAGGACCTGAAGCCGCTCGGGCTTCTGCTCTCGGACAGGCTGATCGCGGCGCTCGGCGGTGACGTGAAGAAGATCGACGGCTACGGCAAGGGCGCCATCGTCGGCACGGCAGGGGAGCTGGAGCACGGCGCGCTGTGGCATGTCCCTGGCGGCTATGCCATGCGCGAGCGCCTCGGCGACGCCAAGGCGATCGTGCCCTCGGCCAAGAAGGTCGGCGCCTTCGGGTCAAGGCTCGACGTGCCGCTCGGCCATATCAACGCCGCCTATGTGCGCAGTCATTTCGACGCCATGGAGGTCGGCATCAGCGACGGCCCGCGTCCGGACGAGATCCTGTTCTGCCTCGCCATGACCTGCGGTCCGCGCGTCCACAACCGCATGGGCGGCCTGGCTGCCGAGGATATCAAGGCATGGGACGGCTTGAGATGAGCGGCGAGGACAATTTGCTGCGGCTGGTCGAGGCCGAGGATAGCGACGAGAACAACTACCACCTGCAGGACCAGGTCGGCTTCATCCTGCGCAAGGCGCATCAGCGCCATGTCTCGATCTTCGCCTCGCATATCGGCGACCTGACGCCGCCGCAATTCGCCGCTTTGGCCAAGCTTTACGATATCGGCGAAACCTCGCAGAACCAGCTCGGAACGCTGATCGCCATGGACGCCGCAACCGTGAAGGGCGTCATCGACCGGCTGAAGGCGCGCGGGCTGGTCGAAGTCTCCAAGCATGAGGTCGACAAAAGGCGGCTGCTGGTCAATCTGACGCCGGAAGGCCGCGAGGCGATCGAGCGGCTGATCCCGCTCGCGCGCGCAATCACCGAGGAGACGCTGGCGCCGCTGACCGCCAAGGAGACCGCGACGTTCCTGCGGCTGCTGGCGAAGCTGGCGTGAAGGGTTGCTTTCGAGAGGGTGACACCTTTTTGCGCCGGCGGGACAGCACCCCCCTCTGGCCTGCCGGCCATCTCCCCCGCAAGGGGGGAGATCAGATGTCATCTCGGCCTTCGCAAATCTCCGGCGTTGAAGAGAGAGCGCCAAGGCTGAAACTGCCAATCTCCCCCCTTGCGGGGGAGATGCCCGGCAGGGCAGAGGGGGGTGTGAAGGAACTCGACGGAAGCGTGTCGGCACCTTCGATCGATCGTTAGCCGTCCGCCTACACGTCCACCCCGAACATCTCCCTGGCCTGCTCAGCCGTATAGTACCCGAGCCTGACATCCTCGGCGACCAGCTTCGGGTCGCGCTCGCGCGGATCGCCGTAACCGCCGCCGCCGGGCGTGCCGACACGCACGCGGTCCCCGGCCTTGAGCGCGATGTCCTGTTCCTTGGAAAGATGCGGCGGCACATGCGCTTCGCCGCCTCGGAACACGGTGACGCTGTTCGGCGCGCCGTCCCTGCCGCCGAGCGCGCCTTGCGGCCCGAAGCGGCCGTGATCCATGACGAATGATGCGCGCGCTTCGCCGCGCAATAGCTCGACTTCATAGGCGAGCCCGAAGCCACCGCGATGTTTTCCCGCGCCGCCGGAGCCTTCGCGCAAGGCGTAATGCCGGTAGAGCACCGGAAAAGCCTGTTCCATGATCTCGACTGGCGGCGATTTCGAAATGCCGATCGTCGAGCAGCCATTGCTCAACCCGTCATGGCCGGCATTGCCGCCATAACCGCCGCCCGAGATCTGGTACATGACATAGTCGCGCCCGCGCGCCGGATCGTTGCCGCCGAGGGCGAAATTGCCGCTGGAGCCGGCGGGCGCCGCCGTCACCTTTTCCGGCAGCGCCTGCACCATCGCGGCGAATACGGCTTCGGCGATGCGCTGCGAGACCTCCGCCGCGCAGCCCGAGACCGGGCGCGGATATTTGGCGTCGAGGAACGTGCCTTCCGGCCGCTTGACGTTCAGCGGCTCGAAAGCGCCGGCGCTGATCGGCACTTCCGGGAAGATATGCCGCATGGCCAGATAGACCGACGACAGCGTCGTCGCCAGCACGCTGTTCATCGGTCCGGCGCAGGGTTTCGATGAGCCGGCAAAGTCGAAGGTCAGCGTGTCGCCCTGCTTCTCGACGGCGAGATTGATGGTCAGCGGCTCGTTCACCACGCCGTCGGAATCGACGAAGGCCTGCGAGCGGTAGACGCCGTCCGGGATCACGGCGATCGAGGCGCGCATCTGCTCAGCGGCGCGGCGGCGAAGTTCGGCAATGGCCTCAACGACGGTTTCGTCCCCGTAACGATCCAGGATTTCGTTGAGCCTGTCCTGGCCGATCAGCAGCGCCGCAGCCTGCGCGCGGATGTCGCCGATGCGCTGGTCGGCGACGCGGATGTTGGAACAGATGATGGCGTAGATTTCCGGATCGAGCGAGCCCTGCTTGAATAGTTTTACCGGCGGCAGGCGCAGGCCTTCCTGTTCGACCGCCGTGGCCGAAGCGGAGAAGCCGCCCGGTACCGAGCCGCCAATATCCGGCCAGTGGCCGGTGTTGGAAAGCCAGCAGAAGATCTTGCCGCCGCGATAGACCGGCATGACGAAGCGCACATCCATCAGATGCGTGCCGCCGAGATAGGGGTCGTTGACGATGTAGATGTCGCCGGGCTCGGGCGGCAGGCATCGTCCGTTGGCGATCATCGCGATCACCGTCCTGGTCGAGTATTGCATGACACCGACGAAGACCGGCAGGCCCTGGCTGCCCTGCGCGATCAGCGACCCATCGACGGCCGAATAGATGCCGTCCGAACGGTCATTGGCTTCCGCGATAACCGGCGAGAAGGCCGCGCGCGAGAAGGTCAGGTCCATCTCGTCGCAGACCTGCTGCAGCGCCGCCTGCAGCACCGAAAGCGTGATCGTATCGAGCTTTGCCATCTTAGCCCTCACCGATGTCGATGATGATGTTGCCGTCGGCATCCGAGCGCGCCCGGTCGCCGGGTTCGAGCACGGTGGTCGCATCCATCTGTTCCAGGATCGCCGGACCCTCGATTGTTATATCGAGCGGCAGTTTTTCGCGGGCATAGACCGGCGTGTCGTGCCAGGTCCCGTGATACCAGACCGGCCGGATTTCGCGCCGCGCCTCCTCGAGCGTGGCGGCACGTCCTGCGGGGTCGATCAGCCGCGACAGGTCGATCTGCGGCCGCACGCCGGTAACCGATGTGTTGAGGTTGACGAGGTTGGCGCGGATCTCCGGCAACTCGACCTTGAAGCGCGCGAAATAGGCTTTTTCGAACAGAAGCTGCAGTGTTTCTCGTGAAACCGACGAGGAGGGCAGCGGCACGTTGATGATGTGCGTCTGGCCGACGAACTGCATGTCGGCCGAATGGGTGACGCGGATCGCGTCGGGTTTCACCGCTTCCTTGGCAATCAGCGCCTCACCTTCGTTACGGTGCCGTTCCAACACCTCGCGAAGCGCGGTTTCATCGAGGCCGCCGACCGGCTGGTTGATTGTGTTGACGAAGTCGTGCCGCAGATCGGCCACAACGCAGCCGAGCGCGTTGGTGATGCCCGGGCGCGCCGGCACGAGCACCCTCGGCAGGCCGAGCTCGCGGGCGAGCGCCGTCGCGTGCAGCGGTCCGGCGCCGCCGAAGGCGAACAGCGCGAAATCGCGCGGATCGTGGCCGCGCGAGACCGACACTATGCGGATCGCGCCCGCCATCTTCATGTTGCCGAGCCTCAAGACGGCACCCGCCGCTTCGACGCCGGAGAGGCCTGTGCGCTTGCCGATCTTGTCCTCGAAAATCCCGGTGACGCGCTCGACCGTGACCGGATTGTCGACCGCCAGCAATTTCTTCGGCGCCAGGCGGCCGAGCACCAGATTGGCGTCGGTGATGGTCGGCTCGATGCCGCCGCGCCCGTAGCAGATCGGGCCTGGGTTGGCGCCGGCGCTTTCCGGGCCGATCTGGATCAGCCCGGCCGCATCGACGCGCGCGATCGAGCCGCCGCCGGCGCCGACGGTGTGCACCGCCACCATCGGCACATGGATCGGCATCGCATATTCGATCTCGATCTCGTTCGACACGGCAGGTTCGGCGTTGCGGATCAGCGCCACGTCGGTCGAGGTGCCGCCCATGTCGTAAGTGACGAGATTGCCGAAGCCGGCGCGTTTTCCCGTATAGGCGGCGGCGATCACGCCCGACGCCGGGCCGGACATCACGGTCTTGGCCGATTCCAGCGTGACGAAGCGGGCCGAGATCATGCCGCCATTGCCGTTCATGATCAGGAAGTCGCGGGCGTAGCCCTTTGCCGCCAGCTCCTTGCGCAGCCGCTCGACATAGCGCTCCAGGATCGGCTGCACCGAGGCGTTGACCGCCGCGGTGACGCCGCGCTCGAACTCGCGCGCTTCCGAAAGCAGCGCATGGCCGGTGGTGATGTGGCCGTTCGGCCAGAGCTCCGCCGCTATCTCTGCCGCACGCCGCTCATGCGACGGGTTGGCGTAGGAGTGCAGGAAATGGATGACCAGCGACTCGCAGCCGGCGTCGAGCAGCGCCTTCACCGCATCGCGCATCTCGGCTTCGTCGAGTTCAATGCGCACGGCGCCCGACGCCTCGACCCGCTCCGACACTTCAAGCCGAAGGTCACGGGGAATGACGGGGACAAAAGTGCCCGTCATCCCATAGGCCTGCGGCCTCGTGCGCCGCCCAAGCTCGATCACGTCGCGAAAGCCTCGGGTGGTGATCATGCCGGTCCGCGCCAGGCGACGTTCCAGCACGGCGTTGGTCGTGGTCGTCGTGCCATGCACGATGAGGTCGATGCCGTCGATCGGAAAACCGGTGGTGCCAAGTGCCGCGACGACGCCGAAGGCCTGGTTTTCCACCGTGGTCGGTCTCTTGGCGATATGGACCTTGCCGCCCGCCTTGCCGTCGATCAAAAGCAGATCGGTGAAGGTTCCGCCGACATCGATGCCAGCCACGACGTTTCCCGCCGACGCCGAAAATTTCTCATTCATTGCCGAAACCCGAAATGCCAGGACTACGGATATGCCTCGGTTTGGAAAGGCGTTTTACGCTGCTATCTTGACCTGGAGATCATTTGTATACTAATAAATTCCGGACACAAGAGCTTACCGCTTGACAGTGTGCAGGGAGCACGTCGGAACCTGACCGTTCGGGCGCGCACGAGAAGGTTTGGCGCCCAGTGCGTTTCATCTGGGCCGGAAAGTTGGGTTGGAATGAACACGACATCCGCGTTGAACGTCGCCGGCGCAAAGCCGCTGCAGTTCCCGATCCCGGCCAATGTCTATGCCGAGACCGTGGTGTCGGTGAAGCATTATACCGATCGGTTGTTCTCCTTCCGCATCACCCGGCCGCAGTCGCTGCGCTTCCGCTCCGGCGAGTTCGTCATGATCGGCCTGCCCAATGCCGAGAAGCCGATCTTCCGCGCCTATTCGGTCGCGAGCCCCGCCTGGGACGACGAGCTCGAATTCTTCTCGATCAAGGTCCCGGACGGTCCGCTGACGTCCGAGCTGCAGAAGATCGAGGTCGGCGACACCGTCATCATGCGTCAGAAGTCGACCGGCACGCTGGTGCTCGACGCGCTGACGCCCGCCAAGCGCGTGATCATGATCTCGACCGGCACCGGCATCGCGCCCTTCGCCAGCCTGCTGCGAGACCCCGATACTTACGAAAAGTTCGACGAGGTCATTCTCACCCACACCTGCCGCGACAATGCCGAGCTCACCTATGGCCAGGAGTTGGTGGCGGCGCTCGAAAGCGATCCGCTGATCGGCGAGCTGACCGGCGGCCGCGTCACGCTCTATAATTCGACGACCCGCGAGGAATCGGCGCGCATGGGCCGCATCACCGCGCTGATCGGCTCGGGCAAGTTCTATTCCGACCTCGGCATCGACAAGCTCAACCCAGAGACCGACCGCATCATGATCTGCGGCTCGATGCACATGCTGAAGGACGTCAAGGAACTCGCCGAAAGCCTCGGCTTCCAGGAAGGCTCGCTCAGCCATCCGGCCAGCTTCGTCGTCGAGCGCGCCTTCGTCGGCTGAGACATATCGCGGTCCGCCTGCTCTGTTGGAGGCGTCTGAGATTAGCGACGGCATTCGCGCTTCGTCATTCTAGGGCGGAGCAAGGAGCGGAGCGACGCGCGCAGACCCTCCATGCCGTTACGCTAAGGCATTGCGGCGGTTACGGAATTCTGCACCGTTGCACTCTGCGGCAGAGGTCACGGCATGGATACTCGGGTCAAGCCCGAGTATGACGAAGGGATGGGCATTTCGGCCAATCTCCAACGCATGGAGCGCCTACCCAGCATGATGTTTTGACCATACGGTCAAAAATCTGCTGCCTGAGCGGGCTTTTTGCGCTATGACCCTTTGAAAGACTCGTGAAGCATCGCTTCACGGGCTATCTTCGTTCGTGCCACCCAATGACACCCACGAAGGCATAAAAGCGCAAAGGCGCTGAGTGAAAGGGCAGGAGATGAGCACGATCCGCGAGGCCGGCGCAGGCGCGCCCAAGGTGATGCCGCTGCCGGCGCGCGCCGCCGCCAACACGCCGCTGCCGCTGGAACACGGCATCGCCCGCAACCCCGGCATGAAGCTTGATCTCGGCTTTCTGGAATCGGTGCGCAGCGTCAACCGCTCGGCGCTGGAGCGTCGCGTCGCGACGCTCACCAAGCGGCGCTCGATCAAGGCCGACAACCAGGCCGCTTGGCTCCTGCGCGCCATCGCCTGCATGGACCTCACCACGCTGAACTCCAACGATACCGACGAGCGCGTGCGCCGGCTTTGCGCCAAGGCGATCAACCCACTGCGTCGCGATATCGTCGAGGGCCTCGGCATATCAGGCGAGGCGATCCGTCCGGCGGCGATCTGCGTCTACCATCCCTTCGTCGCCACCGCGGTCGACGCCGTGCGCGGCACCGGCATCCATGTCGCCGCCGTCTCGACTGCTTTCCCGCACGGCCTTGCGCCGCTCTCCACGCGCCTGCAGGAGATCGAAGCATCGGTGAAGGACGGCGCCGACGAGATCGACGTCGTCATTCCGCGCGGCCTGGTCTATGGCGCCAAATGGCGCGAGCTGTTCAACGAGATCGTCGCCATGCGCGCCGCCTGCGGCGATGCGCATCTCAAGGTCATTCTTGGCACCGGCGACCTCGCCACGCTGCGCAACGTCATGCTCGCCTCGATGGTTGCGATGACGGCGGGCGCCGATTTCATCAAGACCTCGACCGGCAAGGAGAGCGTCAACGCCACGCTTCCCGTCGGCCTTGCCATGGTGCGCGCCATCCGCGCCTATTTCGAGGAGACCGGCTATCTCATCGGCTTCAAGCCGGCCGGCGGCATTTCGACGGCAAAAGTCTCGCTCGACTGGCTGGTGCTGATGAAGGAGGAGCTCGGCCGTCCCTGGCTCGAGCCGGACCTGTTCCGCTTCGGCGCCTCCAGCCTACTCACCGACATCGAGCGCCAGCTCGAACATCATTTGACCGGCCACTATTCGGCCAACCATCGCCACGCAATGGCGTAGGCTACGAGTGCGCCCCATGAACATCCTCGAACGCTATCACGCCATGGAATACGGCCCGGCGCCGGAGGCCCGCAATGAGGCGGATGCCTGGCTCGCCGCACGCGATTTCTCCAAGGCGCTGTTCATCGACGGCGGCTGGAAGCCGGCGGCAAGCGGCAAGACTTTCGACACCAGCGAGCCGTCTTCCGGCAAGCTTCTGGCCAAGATCTCGGATGCCGGCGCCGCCGATATCGACGCGGCGGTCGCGGCGGCAGCAAAGGCGCTGCCAAAATGGTCGGCATCCTCGGGCTACGCCCGCGCGAAAGTGCTCTATGCCATCGGCCGCGCCATGCAGCGCCACCAGCGCCTGTTCGCGGTGCTGGAATCGATCGACAACGGCAAGCCGATCCGCGAAAGCCGCGACATCGACGTGCCGCTGGCGATCCGCCATTTCGTCCATCATGCCGGCTGGGCGCAGACGCTGGACAAGGATTTTCCCGACCACAAGCCGGTCGGCGTCGTCGGCCAGGTCATCCCGTGGAATTTCCCGCTGCTGATGCTGGCCTGGAAGATAGCGCCGGCTCTGGCCGCGGGCTGCACGGTGGTGCTGAAGCCGGCCGAATTCACGCCGCTCACCGCTATATTGTTCGCCGAGATCTGCGAGCGTGCCGGCGTGCCGAAGGGCGTCGTCAACATCGTCCAGGGCGGACCGGAGGCCGGTGCGGCCATCGTCAATCATCCCGGCATCCAGAAGATTGCCTTCACCGGCTCTTCGGAAGTCGGCAAGATCATCCGCAAGGCCACCGCCGGGTCGGGCAAGAAGCTTTCACTGGAGCTCGGCGGCAAGTCGGCCTTCATCGTCTTCGAGGATGCCGATCTCGACAGCGCCGTCGAAGGTCTGGTCGACGGCATCTGGTTCAACCAGGGCCAGGTCTGCTGCGCCGGCTCGCGTCTGCTGGTGCAGGAAGGCGTTGCGGAAGCCTTGATCGCCAAGATCAAGGTCAGGATGAGCCGGCTGCGCGTCGGCAGCCCGCTCGACAAAAACACCGATATCGGCCCGCTTGTCGACCGCACCCAGCTCGACCGCGTCAAGGGTCTCATTGCCGAGGGGGCGAAACAGGGCGCGGTCTGCTGGCAGCCGGACGCCGCTTTGCCATCCTCCGGCTATTATCACCTGCCGACGCTCGCGACGGGTGTGTCGCCGGCTAACATTCTGGCGCAGGAAGAGGTCTTTGGCCCTGTCCTGGCGACGATGAGCTTCCGCAACACCGAGGAGGCGATCGAGCTTGCCAACAACACGCGCTACGGCTTGGCCGCTTCGGTATGGAGCGAGAACATCAATCTGGCCCTGCATGTCGCGCCGCAACTGAAGGCGGGCGTGGTGTGGGTCAACGGCACCAACATGTTCGACGCCGCCTGCGGCTTCGGCGGCTATCGCGAAAGCGGTTTTGGCCGTGAAGGCGGCCGCGAAGGCATGTTCGAATATCTCGCCGCCAAGCTGCCGGTCGGCCCCGCCATCAAGCCGGCCTCGGCCGGCTCGGCCCAGCCGGTCGAGCAGGCCGACGGCTTGGCCATCGACCGCACGGCAAAACTGTTCATCGGCGGCAAGCAGGTGCGCCCGGATGGCAATTACTCGATCGCCATTGCCAGCGCCAAGGGCAAGCTGGCAGGCGAAGTCGGTCTCGGCAACCGCAAGGATATCCGCGACGCCGTCGCAGCCGCGCGTGGCTGCAAGGCCTGGCCGGAGGCGACGGCCTTCAACCGCAGCCAGGTGCTTTATTACTTCGCCGAGAACCTGTCGGGCCGCGCCGACGAGTTCGCCGCGCGCCTTGTCCAACTCACCGGCGTCGGCGCCAAGGCCGCGCGCGAAGAGGTCGAGCAGTCGATCGAGCGGTTGTTCCTTTATGCCGGCCTCACCGACAAGTTCGAAGGCCGCGTGCACCAGCCGCCGGCCCGTGTCGTGACACTTGCGCTGCATGAGCCCGTCGGCGTCGTCGGTATCGTCGCGCCGGACAACCAGCCGCTTTTGGGCTTCATCTCGCTGGTCGCGCCGGCGCTTGCCATGGGCAACACGGTTGTTGCCGTCCCGTCGGAGCGCCACCCGCTGCTGGCCACCGACCTCTACCAGGTGATCGAATATTCCGACATTCCGGCCGGCGCGATCAACATCGTCACCGGCCGCGGCGCCGAGCTTGCCGGCGTGCTGGCCAAGCATGACGACGTCGACGGGCTCTGGGTCTTCGCCGATGCCGACACCTGCGCCAAGGCGGAGGCCGACTCCATCGGCAACCTCAAGCGCGTCTGGACCGGCAATGGTCGTAGCCTCGACTGGGCCTCGGGGGAGGCGGCAGGCGAGGTCTTCCTGCGCCGCGCCATCGAGGTCAAGAATGTCTGGGTGCCTTACGGCGATTGATCGCTTACGAAGCGCGGCGTGCCCGAATGGTCCAGGACAGCGGAACTTGTTGCCCGGTTGTCGTACAAGTCCTTGCGCCGCGACAGACTATATGCATTAAAGCAGCTGCCGCGAAGGTGATGGCGTTCGGGCTTGACGCTTGTGCGGGTGTTCTTTAACCAGAAAAAACATCTTTATCTATGGGCAAGAACTTAGGCCGTACGGTGCTGACGGTCTGGCGCATGACGCCCGGACTGGCCATCAATAGACGCGGACGCACCAGGCAGGTGAGGAGAAAAGCATGGCGGATCTGGCAGGTAAGGTGGTCGTCGTCACCGCGGCGGCGCAAGGCATCGGCCGGGCGAGCGCGCTGGCTTTCGCCAAGACGGGCGCGACCGTTCACGCCACCGATATCAACGAGCCGCTGTTGGCCGAGCTGGGCAAGACGCCTGGCATCAAGATACGCAAGCTCGATGTGCTGAACGATGCGGCCGTCGCTACTGCCTTCGCCGAGATCGGCCAAGTCGACGTGCTGTTCAACTGCGCCGGTTTCGTCCATGGCGGCTCCATCCTCGAGATGAAGGACGAGGATCTCGACTTCGCGCTCGACCTCAATGTCCGTTCGATGATCCGCACCATCCGCGCCGTGCTGCCCGGCATGCTGGAGCGCGGCGACGGCTCGATCATCAACATGGCCTCGCTGGCAAGCTCGCAAAAGGGTGTGCCGAACCGCTTCGTCTACGGACTGACCAAAGCAGCCGTGGTCGGCCTGACCAAGGCGGTTGCCGCCGATTATGTCGCCAAGGGCATACGCTGCAACGCGATCTGCCCGGGCACGGTCGAAAGCCCGTCGCTTCAGGACCGCATGCATGCCCAGGGCGACTATGAGGCAGCGCGCGCGGCCTTCATCGCCCGCCAGCCCATGGGCAGGCTTGGCACGCCGGAGGAGATCGCCGATCTCGCCGTCTATCTTGCCGGCGCAACCTACACGTCGGGGCAGGCCTATAATATCGATGGCGGCTGGTCGATCTGACGAGAGGCTCGGATATCGGTGGGGCGGTCGGATCGAAACGTCTGAAAATCTCGACGATTTGGTCGGCATAGCAGCGAGGCTTGCTTGCCGTGGACGGGGTCGGCAACTACGGTCCGCTGGCTTCGATGGGAATTTGCAAAACCGGCCCTTGGCCGCAAGGTGGAGAACGTTGAGATGAAGTTGTTGCGCTATGGCGAAGCTGGCTGCGAAAAGCCCGGCCTGCTCGATGCGGATGGGACGATCCGCGACCTTTCGGCTCATGTCGCCGACATCGCCGGCACGGCGCTCCATCCGGCCTCGCTGGAGATGCTTTCGAAGCTCGATCCGAAGTCGCTGCCGGTGGTTCCCGGCAAGCCGCGCCTGGGCGCCTGCGTCGCCGGCACCGGCAAGTTCATCTGCATCGGCCTGAACTATTCCGATCACGCCGCCGAGACCGGCGCCACCGTGCCGCCGGAGCCGATCATCTTCATGAAGGCAAGCTCGGCGATCGTCGGGCCCGATGACGACGTGCTGATCCCGCGCGGCTCGGTCAAGACCGACTGGGAAGTCGAGCTCGGCGTGATCATCGGCAAGACAGCGAAGTATGTCTCGGAGGACGACGCGCTGGATTATGTTGCCGGCTATTGCGTCGCGCATGACGTCTCCGAGCGCGCCTTCCAGGCCGAGCGCCAGGGCCAGTGGACCAAGGGCAAGTCGTGCGACACCTTCGGCCCGACCGGCCCCTGGCTGGTCACCAAAGACGAGGTCGCCGACCCGCAGAACCTCAAGATGTGGCTGACCGTCAACGGCAAGACGATGCAGAACGGCTCGACCAGGACCATGGTCTTTGGCGTGAAATATCTGGTCGCCTATCTCAGCCAATTCATGTCGCTGCATCCCGGCGACATCATCTCCACCGGCACCCCGCCCGGCGTCGGCCTCGGCATGAAGCCGCCGGTGTTCCTGAAGCCCGGCGACGTCGTCGAGCTCGGCATCGAGGGATTGGGCCAGCAGAAGCAGACGTTCAAAGCGGACGAGTAAGGTGCGACGATCCCTTCTCCCCTTGTGGGAGAAGGTGGATCGGCGCGCAGCGCCGAGACGGATGAGGGGTGGTCCAGCCGAGTGCCGCCTTGAAGATTGAAGATATCCCACGCTTTATTCTGCCGCGACGAGATCCCTTCCAACACCCCTCATCCGGCCGCTTCGCGGCCACCTTCTCTCACAAGGGGAGAAGGGGAAGCCGGCGCTACCTCAGCACCTTCCCATCCGCTCCAAACCGATACGTCTTCGCCGCATCCGGGGTCGCGTAGAGGGTCGCGCCCGGCTCGGCATTGTAGACGCCGAAGATACGCACGGTGATCAGCCCGGCCTTCTCGCAGTCGAGATAGAGGTTGGTGTCGGCACCGAGATGCTCGGCATGCACGACCGTGCCTTTCCAGGCGCCCGACGTCGCGTCGACGGTGACGTGCTCCGGCCGCACGCCGATGGTCTTGGCCGTCTCGCCCAGCCTGGCGCCGTCGATGAAATTCATCTTCGGCGAGCCGATGAAGCCGGCAACGAATTCGTTGGCCGGCGAATTGTAGAGCTCCATCGGACTGCCGATCTGCTCGATGCGGCCGGCATTGAGCACCACGATCTTGTCGGCCAGCGTCATCGCTTCGACCTGGTCGTGGGTGACGTAGATCATCGTCGCCTTCAGCCGCCGGTGCAGCTGCGCGATCTCGAGCCTGGTGTTGACGCGCAACGCGGCATCGAGGTTGGACAATGGTTCGTCGAAGAGGAACAGCTTCGGTTCGCGCACCACGGCGCGGCCGATGGCGACGCGCTGGCGCTGGCCGCCCGACAGTTCCGCCGGGCGGCGCTCGAGATAGGGCTCCAGCGACAGCATCGCGGAGGCGATCTTGATGCGCCGCTCGATCTCGGCCGCCGGCGTGCCGGCCTGCTTCAGGCCAAGCGCCATATTGTTCTTCACCGTCAGATGCGGGTAGAGCGCGTAGGTCTGGAACACCATGGCGATGCCGCGTTTGGCCGGCGGCGTGACGGAAACGTCCGTGCCGTCGATCAGCACGCGGCCGGAGGTCGAATCTTCCAGGCCGGCGATGACGCGCAGCAGCGTCGATTTTCCGCAGCCGGACGGGCCGACGAAGACGACGAACTCGCCGTCCGTCACTTCGAGGTCGATGCCCTTCAGCACCTCGACCGGCCCGAAAGCCTTCTTCACATTCTCGATCTTCAGCGAGCCCACGGCGTCGTTCCTGTTCTAGAGTTTTACGGCGTTGCCGCTGCGCACGCTCTCGTCGGCGGCAAGGCAGACGGCGAGCGATTTCACGGCATCGTCCATGTGGCGGGTGAGGTCGATGTTTTCGCGGATGGCCTTGAGCAGGAAGGCCTGTTCGAGGTCGCAAAGCTCCTGGTGGCCCGGTTCGCCTTCCATCGACAGCAGTTGGTCCTCCCGGGCGAATTTGCCGTCCGGCCCAGTCGCCGCGCTATGCAGCCTAATCGTCGAGGTCTTGGTATGGGTGTCGATGTCGTCGGACCTGACGCCCTCCTTCATCACGATCGAGACGCAGCCCTTCGGCGACATGACGTCCTTCACGAAGAAGGCCGTTTCCGAGATCATCGGCCCCCAGCCGGCCTCGTACCAGCCGACCGAGCCGTCCTCGAACAGCACCTGCAAGTGCCCGTAATTGTACATCGAGGGCGCCACCTCGTCGCTCAGCCGCACCCCCATGCCGCGTACTTCGACGGGTCTCGAATCGGTGATCTGCAGCATCACGTCGAGATAATGCACGCCGCAATCGACGATCGGCGACGTCGTCTGCATCAGCTGCTTGTGCGTCTCCCAGGTGTGGCCGGAGGATTGCTGATTGAGGTTCATGCGGAAGACATATGGGCCGCCGAGCTTGCGCGCCTCGGCGATCAGCCGCACCCAGGACGGATGGTGACGCAGGATATAGCCGATTACCAGTTTCTTGCCGTTGGCCTTCGCGGCATCGACGACTCGCTTTGCGTCGGCAACCGTGGTCGCCAGCGGCTTCTCGACGAAGACATGGCAGCCGGCCTCTAGGGCCCGCACCGCATAGTCGGCATGGCTGTCGGAATAGGTGGCGACCGCCGCGACATCCGGCTTCTCGTCCCGCAGCGCGTCGTCAAAGGAGCGCCTTATGCCGTAGCCGGCGAGCCGGTCCGGCAGCGGCACGTCGGAACGGTTGACGAGTGCGGCGATCTCGAAGCCTGGGTTGCTGTGGTAGGCGAGCGCATGGCTGCGGCCCATATTGCCGAGGCCGGCGACGACTACCCGTAGAGGATTTGCGACACGAAGAGAGGTTTTATCGCTCACCTGACTGCTCCATTTTTTCCTGAGAGGGTGAAGCGCAGCCCTATCAAAAGTTGGCTATTGCGGCTCACTTCACCGCTCCCGACGTGATGCCGCGGATCAGCTGCCGCGAGAAGATGACATAGAGGATCAGCACCGGCAGGATCGCCAGCGACAGCGCCGCCAGGATCGCGTTCCAGTTGGTGACGAACTGACCGAGGAAGAGCTGCGCGCCGAGCGTCACCGTCTTGGTCTCCTCCGAAGGCGCCAGGATCAGCGGGAACCACAGATCGTTCCAGATCGGGATCATGGTGAAGACGGCGACGGTCGCCATGGACGGACGCACCAGCGGCAGCACCAGCCGGAAGAAGATCGTGTATTCCGACAGCCCGTCTATGCGGCCTGCATTCTTCAGGTCGCTGGACACCTGCTTCATGAATTCCGAAAGGATGAAGATCGCCAGCGGCAGGCCTTGCGCGGTATAGACCAGGATCAGCGCCGTCAGCGTGTTGACCAGTCCGGTCGCCACCATCAATTGCAGGATGGCGACGGTGCCGAGGCGGATCGGGATCATGATGCCGAGCGCGAGGTAGAGCCCCATCATCGTGTTGCCGCGGAAGCGGTATTCCGACAGCGCGAAGGCGGCCATCGCGCCGAACAGAAGCACGAAGAACAGCGAGGCGACGGTGACGACGAGGCTGTTCTGGAAATAGTGGATGAAGTCGCCCTGGCCGAACACGGTGGTGTAGCCGATCAGGTCGAAGGTCTTCGGTGTCGGCGGCGTCAGCGGCGCGCCGAAAATGCCCGCGCGCGACTTGAACGAATTCATCACCACCAGGATCACAGGAAATAGCGCGATCGCGGTGTAGGTCAAAAGGATCGCATGCGCGCCGACGGCGCGGGGAAGCGAACGGGTGGCTGTGCTCATGACGCGCCTCAGAACTGGTAGCGACGCAGGCGCGTCTGCACGAGGAACAGGTAGACGCAGACGCCGGCGAGGATGATCAGGAACATGATCGTGGCGATAGTCGCGCCCATGTTGGGATCGCCGACCTGCAGCTGGAAGCCGAAGAAGGCGCGGTAGAGGAAGGTGCCGAGGATGTCGGTCGAATAGTTCGGCCCGGCGAGCGCCCCTTGCGCCGTGTAGATCAGGTCGAAAGCATTGAAGTTGCCGACGAAAGTCAGGATCGAGATGATGCCGATCGAGGGCAGGATCAGCGGCAGCTTGATCTTCCAGAACTGCGCCATGCCGGTGACGCCGTCGCATTCGGCCGCCTCGATCACCTCGTCGGGGATCGACAGCAGTGCTGCATAGATCAGCATCATCGGGATGCCGACAAACTGCCAGACCGAGACCAGGCTGAGCGCGGTGAGCGCATATTGCTCCTTGCCGAGCCACGGCGTGAAAAAGCTCTTCAACCCGACGAAATCCATCAGATGCGGGGCCACGCCCCAGATCGGCGACAGGATCAGCTTCCATGCGAAACCGACGATGACGAAAGACAGGATCGTCGGCACGAAGATCGCCGTGCGGTAGAAGGCGGTGAAGCGCAGCCTGGGGCTGGAAAGAAGCGCCGCGAGCAGGATGCCGATCGGGTTCTGCACCAGCATGTGGATGATGAAGAACCAGACATTGTTCCTCAGCGCGTTCCAGAAATTCACCGACCAGTTCGGATCGCCGAACAGCGTGCGGAAATTGCCCAGTCCGACAAAGACCTGGGACTGTTCGATGTTGCGGAATAGCGAGAGCTGGAGGGTGCCGAACAGCGGCAGGATCATGAATGCGGTGTAGACCAGCACCGCCGGCGCCAGGAAGACGCCGACATGCCAGCGGATCGCTCTTTTCGGTCGCGTTTCTGCAGCCATGAGTTCGGTAGCCATGAGTTCGGTTCCCCGCCGTCTCTGGGTTCCAGGTCGGTTGATGCTAGCTGATGCCTCGATGCACGGCTTGGCTGTCCCCTTGAGGAGAAAGACAAGGCCAGCGACAGATCGGCTCCGTCTTCCCCGCACGGCGAGGGTAAGACCGGGAGGCTGCGCCGACAATCGCTATCGGGAACTGTTTGAATGCCGGCCGGGCCGAGCCCGGCCGGTATCGCAATCGATGCTCTTACTTCGCCGGCTTGTACCAGCTGTCGAGGCCGTCCTGCAGCTTCTTGGCCGCGGCTTCCGGCGTGTCGGTGCCGTTGATCACATTGGCCGATTCAACCCAGGTCTCGTTCTCGAGGTTCGGCGTGCCGCGCGACAGGATCTGGTAGGTCGAGCGGATCGTCGACTTGCACTTGCCGCGCCAGGAGACGAACTCCTGCGCCAGCGGGTCTTCCATCTTCACCGGCGAGGAGTTCAGGCTGAAGAAGCCGGGCAGCGCGTTGGCGTAGATGGTGGCGAAATCCGGCGAGGCGACCCAGGAGAGGAACTTCTTGGCCTCTTCCGCATGCTTCGATGCCGCATTCAGGCCCATGCCGATGTCGGTGTGGTCGGAGATGTAGCAGGTGTCGCCGGCCTTCTCGACTGGCGGCGGGAAGGCGCCCATCTTGAACTGCGCCTGGGTGTTGAACAGGCCGATTTCCCACGAGCCGGCCGGGTAGATGGCGGCGCGGCCGAGCGTGAACAGGTTCTGGCTGTCCGGATAGGTCTGCGCCTCGAAGCCGTCGCCGAGATACGGCTTCCACTTGGCCAATTCCTTGAAGGGCTCGACCCACTGCGGATCGGTGAGCTTCTGCTCGCCCTTGATCAGCGCCTGGCGGCCTTCCTCGCCCTTCCAGTAGTTCGGGCCGACATTCTGGTAGCCCATGGTCGCGGCTTCCCAGAGGTCCTTGGTGCCCATGGCCATCGGGATATAGGTGCCGTCCGCCTTGATCTTGTCGAGCGCGGCGAAGAACTCGTCGCGGGTCTGCGGCACTTTGATGCCGAGCTTGTCGAAGGCATCCTTGTTGTAGATGAAGCCGTGGATGACCGAGGCCATCGGCACGCAGAAGCTCGACTTGCCGTCGTCGGTCTGCCAGGCGGCCTTGGCGACGGGCGAGAAGTTCTCCATGCCAGGCAGCGAGCTCAGGTCGGCGAGGTTGCCCTTCTTGAACAGTTCCAACGACTTGTCGAAGGGGCGGCAGGTGATCAGGTCGCCCGCCGAGCCGGCGGCGAGCTTGGCGCCGAGGGCCGCGTCGTATTCGGTCGGCGCCGAAGGCGCGAACACCACCTTGATGCCGGGGTTCTTGGCTTCGAAAGCCGGGATCAGCTTGTCCTTCCAGATGGTCAGGTCGTCGCCGCGCCAGCTTTCGATGTTGAGCGTCACGTCCTCGGCCAGCGCCATCCCGGTCGTGCCGAGGATGCTTGTGCCGAGCAGAAGGGCCGTCAGTAGTTTGGTCTTCATCTTCAGTCTCCCTGTTGACCTTTTTCAGGTTCGGTTTTGAGAACAGAGGCTCAGCGCCCCTTGCTCCCCTCGCAAGCCCGTTTCACCCCGATGGAAATCGGGATGAAAAGGGCCCTACCTCTTTGTTAGGGCATGATCTTTTCCGAAAAGCGGGTTCCACTTTTCGGGATCATGCCCCAGCGCGGAAAGCGCCGGCCGAAGCTTCTGGCCGGTTCCTTCCAGTATCTTGTCGGCCGCGTCGGCGTTGGCGGCGCCCGCGGCGAGCAGAATGGCGGTTTTGACGACGCCGCCGCTCTCCTCGAGCAGGCGGGCGGCGTCTTCGCGGCTCTTGCCGCTGATGGCGGCGACCATGCGCACGGCGCGGTCGCGCAGCTTGATGTTGTCGGCGGTGAGATTGACCATATAGCCGTCATGGACATGGCCGAGATGGATGGCGGTGAGCGTCGAAAGCATGTTGAGCGCGATCTTCTGCGCGGTGCCCGCGCCCATACGCGTCGAGCCGGCGATCAGCTCAGGCGGCGTTTCGAGCAGGACGGCGACGTCGGCCTGCTCGAACAGGACGGCGCCCCGGTTGTTGGCAATCGCGATGGTGGCGGCGCCCCGGCGCCGCGCGTCCTGGAGCGCCTGGACCGCATAAGGGGTCGAGCCGCTGGCCGAGATGGCGATCAGGCAGTCGCCCTTGCCGATGGCGGCCGCGGCAACCGCTGCCGACGCTTCCCCGGTGTCGTCCTCCGGCCCGCCTGCCAGCGTGCGGAAGGCGTCGTCGCCGCCGGCGATGAGGATAGCGATGCGGTCGCGCGCAATGCCGAAGGTGCCGGGCAGTTCCAGCGCGTCGGCCACCGCCATCAGGCCGGAGCTGCCGGCCGCCGCATAGGCGAGCTTGCCGCCGCTCTTCAATTGCTTCGCGATGAGTTCGGCGGCAACGGCAATCGCCGGAATGGCGCCGTGCACGGCTTTGCCGGCCTCGATCTGGGCGTTGGCCAGGAACGCCAGAATGGTTTCGGGGGCCTGGATATCCAGCCCCTCGGCATTCTGGTGGAGCGCTTCGGTGCGCGTCTCGGCCATGCATTTTCCTCCGATTGAGCGAACAATACCAAAAAAATACCACTTGTCCACACGCATTAATGAATTTCAGGCGGCGGACCTCCCTTGTCGGCAAATTAACGTGATTTTTCAACAAAATGCGCCTTAATCTTTTTTGAACAGAAATTAACTCTTGGCTATTGGTATTTTATTGGTATTATCCGGCTCCGAGGAGAAATCGCGTGAAATTCGTGCTTGGCATCGATGGCGGCGGCACCAGCTGCAGGGCGGCCCTTGCGACCGTCGGCGGCGCCGTTGTCGGCCGCGCCAAGAGCGGCGCCGCCAACATCCGCACCGACCTCACTGGCGCCCGTGCCAACATTGTCGAAGCGGCCAGGCAGGCTTTTCTGGCCGCCGGGGCGGATCCGGAACTGATTCCCCAAACGCCGGCCATTCTCGGTCTCGCCGGCGCCAATGTCGGCACCTACCGGCAGCAGCTCGAGGCGATCCTGCCCTTCAGCCGGAGTCGTGTCGAAACCGACGCCGAGATCGCGCTAGAGGGCGCGGTCGGCTCCGGTGACGGCGCCATGGCCATTCTGGGCACCGGCACCGCCTATATGGCGCGTAAGGACGGCAAGTCGCGCGCCATCGGCGGCTGGGGTTTCCAGGTCGGCGACCAGGGCAGCGGCGCCCGCATCGGCCGCGACCTGCTGGAACAGACGCTGCTTGCCTATGACGGCATCCGTCCGGGCTCGCCCTTGACCGACGCCATGCTCGCTGTCTTCCGCAACAATCCCGAAGACGTGGTCGAATTCACCACCAACGCCAAGCCGGGCGATTTCGGCGGCTTCGCGCCAAAGGTCTTCGAGCATGCCGAGAAGGGCGATCTCGTCGCCAATTTTATCCTCGCCAAGGCGGTCGCCGATGTCGAGGCCTCACTCGACGCGCTCGATCTTGCCGACGATGCGCCGCTCTGCCTGCTCGGCGGCTTGGCGCCGCTTTATGCGTCGCGCCTTTCGGCACGCTATCGGGCGCTGCTCAAAGCCCCGCTCGACGATGCGCTGGGCGGCGCCGTGCAGATGGCCCTGCGCATCTTTGCCAAGGGTTCGGAGGCCGCCCGATGAGCGCCGCCGACCAGATCTTCTCCATGCTGAAAGAATCCTCGCAGAGCGGCGCGCCGCTCTATTTGCAGCTCAGGCGCAGCATCGAGGAAGCGGTCAATCGCGGCCTGATCGGTCCGGGCGACGCGTTGCCCTCCGAGCGCGACATCGCCAGCAAGGCCGACATCTCGCGCGTCACCGTGCGCAAGGCGGTGCAGGACCTGGTCAAGGGCGGCATCCTCGTCCAGCGCCACGGCTCGGGCACCTTCGTCGCGCCGCGCATGGAGCGCGTCGAGCAGTCGCTGTCGCGGCTCACCTCCTTCACCGAGGACATGGCGCGCCGCGGCATGAATGTGCGCTCGGTCTGGCTCGACCGCGGCCTCTATGCGCCGTCGCCGGACGAGATGATGGTGCTGGGCCTCTCCTCGACCGAACTGGTGGCGCGCGTCGCGCGCCTGCGCATCGCCAACGACACGCCGCTGGCGATCGAGCGCGCGGCGCTCTCGGCCAGCGTCCTGCCCGATCCCGAAGCGATCGGCTCCTCGCTCTATGCGGCGCTGGAAACGACCGGCAATCGCCCGGTACGTGCCGTGCAGCGCATCTCGGCCACCAATCTCGGCGATGCCGATGCGCGCCTCTTGGAAGTGCCGCCGGGGGTTGCCGGACTGCAGATCGAGCGCATTTCCTATCTGGCGAGCGGCAAGGTGATCGAGTTCACCCGCTCCGTCTACAGGGGCGACGCCTATGATTTCGTCGCGGAACTCCGGCTGACCGGGCCGGGAGAGGAGCTCCGGCCATGAATGCCAGCACCACCCATATGCGGCGCGAGATCGACGAGATCCCGGAAGCGGCCGCGCGCCTTCTCGACGGCTCGTCCGCCATGTTGGCTGAGGCTGGTCGCGGCCTTCGCGAGCGCGATCCGCATTTCGTCGTCACCGTGGCGCGCGGCTCGTCCGACCATGCCGCGACCTTCATGAAATATGCCGTCGAGCTGACGGCAGGCCTGGCAGTCGCCTCCGTTGGGCCGTCGATCGCGTCGATCTATGGCGCCAGGTTGAGGCTCCGAGGCTCGGCCTGCCTGGCGATCTCGCAGTCGGGCAAGAGCCCCGACATCGTTGCCATGGCCGAAACGGCAAGGGCCGGCGGCGCGCTCACCGTCGCCATCACCAACACGGCGGAGTCGCCGCTGGCGCGGGCCTCCGACTATGCCATCGATATCTTGGCCGGACCTGAGCGCAGCGTCGCGGCCACCAAGACCTTCGTCAATTCGGCCGTCGCCGGCCTTGCGCTGATGGCGCATGCCACCGATGACCAAGCATTGATCAAGGCGCTCGCCGGCCTTCCCGGCCATTTCGAGAAGGCGATCGCCTGCGACTGGATGGCGCTCGCCGGCGCTCTGGAGAACCCGCAATCGCTGTTCATCCTCGGCCGCGGCCCGTCCTTCGCGATCGCCAGCGAGGCGGCGCTGAAATTCAAGGAAACCTGCGCCATGCATGCCGAGGCCTACAGCGCCGCCGAGGTCATGCATGGGCCGCTGGCGCTGGTCGGTCCGGGTTTTCCGGTCCTGGCGCTTGCCGCCCGTGATGCGTCCGAACCCTCGGTCGCCGAGGCGGCCGACGGATTGACGGCCAAGGGCGCCGCCGCCTTCATCACATCCGACAAGGCGAAGGCCGCGCGGCTTCTTCCCCATGTCGCCACCGGCCACCCGCTGACCGATCCGCTGCCGCTAATCGTGTCCTTCTACGGCTTCGTCGAGGCCTTCGCGCGCCATCGCGGCCTCGACCCCGATGCGCCGCGCAACCTGCGCAAGGTGACGGAAACCGTATGAGCGACCGTTTCGCACTCACCGGCGCCCGCATCTTCGACGGCGCCGACTGGCATGACAACGCCTCCCTCGTCGTCAAGGGCGACGTCATCGAGGCCATCCTGCCCACCGGCGCCATTCCGTCCGGCGTTTCGACGGTCGAGACCGGCGGCGGCCTGCTTGTGCCCGGTTTCGTCGACATCCAGGTCAATGGCGGCGGTGGCGTCATGCTCAACGACCATCCCGATGTCGCCTCGATCACGACCATCTGCCGGGCGCACGCGCCCTTCGGCACCACCGCGCTGCTGGTGACGCTGATCACCGACACGCCGGCGATCACCGCCGCCGCCATCGCCGCCGGCGCCGAGGCCGCCCGGGAAAAGGCGCCGGGCTTCCTCGGGCTGCACCTGGAAGGACCGCATCTCTCGGTAGCCCGCAAGGGCGCGCACGATCCGGCCCTGATCCGGCCGATGACCGACGCCGACCAGGCGGCGCTGATCGCGGCGCGCAAACAGCTTCCCGTCCTGCTCACCACGATCGCGCCGGAATCGGTCGAGCCGGCCCGTGTCGCGGCGCTGGCCAAGGCCGGCGTCGTCGTCAGCCTCGGCCATAGCGATACCGACTACGCGACGGCAACCGCCTTCGCTGAAGCCGGCGCCACGGTGGTCACGCACCTGTTCAACGCCATGAGCCAGATCGGCAACCGCGAGCCGGGCCTGGCCGGTGCGGCGATCGACACCGGCGGCCTGTATGCTGGGATCATCGCCGACGGCATCCATGTCCATCCGGCGACGATGATGCTTGCGCTGCACGGCAAGCAGGGGCCTGGCAAGATCGTGCTGGTCACCGATGCCATGGCGACGATCGGCACCGACATGACATCGTTCACGCTCAACGGCCGCACCATCTACCGCAAGGACGGGAGCCTGCGGCTTGCCGACGGCACGCTGGCCGGCGCCGATCTCGACATGATTTCCGCCGTGCGCTACGTCCATCGCGTCGTCGGCCTGGAACTCGACGAGGCTCTGCGCATGGCCTCGCTCTATCCGGCCGAGGCGATCGGCCAGGCCCACCGCCTCGGCCGCTTCGCCAACGGGACAGCAGCCGACATTGTTGGGCTGTCGGAGGACCTGGATGTCAGCAACGTCTGGATCGGCGGCAGGAAGGTGTTTGGAACGTAGGCCTTCGCGGTTTCGTCATCCTCGGGCTTGACCCGAGGATCCATTCCGTGACCTCTGCCGCCGGGCGCAACGGTGCAGAATTCTGTAATCGTCGCAACACTTAGCATAACGGCATAGATCCTAGGGTCTGCGCGCGTCGCTTCGCTCCTTGCTTCGCCCTAGGATGACGACGCAGTGTTGTTAGCCGGCTGTATAGATATCCTTATACGCCTCGCGCAGCACGTTCTTCTGCACCTTGCCCATCGTGTTGCGCGGCAGTTCGTCGACGAAGATCACCTGCTTCGGATGCTTGTATTTCGCCAGCCGGCCGGCGATGGCGCTGGCAATGTCGGCGGCGCTGATCGCCGAGCCCGGCTTGCGCACCACGACCGCCGTGACGCCTTCGCCGAAATCCGGATGCGTGACCCCGATCACCGCGCTTTCGCTGACGCCGTCCAGCGCGTCGATCTCGCTCTCGATCTCCTTCGGATAGACATTGTAGCCGCCCGAGATGATCAGGTCCTTGCCGCGCCCGACGATGTGGACATAGCCGTCGGCATCGATCAGGCCGAGGTCGCCGGTGATGAAGAAGCCGTCATCGCGGAATTCGGCCTTGGTCTTGTCGGGCATGCGCCAATAGCCGGCAAAGACGTTCGGCCCCTTGACCTCGATCATGCCGATCTCGCCCTGGGCCAGCGGCTTGGCCGTCTCGGGATCGGTGATGCGCAGCGAGACTCCGGGCAAGGGGAAACCGACCGTGCCCGGGCGCCGCTCGCCGTCATAGGGGTTGGACGTGTTCATGTTGGTCTCGGTCATGCCGTAGCGCTCGAGGATGGCGTGGCCGGTGCGCTCGCGCCAGGCCTTGTGCGTCTCGGCGAGCAGCGGCGCCGAGCCGGAGATGAAGACGCGCATCGTCTTCGCCGCCTCGCGTGTCAGGCCGTCCTGCTGCAACAGCCGCACATAGAAGGTCGGCACGCCCATCAAAGCCGTCGCGCGCGGCATCAGCGACAGAATGCGCGCGGGATCGAATTTCTGCTCGAAGAACATTGTCGCGCCGGCCATCAAGACGACGTTGGTGGCGACGAACAGGCCGTGTGTGTGGAAGATAGGCAGCGCGTGGATCAGCACGTCGTCGGCGCCGAAGCGCCACTGCTCCACCAGCACGCGGGCATTCGAGGCGAGGTTCTCGTGGCTGAGCATCGCACCCTTGGAACGGCCGGTCGTGCCGGAGGTGTAGAGTATCGCGGCAAGATCGTTCGGCCCGCGCGCGACATCGCTGAAATCCGTCGCCTGTCGCGAAGCCTGGCTGGCCAGCGTTCCCTGTCCGTCGCGGCCGAGCGTCAGCACCGTGGCGCCGATCGCCGCGGCAAGCGGTTCGATGCCCGAAAGACGGTCCGGATCGCAGACGATCAGTTTCGGCCCGGCGTCACGGAAGAAATAGTCGAGCTCGGGCAGTGTATAGGCGGTGTTGAGCGGCAGGAAGACCGCGCCGGTGCGTAACGAGGCGAGATAGAGCAGCATCGCCTCCGGGCTCTTCTCGACCTGGACCGCGACCCGGTCGCCGGGCTCGACGCCGGCCTGCGCGAGGGCATGCGCCAGCTGCGCCGACTTCGCCAGCATGTCGCCATAGGTGATCGAACGGCCGTCATCCGTCTCCATCAGCAACCGGCCGGGCGCCGGCATGCGGGAACGGAAAGCGCTGAAGAGATGATTGGTCATGAGATGTCCTCAAGGCGGACGAAGGCCGAATGGCGCATGCCTTGCGCTCGCCTGAGCGAATACCAGATTTGGCGCCCGGAGCAAAAACTGCGTTGATTTTTCGATCCGCTATTTACGGCCGCGTTGGGACTTGCCGGCCCTCGGATCATAACCCTGGGCGAGGCGTTCCATGCACATCGCCGCGGTGAGGCGGTAGTGATTGAGAAGCGCCTCGACCGCGCCGTCGGCGTCGCCGTCCAGCGTGCGTTCGGCGATGATGCGGTGCTCGCCGAGATCGTCGCGGCCCGTGCTTGGCGCGTTTTGCGCGATCAGGCGGTAGCGCGAGGCCTGGTCGGAAAGCTGATCGCAAAAGCCGATCAGCCAGTGCGACCTGCAGGCCGCGATCAGGGCGCGATGAAAGGCGCGGTGCAGCTTTTCCCATTCCGGATTGTTGGTTGCCGGGTCATCCGGCAGGCGGCGCTCGGCGCGCGCCAGGCGGTGCAGGGCAAGCACCAGTTGCTCTTCCCATTCTGCGGTTCGGTGCGCAATGGATTCGCGCAGCGCCCGCTCCTCCAGCCAGCAGCGCGTACGCGTTAGCTCCTCCAGTTCCGCGGCGCTGACCGGCATCAGGAAGAAGCCGCGTTGGTCGTGACGGCCGAGCAGGCCCTCGGCGGCCAGGCGGTTGAGCGCCTCGCGCACCGGCGAGGCGCCGGCGCCATAGCGGGAAACGACCCACTCAACACGCAGTTTCGTCTCGGACTCCAGGGCTCCGCGCAACAGGTCATCGCGCAGTTGCTGGTAGACCGAACTGGCAAGCGTGCTTTTGGCTCCCTTGCTCTCGCCCGGCTCGGTGCTTCCGTTTGTCAATCGAACTCCTGTTGCTTTGCCCCTGGTTTGCCAGGGCCCCGCGGCGAAGCAATTCCCGTACATGTATCATACAGGCGGGCAATGAGGTGTCTCAAGCGGAAGATGACGATATTCGACTTTAAGACAAGCGGATCGTCTATTTATTGAACAAAGTAGATCTCAGGGAAAACTCGATGTTCCTGCGTCGCCTCATAGAATGAACAATCGTTCAATCCCTGTCGCGGTTGTACAACTCCCGCGAGGCTCGCACCGTTATATGTTTAACTGGCGGCCCTGTCGGCAGCCGTTCGAATTGCTTCGATATTTGCCCTATAGGCTTCGACGCTGCCGCCCTTGAAGACTGCGGCGCCCGCTACCAGCACATTGGCTCCGGCCGCGGTCACCAGCGGCGCCGTTTCGGCCGAAACACCGCCGTCGATCTCGATACGGATCGGCCGACCGCCGATCAGCGCCTTCACCCGTTTCACCTTGTCCACGATCGCCGGGATGAAGGCCTGCCCGCCGAAGCCCGGATTGACGGTCATGATCAGGATGAGGTCCAGCCGGTCGAGCACATACTCGATCGTCGTTTCCGGCGTTGCCGGGTTGAGCGAGACGCCTGCCTTCTTGCCGAGGTTCTTGATGGTCTGGAGCGAGCGGTCGAGATGTGGCCCGGCCTCGGCGTGCACCGTCATGCCGTCGCAGCCCGCTTCGGCGAAGGCCGCCAGGTAAGGATCGGCCGGCGCAATCATCAGATGGCAATCGAAGAAGGCCTTGGTGCGATTGCGGATCGCTTTGATCACCGGCGGGCCGAAGGTGATGTTGGGCACGAAATGACCATCCATCACGTCGAGATGGATCCAGTCGGCGCCGGCCGCCGCGACGGCCTCGACCTCGTCGCCGAGCTTCGAAAAATCCGACGCCAGCACCGATGGCGCGATCAGGGTCTTCTTGCTCATGGCGCAAATTCTCCCGGCGGTCCTGTGCGCGTGGTCGCGCGCCTGTCAGGGCGATTGCCTAGAGCAATTCCAGGAAAAGTGCGAGCGCTTTTCCGTCCGGAATTGCGTGAAAACAAAGAGATAGGGCGTTCACCGTTTTCGTGAAACGGTAAAACGCCCTGGACCATGATCCGGCCAAAGGGAAGCATGTTTAGGACAGGTGCATTAGCCCGCCTGACATAGGGCTTTCTTCGATGTGGAAAAGAAAACCCGCCGGATCGCTCCGGCGGGTCCTGGTCTTCAGCCAAGATTACGGCTTGAAGTTCTGGATGTTGGCGCCCGCCGGATCCTGCAGCATCCGCCGCGGCTGGCGCTGCGGCACCAGTTGCTGCAGCACATTCGGGTTGAGCAGGATGCCGGGGTTGATCTCGATGTCCGGCCGCCTGCGGATCGGGTAGCAATCCGGATACTGTCCGGCCGTTCCGGCCGGGCAGCGCCGCCGAGTGAAAACCGGCTGGCACTGTCCGTCGATGAACTCCGCACCCGGTGCGCATTCCACCGACGCCTTGCGGCAGGCGCCGTTGCGGATTTCGGTCCCGCGCGGGCAGACGCAGTCACCCCGCTTGTTGTGGACCTGGCCGCGGATGGCGCACTGCTCCTGGCTCGGCTTCGGCCGCTGGCAGGCCTTGCCCCGCACCACCAGGCCGTCCGGGCAGGCGCAGTTGCCGTTGGCGTCGCGCAGCTGGCCGCGGACCGGGCACTGCTTCGACACGATCGGCCGGCAGGCGCCGCCGCGCACCTCCATGCCGCGCGGGCAGACGCAATCGCCATCAGCGTTGCGGGACTGGCCGCGGATACGGCACTGGGCGGGCGGCTCCCTGTCAGGCACGCAAGCCTTGGCGGCACGGTCGAGATGCGTGCCTTTCGGGCAGACGCAGCCGTCCGTCGTCAGCACTGCGCCACGAATCGTGCATTTTGGCGGGACGACCTGGCACACGCCGTTCACCAGCTCGCCGCGGCGGCAGACGCAATTGCCGTTCTGGTCGCGGTACTGGCCGGGACGCAGCGTGCATTGCGGCTCCTGCGGCTCTTCGCCCCGCACGCATTTGCCGTTCTCCAGCTCGGTGCCGCGCGGGCAGACGCAGCGTCCGTCCTCGGTGCGGATCTGGCCCTGCAGCAGGACGCAACGCTGCGGCAGCGGCAGAAGCTTGCTGCCGCCGGACGAGCATTGGCCGTCACGGAAGGTGGTGCCTTCCGGACAGACACAGCGGCCGGCCGAGTTCAGCACCATTCCATACAAGCACTGGTTCTTAACCTCTCGGCTGACGATGAAGGGATGGCACGCATAGGCCTTGCCGCGATCGCCCTGCATGCCGCTCGGCGTGCGCGACAGCACGTCGCCGCCGCTTTGCACCGGCGTGTTCGGCGAGAGCACGCCGACGCAATTCTGCCCGCTGACCGTGCCCTTGAGATCGGCAAGCCGCTTGTCGTCGGGAAGGGTCACGGTGACATGGTGCTTGCGGCTTTCGCCGGCGCCGAGCGCCAGGTTCGCGATGCAGGACGCCGGCAGCGTCGCCGGCTCCGGCGAGCAGCCGAAGGGCGGGTCGATCGAGGTGATCCGGACGCCTTCCAGCCTGCCGATGCCGTCGATGCCGATCGCATCGCCGATGCGGACCGGGCCGGAGAAGGGGGTAGGCCCATCGTTCGTGATGGTGATCTCGAACGAGCAGGGCTCTCCCGGCCGGCACTCGGCATCGCCGGTCTTCTCGACGCGGATGGTCGAGCCGCCGCCGCCTTTCGCGCAGGCCTGGCCGATCGGATAGACGATACCGTCCCCCGGCGCCGGACCGTAGGAGCCGCGCGCGCAGTTCTCGAACGCGCCGTTGCCGCTCACCGTCACGTCGAAGTGCCGGCTGGTTCCGGGCGTCATCACGGCGCCGGGGATCTGGCACGACAGCGTGTTGGCAGGCACCGGTTCGCAAGCCCAGTCCGCACCGTCCGGGGTGACGGTCTGGATTTGCACCGGAGCGCCACCCGATACCAGCGTCGCGGCATCGTTGACCCGCACCGGTCCGGTGGGGGCGGCGGTGCCGGCATTGGTAACGGTGATGCGGCAGGAAACAACCGCAGCGCCAGCCAGCGAGCCATCGCAGGTCTTGGTGATGCGCAGGCCAGGCTGGCCGCCATTCGGGTGGCGGATGCGCTCGGTGGCGCAGGCCTTGTTGTTGGCAAGGTCGACCTCGCCGGCAATGCCCTTCACCTCGGCGCAGTTCTCCACCGTGTCCGGCCGGTAGTTCGCCGGCATCACCGCTCTGACGACGATCGGCGTCGAGGCGCCCGGAGGCAGCGAGATGCCGGCATTGTCGCAGCGGAACTGTCCGGGGCCGTTCGGTCCGCAGGCCCATGGCGGGCTCGGCCCGAAGGTCGACGAGGTGGGCGCGCCGCCGGGGTAGGTGTCGATCACCGTGAGCGGCCCGTTATAGGTCCCGGTGCCGTTGTTGATGATGTCGATCACGAAAGTGCAGGCGCCGTCCGGCGTGCAGACCGGGGTACGGGCGCGCTTCTTCAGGATCAGGTCGACCTTCTTCTCGACCGGCGGATTGCACTGCGGATCGCGATCGCCGCGGCGGCAGATCGGGATCGAGGCGCAGCCGCGGTCGTTCTGCTGGCTACCGAACAGCGGCTTGCCGCTGGCCTGGTAGTCATAGGCGGCGCAGTTGCGCAGCACGCCGCCTTGCCAGCCGCCCGCCGGCTTGAAGCCGAGCTTGAGGTTGACGGAGGCGCCGGGGTTGAGCGTAGTCGCCGGATAGGTGCAGGTCATCGGCGTCGTGCCGGGCGCGCAGACCCAGGGCGCGTTCGGCCCGGAGGTCAGCACTGAGCCTGCCGGCAGCGTCACCTCGTCGAGCACGATCTTGCCGTTATAGGGCGCGTCGCCGACATTGGTGACGGTGATGGTGAAGTCGCAGCCGCCGGCCATCGTGCAACGCGGCACGTCCGCATGTTTTTCGACCTTGAGGTCCGGCTCCTTGTCCTTCGGCGGGCATCTCAGGTCACGCGGGACGACGATGTCGATCACCTGCGTGCAGCAGAGCCCCCAGCCTTCCTTCGGCCCGGCATAGGTCTCGATGCCGGTGACGACGAGGTGGATGGTTTCGCCGGGCGAAGCGCCGATGATTTTCCAGTTCAGCACGCCGCCGCCGATCGGCACCTTCTGCATGTCGGGAACGATGCTGACGCCGGGCGTCGTCGTCGACACCTGCACCCATTTGTCGCCCATCTCCGGGCCGACCGGCATATGATAGATGAAGGCGCCGCCGCCTGGCACGCAATCGACCGTGCCGCGCTCGACTTTGAAACATTCCTTGCCGGGAGGTGGTGGCGGCGGGTTGCACTTGATCAAGTCGATCTTGATCGAGGTCTTCACGCCGGTCAGGAAATCACCGTCGTCCGGTCTGTCCGGATCCTGCGAGTGGATCGTTGTTGCCGAACCGCCCCTGAAGGCCACCTCGATCTCACCCTGGTTGTCGACCGTCGTCGGCACGGGAAAGGTCGCATGGTCTATCCTGGCGGTGATGCGGAAGGTGATGACGCGTTCGTTCGCAACACCCGCGCCATCGAGGTTGGCAGCGCTGATGCGGAAGTTGGAAACGCTGGCCGTGTCGTTCGGGCTGTCCGACGTGCCGATTGAAGCAACGGGCAGCGCTCCGCCGGAGGCGCTGGTGCCGTCGCCGGAGACATCGACGCCGACAATCTGCAGGCCGTGCGGCAGTTGGTCCTTGAAATCGAGCCTTGTCGCTTTGAGCAGGGCGGCCACGCTTGGCCGGTCGAAGTCCTGCGGGTCGCCATGGATGCCGAAGCTCAGGACATACTCGACGGAATCGCAGCTTTTCTGGCTGCCTTTCTTGGTGAAGAAGGGCACGGTCCGCGCGAGTTCCGCATTAATGCCGCGTGACGCCGGATTGGCGGCCTGATTGGTCTTGGCCGGAGCCTGGTCCTGGGCAAACGCCGGCAGAGCCGTCATGGCGACCCCGACACCGGCCGCCATCAGCCAGCGCGCGCCGCGCCTGGCGTATGACAGGGGTTTCATGATCGTCTCCATGACGGGTTTCGGGTTGCTCGAAACGAAGCGGGAAAGGGCGAGATTGCTCATCTGTCCCTCCCTCAACGCTCGCAGCTGACGGCTGGCGTTCTGAGCGGCAGCGTCATCTTGCAACAAGGGTAGTAGCCACCCTTGTCCTGGTCGGACTTGCGGTAGAAGCAGAGCCCGACATTGACGGTGTCGCCCGGATCATGGCCGGTGATGTCGATCGTGTAGGGCTTGCCCGGAACATGCGACATGGGGGTCGTCACCGCGACGCCGGGCCTCTGGGATTGCGCCTTGATCGAATCGCCGCCGAAGCCGGCATGGTCATGGAGATAGAGTTCGGCCCGCAGACCGCGCGGCGTGCAGTAGTAATGCACGTCGTCGACATCCACGCAGGGCGGCAGGTTGCCGGGCGGCGGGAAGTCCGGCGGATAGAACGGAGGCAGGTAGCCGCCGCCGGGGATTTCCTCATAGTAGCCGGCGCGGCCCTCACAGGGGCGCCAGACCCTTACGTCGCCGACATGGCCTTGGACGTCCGGGTCTTCGAAATAGCCGTCGAAGTCGACGAACCATGAGCCGAAGGGCGGAACGTTCGCCGGCTTGACCAGCGCGCTTGGCGTCAGCTGGACGCCATGCACGGCAAGCGGCCCGCCGGCGGCGAGGCGCTCGGCAAGTTCGGGATTGTCGCGCAACTTGTCGCCGGTGTTGACGACGGTGTCGGTGCAAACGGAAGTGTCGAGATTGCCTTCGGCGTCATAGCGATATTGCAGGTCGACGCCGCCGGCCGACTGCCGGTTGCCCTGCGGGAAGCCGACGGCATATTCCTGCGGCACCTCGACCCAGGCCGATTCCGTTGCCGGATCGTCCGGATCCTCGCGCCAGTAGCGTATCAGCTCGCCTTTGCCGGAATCGGCGAAGCGGCTGTAATCGTAGCGGTTCTCGACCGGGCCGCGCTGGGCGAGATACATGAAGCCCTTGTTGTCGAAGGCGATGTCGGTGACGGCATAGTCCTGGTCCGCCTTGACCGTCAGTTCCCAGCGCGGACCGCCGGCAAAGCCTCCGTCGCTTGCGATGCCGACCGACCAGATTTCGGCCTTCTCGCCGACGGAATAGTAGAGCCGGCCGCCATGATAGGCGACGGCCCAGACCCGGCGCGCGTCCTGCGTGTAGCCCCAGGTCGCGGGGTCTTCGCTATCGAAAGCGGCAGCCTGGATGTCCATCGCGGCGCCGTCGTCGGCGACCGGGGCTAACCCATGCGCCGGACGCCCGGCGACGCCATGGTCGAAGCTGTCGATCAAATTGCCTTCGATATCGATGCGGTGGATCAGCCCGGTATCGAGATCCGAAGCGAAGAACTGGCGATGGGTAGCATCGAAGGCGAGGTTGCCGATGCCCGGCCCGCTGTTGGTGTCGATGTCGGCGAATTTGGAGACGGCGCCCGTGATGCCGTCGATCTTCCAGATCGTGCCTGGTCCGCCGCCATTCTCGGTGCCGAACTGACCCTGCATGAAAGTGGCGCCCGCGGTGCCGCGGCGCTGCCGTTCCGGCCTGCCGTCATGGTCGGCGTCCGGCGTGACGATCTCGACGCCATGCAGCGAGGTCGCAGCCGCGTAGAGGTTGGGAACGCCTGAGGGCACGCCGTCGCGCACGCCATCGTCATAGGCGAGGCCGAACACCTCGCCGATCTGCCCGGCCGTCACCTCGAAGGGCGGCCGCGTGTTGACGAGTTGGCCGGAAGCGGGCCCGCCGAGATGCGAGACGTCGAAAATGCGCAAGGATGCGCGGGATGTATCGATGAAGGTCTCGTCGACCGGGTCGACGCCGGGGGGCAGACCCTGATCGAAATCGGGAATGGTGGTGCCCGGAAAGCCCGTGACCGCCATCGAACCGGGATAGATGATCTGGGTTTCCTGCGCCTTCGCCGCGCCGAGCCACAAGCCGGCGGACAGCGCCAAAGCCAGAATTCCGCCGCTTGTTGCGATTGCGCGGCGCAAACGGCGGCCACGGGAACGCAGGAACGAGCCGCGAACGCCAGACATTGAACTCCCCCCGAAGCCGCTGGAAGGAACGTCCGCCTCTACCGCGCCAACCAGGGCAAGGCGCGGCGTTGCGGCACGTTCTTCCCCGTTCGAATTGTCTGTTTTCCTCTTGGCGACGATACGCCGGCTGCTGGGCAGGGTCAACGGAATCAGCCGGAAGCCCAGCGCGTCGACCCCTTCCCGAAGGGGGTGATCGCGCTGGATTCCCGTTGTTCCCGGAGACCGCGAAGTCTCTGGGTTTCTGGTCATGGCGGCTTTCCTTTCCGGGCCGCGCCATTGCGGCGCCTGGCCGTCAGTCGCTGGCCGGCATGGAAAGGTTCATGGGAGGATAGCGGGGTGGAAAGTGTTTGCGGTCGCCAGGGGCGTTACCAGATCCAGTCGCCCCGGCCGAGCGCCGATACCGCCTCGACGATGCGGGTGAAGCTCGTCCGTGCCCGGCCGATCATGTGGCGGCCTCTGAGGTAGCCATGCACCAGGCCCGGCTCCTCGAACCAGGCGGCGCGCCCGCCGGCCGCGATGACGCGGTCGCGATAAGCCTCGCCGTCGGATGACAGCGGGTCGCACTCGGCGGTGATCAGCACCGTCGGCGGCAAATAGGCGAAATCGGCGTCGGCCAGCGGATAGAGCGTGATGTCGCCGGTCTGGTCGACGCCGCCGGTGCGGATATGCTTGTAGAAGTCGAGATCGCGCGCGGTCAGCATCGGAGCCTCGGCATGGGTGACGTAGGAGCCGCGCGAATGGTCGCCGCCGAGCCCGGGATAGATCAGCATCTGGCCGGCCGGCTTCTTGGCGTGACCGCGCGTCGCATGCGCTACCGCCGCGCAGAGATTGCCGCCGGCGCTGTCGCCGCAAAACACGACAGGGCAGTCATAGGTCCTGGCGGCCCATTCGAAGGCGTCCATGGCATCGTCGAAGGCGGCCGGATGCAGATGCTCCGGCGCCAGCCGATAATCGACCGAGACCACCTCGTAGCCGGTGCGGGCGCAAAGCTCGGCGCAGACATCGTCATGGCTCTCCAGCCCGCCCAGGATAAAGCCGCCGCCATGAAGGTAGAGCACCATCGCAGCGTCGTTCGGCTCCGCGTTGCGATAGATGCGAATCGGGATGCCGTCGGCGATGCCTGTCGTCAAGGCGGTCACGCCCTGCGGATAGCCGGCAAAGAACTCCCGGCACATCCGGTCATAGATCGCGCGCTGCTCTTCGATCGTGTAGTCGATCGTGTCCGGCGGATAGTAGGAGTTGGTCTTCTCGATGAAGGCCCAGGTTTCTGCGTCGATGAGGGTTTTGTAGTCGGTCATGGGTGCGGAACAGGTAGCCAAGGCCGAGCCCAGGCCCCCCTCTCTGTCCTGCCGGACATCTCCCCCTCAAGGGGGGAGATTGGCAGTTTCGTCGACGGCACTTCTTTCCCAACGTCGGCGATTGGCGAAAGCGGGCGTGACATCTGATCTCCCCCCTTGAGGGGGAGATGCCCGGCAGGGCAGAGAGGGGGGCCTCGCTCCGTCATCTCCGCAGAATCACTTGCCCTTCCAAACCGGCTCGCGCTTCTCCGCGAAAGCCCGGAACCCTTCCATGTTGTCTTCCGACCCGTAGAGCTTATCGACTGTCGGCAGCTGCCGGCGCGTCACCTTGTTCATCGCGTCCTGGAAGGTCAGCGCCTCGGCCACTCGCGCCGTCTCCTTGATCGCGGCGAAGACCAGCGGCGGGCCGCTGGCGAGCAACCTTGCGATCTCCCAGACGCGCTCCTCGAGCTTGTCCTTGGGCAGCACCTCGTTGACCAAGCCCCAGCGATGCGCCTCGGCGACATCCATCCAGCGGCCGGTGAACAGAAGGTCCATGGCGATATGGTAGGGGATGCGCTTCGGCAGCTTGATGGTCGCAGCGTCGGCCAGCGTGCCGGCGCGGATCTCGGGCAGCGCGAAAGAGGAATGGTCCGAGGCGTAGATGAGATCGCAGGACAGCGCCAGCTCGAATCCGCCGCCCACCGCCATGCCGTTGACGCAGGCGATCACCGGCTTGTTGAGGTCGCGCAGCTCCTGCAGCCCGGCAAAGCCGCCGACGCCGTAGTCGCCGTCGACCGCGTCGCCTGCGGCCGCCGCCTTGAGGTCCCATCCGGCGCTGAAGAACTTGTCGCCGGCTGTCTTGACGATGGCGACGCGCAAGTCGGGATCGTCGCGGAACGCCTTAAAGGTCTCACCCATCAGCCGCGACGTCTTGAGATCGATGGCGTTGGCCTTCGGCCGGTCGAGCGTGACCTCGAGGACAGCACCTTCGCGGCGGGTGGTGATGATTTCAGCCATTCTTCTTTTCTCCAAGCACCAGCAGGGCGTCCGCGATCCAGGCGCCCTTGCCTTCGGCGCACACGATCAGCGGGTTGATGTCGAGTTCCTCGATCTCGCCCTCGTTCTTCTGCACGAAGTCGGCAATGCCGGCGATGGCGTCGATGGCGGCGTCGACGTCGGCCCTCGGCCGGCCGCGATAGCCTTCGAGGAGAGGATAGAGTTTCAATCCATGCAATGCCGCCTCGATGTCGTCGCGCGTCGCCGGCAGCATCAGGGTCACGCTGTCGCGCAACAGCTCGACCAGCACGCCGCCGGTGCCGAGCGTCATCACCACGCCGAACATCGGGTCGCGGGTGAAGCCGACGATCAGTTCGGCGACGCCGTCGCGCACCATGCGCTCGGCATAAAGTCCCGTGCCGAGCGGCAAAAGGTCATGCGCGGCGGCGCTGACGGATTCGGCGTCCTTCAGGTTCAGCCTGACGGCACCGACTTCCGATTTGTGCGTGACGCCGAGCGCCTTCAGCGCCACCGGGAAGCCCAAGCTCATCGAGGAAATCACCGCCTCGACCGCATTGGAGGCGCGCTCGCCCTTCGGCACCGGCAGGCCGGCGTTGATCAGCCTTTCCTTGGCCTCGGCCTCGTCCGGCGTCACGCGTTTGGCTTCGGATGCGCCTGCCGCCGTGGTGTCGACCGGCTGCGCCTGCGGCTCGCGCCAGGCCCAGCCGATGAAGGCGGCGGCCTGGGCGGCGTCCATGGCCTCCGAGATGCCGAACAACGGCACCATGCCGCGCGCCATCAGGCCGGCGGTGTACTCCTCCGGCAGGTTTTCCGGCAACGAAGAGACGATCGCGCCTTGCGCCTTGTTGGTCTTCAATGCGGCCTCGAAGGCGCGCAGCGTCGCCCACCAGTCCACGTCCGAGCAGCGGTCCGGGCGCGGGAAGTCGAGCACCAGCATGTTCAAGTCGAAGCCGCCCGACACCATGGCCGTGAAGGTGGCGGTCATCGCCGGCTCGTTGTTCCAGATGAAGGTGTGGTAGTCGAGCGGATTGGCGACGGCGACCAGCGGTCCGAGCGTCGATTTGACATGCGCGCGGTGCTCGGCCGTCAGGGCCGGAAAATGCACCCAGCGCCCCTCGGCGCTGTCGGCCATCACGGAGGCCTCGCCGCCCGAGCAGCTCATCGACGAGAGCCTGTAGCCGGGCAATGGTCCGGTGATGTGCAGCAGCTTCAGCGCCTCGATGAAGGCCGGAATGGAATCGACGCGCGCGATGCCGAGACGCTTCAGGAAGGCGCCGGAGGCGGCGTCGGAGCCGGCCAGCGAGGCGGTGTGCGACACCGTCGCCTGCCTTGCCTGCTCCGAGCGGCCGACCTTCATGGCGATGATCGGCTTCTTCAATTCGCGCGCCCGTGCCGCCAGCTTCTCGAAGCCGGCGACCGAGTCGAAGGCCTCGATATGCAGGCCAAGCGAGGTGACGCGCTCGTCCTCGATCAGGCCCAACGCCATTTCCGAAAGACCGGTCTGCGCCTGGTTGCCGGCGGTCATCAGGAAGGCGATCGGCAGCCCGCGCTTCTGCATCGTCATGTTGATGGCGATGTTTGACGATTGCGTGATGATGGCGACGCCATTGCCGCCCTCGGCCAGCCTGATCCCGCCATGCTGGTCAGGCCAAAGCAACGCGCCGTCGGCATAGTTGATCAGGCCGTAGCAGTTCGGCCCGATGATCGGCATCTGGCCTGCGGCGGCGACGAGCTCGGCCTGCAGCCGCTCGCCGTCCTCGTCATAGGCCTCGGTCTCGAGGAAGCCGGCGGCGAAGCAGACGGCGCCGCCGGCGCCGCGTTCGGCCAGCGCCTTGATCACCTCGATGGTCAGATGCCGGTTGACGCCGACGAATGCGGCGTCCGGTGCTCCGGGCAGGTCGGCGACGGAGCGATAGGCCTTGCGGCCGGCGACCTCGTCCTTGGTCGGATGCACCGGCCAAATCTCGCCGGCAAAGCCCATCTTGATCGACTGCGCCACGACGGCGGCGGCCTGCGCCCCGCCAAACACGGCGATCGATTTTGGGCGCAAGAGACGTTCGAGTTTATGCATGGCCATCTTTTCGTTTGAGCGCGATCTTGTCCAAGGCCGGATCCCGGCCTTGGCGCATCATGCTCTAAGCTCCGAACGGACGCAGCAGCGCCCGCGAAATAATATGTCGCTGAATCTCCGACGTGCCTTCCCAGATGCGCTCGACGCGGGCGTCGCGCCAGATGCGCTCCAGCGGCAGGTCGTCCATAAGCCCCATACCGCCATGGATCTGGATGGCTTCATCTGCGACGAAGGCCAGCATCTCGGTGGCCTTCAGCTTGGCCATCGCCATGTCCTGGTCGGTGACGGTGCCCTGATCGTATTTCCAGCCGGCTTCGAAGACCATCAGGTCCGCGGCCTTCAATTCCGTCGCCATGTCGGCGAGCTTGAACGAGACGCCCTGGAACTTGCCGATCTGCTGGCCGAACTGCTGGCGCTGCGCGGCATATTCGATGGCATGCGATAGCGCGCGCTCGGCGCGGCCGAGGCAGGTGGCGCCGACCTGGAGACGCGTGGCGCCAAGCCACGAATTCGCGACGTCGAAGCCCTTGTGCACTTCGCCGAGCACCTGGGAAGCCGGCAGCCGGCAATCGTCGAATTCGAGGATCGAATTGGTGTAGCCCCGGTGCGAGACATTGCGATAGCCGTCGCGCACCGTGAAGCCTTTGGTGCCCTTGTCGACGAAGAAGGCGGTGATCTTCTTGCGCTTGCCACGCGGCGAATCCTCTTCGCCCGAAGCCATGAACACGATGGCGAAGTCGGCGATGTCGGCATGCGAGATAAAGTGCTTGGTGCCGTTGAGCACCCAGTCCGAGCCGTCCTGCACCGCGGTCGCCTTCATGCCGCGCAGGTCGGAGCCAGCGCCGGGCTCCGTCATCGCCAGGCAGTCCGACTTCTCGCCGCGGATGCAGGGGAAAAGATATTTCTCGCGCTGTTCCGGCGTGCCGGCGAGCAGGATGTTGGACGGACGCGCCACGCAGGTCCAGTGCAGCGCGTAATTGGCGCGGCCAAGCTCCTTCTCGTAGAGCAGCCAGCTTACCGTGTCCAAGCCGGCGCCACCGACATCGGCCGGCATGTTGGCGGCATAAAGCCCGGCCTCGATCGCCTTCGCCTTCAATTCGTCGATCAGTTCGCGGCGCAGCACGCCTGTGCGCTCCACCTCGCGCTCATGCGGGTAGAGCTCGTTCTCGACGAAGGCGCGCGTCGTTTCGACGATGAGCTTCTGTTCTTCCGAAAGACCGAAATGCATCGCCTCAGCCCTTCTTCTTGCTCTTCTTCGCCTTGTCGGCCTTGGCGGACTTCTCAGCCTTTGCCGGCTTGGCTGCCTTCTTCGCCGGCTTGGGCTTTTCGGCAGTTTTGGCTGGACTCTTCTTCGCGGCCAGCTTGGCGAGTTGCCTGGTATAGTCCTTATGCAGCGCGCCGGCACCCCAGCCCTTGCCCTTGTTCTGCTTCGACAGCGCCTCCATGATCGCGACCAGATTGTCGTCGCGGATCCTCTCCAGCTCGCGGATCGACAGACCATGCGCCTGCTCGTCCGACTGCGTGGCGATCAGGTCGACCAGCTCGTCGTTGAACTCCGGCACGTCCATCAGCTTGGTCCACGGCCATTTCAGGCAAGGTCCGAACTGCGCCATGAAGTGGCGCATGCCGGCCTCGCCGCCGGCGACCCGGTAGACCTGGAACATGCCCATCTGCGCCCAGCGCAGGCCGAAGGAATAGCGCATGATGTCGTCGAGTTCCTCGACGGTGCAGATGCCGTCCTTGACCAGCCACAGCGCTTCGCGCCATGCCGCCTCGAGCAGGCGGTCGCCGACGAAGGCCTCGATCTCCTTGCGCACCACCACCGGCTTCATGCCGATCGAGGCGTAGAGCTCCTTGGCCACCTCGATCGCCTCGGGGAAGGTCTGCTCGCCACCGACGATCTCGACCAGCGGCAAGAGATAAACCGGGTTGAACGGATGGCCGACGACCAGCCGCTCCGGATGCTTCTTCATCGCCACCTGCATGTCGGTCGGCTTGATGCCGGAGGTGGACGAGCCGACGATGGCATTGGCCGGCGCATGCTGGTCGATCTCGGCCAGCACCTTGTGCTTGAGGTCGAGCCGCTCCGGCACGCTTTCCTGGATGAAGTCGGCGTCGGCAACCGCCTCGGCGATGGTCTTGGCGAAGGTGAGCTTGCCTTCCTTGGGCAGGCCGCCGGGCAGCATCTGCTTGTAGGCGCGGCGCGCGCCCTTCATCACTTCGCCCACCTTGCGCGACGCTTCCGGATCGGGATCGAAGATCGACACGTCGATGCCGTTCAGGAGCAGCCGCGCCACCCAGCCGGCGCCGATGACACCGCCGCCGATGGCGGCCGCCTTGTTGATGATGCTCATGCTTGTCAGGCTCCGGTTCTCGTCTTGGCTGTTTCGGGATCTGTGAGGGCCACGCGCTCGCCGGCGCGGATCACCGCCGGATCGTAGGCCTTGCGGGCGAAGACCTCGAGCACGAAGGGCCGGAAGAACTCGACCGGCAGCGTCTCGTAATCGGGATCGAAGCTCGACTGGTCCCAGCGCTCGCAGAACTGGTCGCAGTCATCGAAATAGAGGTGGCCGGCGAAGCGGTCGCGGGCATGCCGGTTGCCGCCCAGGTGATGCGCGTAATAGAGGCGCTGGAAGTCGCCATGCTTTTCCACCACCCAGGTGCATTGCTCGCGCACGAAGGGTTTTAGGATCGCAGCCGCATATTCGTCATGATTGTAGGGCGCGTAGATGTCGCCGATGTCGTGCAGCAGCGCGCAGACGATCCAGTCCGTATCGGCGCCGTCGCGCCAGGCGCGCGTCGCCGCCTGCAGCGAATGGCCGAGCCGGGTGATCTTGTAGCCGGAAAGACCCTCATCCAGCTGTACGAGCGCGTCGAGCAGCCGGTCGCCGGTCTTGGCGGCGTAGTCGATCTCATGGGCGGTCAGGAATTCGTAGTCTTCCTTGTCGCCGTCCTTCATCGCGGTGAATTTGACGGTAGCCATGCTCAACTCCCGGTGTCTTGTTTGAGCATGATCTTGTCCGAAAACCGGTACCCACTTTTCGGGATCATGCTTAAGCCGTGGCAGCGATCGGCGGCCGCTTGGTCAAGTTGAGCTTCTTGCGGACTTCCTCGGGCCCGAGCACGCGCGCGCCGAGATTGGTGACGATGCTGGCCGCGCGTTCGACGAGCTGCGCGTTTGTCGCCAGCACGCCCTTGTCGAGCCACAGATTGTCCTCCAGGCCGACGCGGACATTGCCGCCGGCAAGCACGGCCGCCGCCGCATAGGCCATCTGGTTGCGGCCGATCGAGAAGGCCGACCAGTTCCAGGTCGAGGGCACGTTGTTGACCATGGCCATGAAAGTGTTGAGGTCGTCCGGCGCACCCCATGGCACGCCCATGCAGAGCTGCACCAGCGCATCCGGGTCGAGCACCTTTTCCTCGACCAGTTGCTTGGCGAACCACAGATGTCCGGTATCGAAGGCCTCGATCTCGGGCTTCACGCCCAGCGCCGTCATCATGCCGCCCATGGCGCGCAGCATGCCCGGCGTGTTGGTCATCACATAGTCGGCCTCGGCGAAATTCATCGTGCCACAATCCAGCGTGCAGATCTCCGGCAGGCACTGGCGCACATGCTCCATGCGGTTGGTGGCGCCTCCCATGTCGGTGCCCTTCTCGTTGAGCGGCAAAGGCGCTTCCGGCGAGCCGAACACCATGTCGCCACCCATGCCGGCGGTGAGGTTCAGCACCACGTCCACGTTCGCCTCGCGGATGCGCTCGGTCACCTCGCGGTAGAGATGCACGTCGCGCCTGGGCTTGCCGGTCTCGGGGTCGCGCACATGGCAGTGGACGATCGCCGCACCCGCCTTGGCGGCCTCGATCGCCGAATCGGCGATCTGCTTGGGCGAGCGCGGCACATGCGGGCTGCGGTCCTGCGTGCCACCGGAGCCGGTCACGGCACAGGTAATGAAGACCTCGCGGTTCATCGCAAGCGGCATTTTGATCCTCCCAGATTCGATCGGCCATGCATGCCACCCAGAAGCGGGAGCCGATAGCGGCACGGCATGCACGGCAATTCAGCAAGAATGCCCGACTTGCTGGAAACTGTTTTGCGTTTTACGAAGCTCTCATGATCAAAAGCGAAAAGCCGACCATCTTTCGGTCCGAGCGCGAGAGGCTCAAGGTTACGCTCCTCGTGTTCTCGGGGTCCTCGATCATGTGCGTGGCTTCGGCGGTCGACCCGCTGCGCGCAGCAAACCGCATCTCAGGCGAGACGCTGTTCGATTTCAAGCTGGTCTCGGTCACCGGCGAGGCGCCGGTGACGACATGCGGCCTCCCCGTGGCCGTCAGCGGCCGTTTCGACGCGGCCGAGGCCACCGACATGCTGGTTGTCGTCGCCGGCTTCGGCACGCAGAACTACGCCACGTCGGCATTGCTCGCGGGCCTGCGCAGGGCAGCGCGCGCTGCCCGCGCCTGCGGCGGCGTCGAGGCCGGCACCTGGCTGGTGGCGCGCGCCGGCCTGCTCGAGGGCCGCAGCGCCACCACGCATTGGGAAGACATGGAGGATTTCTCGACCGCCTTTCCGGGCGTGGACGTGCGGCCGGACCGCTATGTCATCGACGGGCCGGTCTTCACCTCCGGCGGCGCCTCGCCGACCTTCGACCTGATGCTGCATCTCATTCGCACCCGGCTCGGCATGGCCGCCGCGCTCGATGTGGCGAGCGTCTTCATCTACGACCAGGCGCGCGCCGCGACCGACGCGCAGCCGCTGGTCTCGCTCGGCCGGCTCGACGGCTACGATCCGCGGCTTGCGCAGGCAATCCGGCTGATGGAAGCGCATGTCGACCAGCCGCTCACCATTGACGCCGTGGCAAAACGCGCCGGCGTCACGGCAAGAACGCTGGAAAGCATTTTTCGCAAGTCGATCGGCGAGACGCCCGGCGCCTATTATCTGAGGCTGCGCCTCAGCGCCGCCCGGCGGCTCGTGGTCGATACGCGCATCGCCATGGCCGACATTGCCGGGCGTACGGGCTTTTCCTCCGCCGCAGCATTTTCCAGGGCATTTTCAAGAGCTTTCGGCGAGGCGCCGGTCAGGCTGCGGCGCGGTTGAGAATCCAGTCTGTTGCGGCGGCGAGGTCATCGACCACTGCCGTCGGAGCCGGATCGTATCGCGTCTCGTCCTTGGGTCGGTACTTGCCGGTTCGCACGAGCAGCGCCGCGCCGAGCCCGGCGCTGAGCGCGCCGGCGACATCGCTCTCCGCGTCGTCGCCGACCATGACCGCATCGGCGGCCGGGCAGTTCAAATCGGCAAGCGCCGAATGGAAGAAATCCGCCGACGGCTTGCCGAGCACGACGGGGCTTCGGCCACTGGCGAATTCGAGGGCCGCAACGAAGGCGCCGGCGTCGAGGCTGAGCTGGCCGTCCGCATCCTTGAAGGTGCGGTTGGTGGCCAAAGCCACAAAATCGGCGCCGGCGGATAACGCGCGGAAAGCACGGTTGAGACTGGCGTAGCCGAACGCCTCGCCGGCATCGCCCACGACAACCGCCTTGCCGCTTCCTCCCTCCAGGCCCGAAAACTCTGCTTCGAGATCGGGATGGATGAGCAGATGCGGCTCGCGGCCATGCCTGCGCAACCATTCGATCGCAGCGCGCGCCGGCGTCAGCAATTCTTCATCCGCAACTTCGATGCCCATGGCGGCAAGTTGCGCGACGATCTTGCTGCGCGGCGAGCGTGTCGTGTTGCTGACAAAGCGGAGCGGCAGGCCGGCCTTGCGCAAACGCCCGACCGCGGTCACAGCTCCTGCGATCGGGGTATCGCCATCATAGACGACACCCACAAGGTCAAGCAGCACCGCGCGTATCATCGGTGCAGGATGGAGAAGCCACCTCTTTTCGTCAAATCACGGGAATTGTCAGGCGGCGTCGCGGCCCTCGCCGACGATGCGCGTGCGCATGCTCTTGGCCAGCGCCGTTTCCAACCGCGCGGCGACCGCGCGGTCCCATTCATTTGTCTTGCGACCGCCCTCTTTCGAATGGGGCAAGGCCATCAGCCGGTCGATGATCGATCCGGTTTCACCGGACGAAAGCAGGGCGTCGATCTCGCGTTCGTGCTGCATATCGGTTCGCCTCCTTCTTCTTCACCCGCCACAGGAGCCACGTTTATACGAGTTCCGTGACGGCTGTTTGAAGGCAAGAGCGGGGCGATTGAGGGGCGGCTCGGGGCAAAACCTTGTCGTGAAGTTCTGCCCCGCGCGAATGCTATACGCTCGGGCATTCCGCCTGAGCGATCAGACGTAGCGGTTGACGATGTTCTCCAGCAGTTCCTGCCGGCCGGAGCGCGGCTGCGGCTCGATCTTCTCCTTCAAGACGCGCTCGGCGATCTCCTCCAGCGTGCGCTCGCCCGAAAGCATCGCCTTGCCTTCGGCGGTGTTCCAGCCGGCATAGCGCTCGGCGAGCGGGCCGGACAGCGCCTTGTCCTCGATCATCTTGGCCGCCGCCTTGAGGCCGCGTGCGCAGGCATCCATGCCGCCGATATGGCCGATCAGGAGGTCGTCCGGGTCGAGCGACTGGCGCCTGAGCTTGGCGTCGAAATTGGTGCCGCCGGTCTTGAAGCCGCCGCCTTGCAGCACCTGGTAATAGGCAAGCGCCATTTCCGGCACGTTGTTGGGGAACTGGTCGGTGTCCCAGCCCGACTGGTAGTCGTTGCGGTTCATGTCGATCGAACCGAAGATTCCAAGCGCATTCGCCAAAGCCAGCTCATGCTCGAAGGAATGGCCGGCCAGGATCGCGTGGCCCTGCTCGATGTTGAGCTTTACTTCCTTCTCCAGCCCGAAGCGCTTGAGGAAGCCGTAGACGGTCGCGACGTCGTAGTCGTACTGGTGCTTTGTCGGCTCCTGCGGCTTCGGCTCGATCAGGATCGTGCCCGTGAAGCCGATCTTGTGCTTGTAATCGACGACGAGGTTGAGGAAGCGGCCGGCCTGTTCCTGCTCGCGGGCAAGGTCGGTGTTGAGCAGCGTCTCATAGCCCTCGCGGCCGCCCCAAAGCACATAGTTCTCGCCCTTGAGCTTCTTGGTGACGTCGATACATTTCTTCACCGTCGCCGCCGCATAGGCGAACACATCCGGATCGGGATTAGTGGCCGCGCCGGACATGAAGCGCCGGTGCGAGAAAAGGTTCGCCGTGCCCCAGAGCAGCTTGACGCCGGTCTGTTTCATCTTGTCGGCGAAATAGTCGGTGATCTCGTCGAGGCGCGCGGCACTCTCCGAAAAATCCTTGCCTTCCGGGCGCACGTCTGCGTCGTGGAAGCAGAAATAGGGCGCGCCAAGCAGCGAGAACATCTCGAAGGCGACGTCGGCCTTGAGCTTGGCCAGTTCCATCGTGTCGACGCCGCCCGGCTTGGCAAACCAGGGTCGGTCGAAGGTCTGGCCGCCGAATGGGTCGCCGCCCGGCCATGCGAAGGAATGCCAGTAGGCGACGGCGAAGCGCAGATGGTCTTCCAGCCGCTTGCCGGCCACCACCTCGTCGGGATCGTAGAATCGGTAGGCCAGCGGATTGGTCGAATCCGGCCCTTCATATTTGATTGTCTTGATGTCGCCGAAAAATCCGCTGCTCATGGTTTCCTTCCTCTCCGAGATGGTTTCCCGATTACCTCAGGCGTAATTGGTTTCAATCTTTTGCCGGGCGAAAAGCGTCATGTCGAAACGATCCAACGAAGGAACATGACTATGACCGACCTCAACACGATCGCCCGCAACTACATCGCCGCCTGGAACGAGATCGATGCGCAGCGCCGCAAGGCGCTGCTCGACGCGGCTTTCACCAGCGACGTCAGCTATCGCGACCCGATCATGCAAGGCGATGGCCATGACGGCATCGCCGCGCTGATCGACGGCGTGCAACAGCGCTTCGTCGGCTTCCGCTTCTCGCTGAAGGGTGAGCCGGACGGTTTCGCCGACCGCATCCGCTTCTCGTGGAATCTTGGGCCGGAAGGCACGGAATCCGTCATCGAGGGCACCGATATTGGCGTCATCGAGAATGGTCGCCTGAAGAGTGTCACCGGGTTCTTGGATAAGGTGCCGGCGCAGTGAGGCTAACCGAGGAGGTGGGATGTGAGGCCCCCTCCTCTGGCCTGCCGGCCATCTCCCCCTCAAGGGGGGAGATTGGCAGCTTCGAGGCCTCGCCTCTCCTTGCAACGCCGGCGATTGGCGAAAGCCGGCGTGACATCCAATCTCCCCCCTTGCGGGGGAGATGCCCGGCAGGGCAGAGAGGGGGGCCTCGCGCATAGTCACGCAGTTATCGCCCTTATCGCCGGGTAGAGCGCCCGATACCTCTGATAGGCATCAGCAAAAGCACCGCCAAGCCCTGCATCCGGCTCGATCGTCGCATCCGTGGCCGGCGCCGTGCACACAGCCAGCGGATCAGCCCCCGTCGCGGCGATCAACCCCAACCTTGCCGCGCCGAAAGCGGCGCCGAAATCGCCGTCGGCCGGAATATCGACCGGAACCTGCAGCGCCGTGGCGATCGCCTTCAGCCAATAGCGCGAGCGCGAGCCGCCGCCGATCGCGGTCACCCGGCTCAGCGTGGTGCCGGCCGTCTTCAGCGCCTCGAGACTGTCGCGGAAGGCGAAGGCGACGCCCTCGAGCACCGCCTGCGTCAGCACGGCCCGGCTCGATTGATGCGCCAGCCCGATGAACGAGCCGCGGATGGCGGAATCATTGTGCGGCGTGCGCTCGCCCGAGAGATAGGGCAGGAAGGTAACGCCCGTCGGTGCCTTCAGCTTGTCGCCGAGTTCGCCGGTCAGGTCGCCGGCGCTCTTTGCCGTGATCTCCGACAGCCAGTTGAGCGAATCGGTGGCCGAAAGGATCACGCCCATCTGGTGCCAGGTGTCGGGCAGCGCATGGCAGAATGTGTGGACCGCGCTTTCCGGATTGGGCAGATAGGAGACGTTCGCCGCAAACAGCACGCCCGACGTGCCGAGCGATACGAAAGCATGCCCGGCGCCGACCGTGCCCATGCCGCAAGCCGAGGCTGCGTTGTCGCCGGCGCCGCCGGCAACAGGAATACCCGCCGCGACGCCCCACTTGGAAGCAAGCTCACCGCGCAGCTCACCGGCCTTGGCAGTGCCCTCGACCAGCGACGGCATGTGCTTTTCGTCGAGCGACGTCGCCGCCAGCAATTCGGGCGCCCAGCGACGATTGCCGACATCGAGCCACGAGGTGCCGGCCGAATCCGACATTTCGGAGATGTGCTCGCCGGTCAGCCAGAGTCGCAGGTAATCCTTGGGCAGCAGTACCTTGGCGACCTCGGCGAAGGTCCCGGCTTCGTGCTCTTTCACCCAGGCAAGCTTCGGCGCGGTGAAGCCCGGGAAAACGATGTTGCCGGTGAGCTTGCGGAAGCGCGGATCGGCATCGAGCGCGGCCGCCTCGACATGGCTGCGGGTGTCGTTCCACAGAATGCAGGGGCGCAGCACCTTGTTCGAGGCGTCGAGGAGGGTGGCGCCGTGCATCTGGCCGGAAAGGCCGATGCCCTTGACCGCGGCCAGCTCCTTCGGATGGGAAGCCTTGAGTTCGCCAATCGCCGTCTCGCAGGCGTCGATCCAATGCGCCGGATCCTGCTCCGACCAACCCGGATGCGGCCGCGAAACGTCGAGCGAGCCATGGCCGGAGCCGATGACCTTCTGGCCGTCGTCGATCAGCAGCGCCTTGACGCCCGAAGTGCCCAGGTCGAGGCCGAGATACATGATTTCCTCCACTGCCTTAATTTTTTCGGGTCCCGAAAAAATCTGGCTTGGCCAGTTTTTAGGACAAGATCCGCTCCGGGTCAATTCTCTGACAAATCGGCGGCGCGACGCAAGAACAGCGCCGACAGCGGGCTGTCGGGCCTGGCGAGCTGCCGTTCGGCCGTCAGCGCCCGCGCGAGCGCCCTATCGCCGGCGCGCAACGCGGCCTCGATCAGCGTCAGGTCGATCACGTCGCGCTGCGCATGGCTGCCGCCGAAACGATGCGCGATCGAGCGGATCGGCCGGATCAGTCGCACGGCCTCGTCATATTTGCCTTCGCCGAAAGCCTTGATCGCAAGCGTCAGCGGATGGCCGACATCGCGCGTGAAGACGGCGTTGTCATCCTCGCCGCGCATCGCTTCGCGTTGCGCCTCGAGCAGCGTCTTGGCCGGCGCCTCCAGGCCTGCGCCGACAAAGGCCATCATCGCATGCGCGTCGTTGAAGGCATAATTGCCGGCGGCGGCTTTTGGACTCCAGTTGCCGGCAAGCGCCGCCCAGCGGTCGCCGACATCGACGCCGCCCAGAGCGAGGCGCCACAGGATCGCCGAGGCATCGACCATATTGAGCGCCAATGTCGAGCGGTCGCCATAGATCGGCCCGTCATAGAGCTTGAGCACCTCGTCGGTTTCGCCGAGATCGTAATGGAACAGCGCCAGATGCCACCAATTGTGGATCTGGAGAAAACTCTCCTTGGTCCATGCTTCCGGGTCGGCCCGCATCCAGGCGATGCCGTCTCGTTGCCGGCTTTGCATTTCCATGACATGCGCGACCGCATGCTGCGCCCAGCCGTCGCGCGGTTCGATCTCCACAGCCTGCCGGCCGAAGGATTCGGCACGGCCATAATCGCCCATCTCCTCCAGCCCGAACGCCTGCATGCCGAGAACGGCGTGGTAGCCCGGCATGCCTTTCTGCCAGGCCGGCAGCGCCCGGCCGATGCGGTCGCGCAGCATGCGCGCATTGCCGGTGAAGAAATCGACCTGATGCCCGGTCTGTAGCGCCACCGCATCGAGCGGGTGGTCGATGGCGACATCTTCCAGAATGCGCGACGCCTGGTGCCAGTGTCCCCCCGCGAGATGGCCGAGTGCGGCGACATGCGCCTGCTCGCGGGTCGTCGCCGCAAGCGGCAACGCCGCCTCGTAGCACGCCTTGGCCACGGCAGTCGCTTCGCGCTCCGTCGCCAGGCCGAACAGATAGCCCTTGAATACATGCGCCATGACGAAACCGGGATTTTCGCCAATAGCGCGGTCGATGGAGCTGACCGGATCGCCGATGAAGCATTGCAATTCATGCACGGCGCGGGCGTAGGACGAAAACCCGGCTTCGGTCACACCGGAATAGGTAAGACCGAACGCGTCCTTCATAGCGTCAGTTGGCCGACCGCATCGCCACCGTGGCGATGCCGGCGCCGACCAGCAGCGTGCCGCCGGTGCGGTTGAAGATGCGGATCGCCTTCGGGTTGCGCACGATCGCCCGGGCCCTGGATGCGACCAGCGCGTAGCCAAAGGCATTGGCGAAGGCCAAAGTCAGGAAGGTCGTCTCGAAGATCAGCATCTGTGTCCAGAAGTCGGCATGCCGGTCGAGGAATTGCGGCAGGAAGGCGACGAAGAAGGTGATGCTCTTCGGGTTCAGCGCCGTCACCAGCCAGGCATGCGCCATCATCCGTGCCGCCGAGACCGCGTCGGTGCGCGGTTCCGCCTTCAGCGCGCCGCCGGCGCGGAACAGTTTAATGCCGAGATAGATGAGATAGCCGGCGCCGATCACCTTGAGCATGGTGAACACCGTTGCCGAAGCCGCGAGCAGCGCGCCGATGCCGAGCATCGACAGCGTCATGGCAGTGAAGTCGCCCAGCGCCACGCCCACTGCCATCGGCAACGCGGTGCGCCAGCCTTGCCCAAGCGCATAAGAGACGACCAGGAGGATCGTCGGGCCAGGAATGATGAGAAGAATGGAAGAGGCGGCGGCGAAGGCAGCCCAGTTTTCGAAGGACATTTCCCTGCTCCTTGAGCGCAAAGAAAAGGATAAATCCTGGGGCAGGGGAGAATGTAAAGGGGCCGTTGGAAAAATCTTCAGCGCCGAGGCCGGCGGCTCATCTGCCGCCATAACGATCCGTTAGGGTTAAGCCCGGCACGGACTCTTTCACCCTTTTTCAACGATGAATGGCGAAAATGCCTGCGATCCGGCCGGACCCCCGCCGGCAGCGTAGGGTTTGGTGCATGCGCGAGTTGCCGCAACGTCTGACGCCGCCTTCCAACGGCGCCGCAATCGATATCGAAATTCAGCTTTCCCGCCGCGCCATGCTTTCCGGCGCCGGCGCCGTGGCGCTGCTCGGCCTTGCCGGCTGCAGCACCACCGACGCGCTCGACCTGCCGCAAATGCAGCTCGACAACACCGTCACCGGTTCCGTGCCGCCGATGCGTCCGGCGATCAGCGTCGACAAGAACATCACCGGCCCGGACGTCATGTATGCCTCGCTCACCGACGGCGGCTTCCAGGTGCCGGAGGTGCCGTGGCAGAAGGTCAAGCCGCAGTTCCGCCGCCAGATCGTCGTCGACAAGACCGGCGAGGCGCCCGGCACCATCGTCGTCCACTTGCAGGAGCGCATGCTCTATCTCGTCCAGCCGGGCGGCGATGCCATCCGCTACGGCGTCGGCATCGGGAAGGACGGCTTCCGCTGGTCGGGCCGCGCCAATATCCAGTACGGCCGCGAATGGCCGGTGTGGACGCCGCCGCCGGAAATGATCCAGCGCAAGCCCGAACTGGTGAAATGGCAAGGCGGCCAGCCCGGCGGCCTCACCAATCCGCTGGGCGCCCGGGCGCTCTACATCTACCAGAACGGCAAGGACACCGGCTACCGCATCCATGGCTCGCCCGAATGGTGGAGCATCGGCCAGGCGATGTCGTCGGGCTGCGTGCGCCTGATCAACCAGGACATCATCGACCTCTACAGCCGCGTTTCCAAGAAGAACCCGGTCGTCGTGGTCTGATCTTTCCAGGCGACCTGTCTGGCCGCCATTTCGAGATCCCGTTTCTTCCGTTGCGCGATGCCGCAAGACAGGCGAAGGTGCCGTGAAAACCTTCGCCTCGGGAGAGAAAACATGGCTGGAACCTTCGTCATCGCGCAGGGCGGCGGCCCGACCGCCGTCATCAACCAGACGGTCGTCGGCGCCACGCTGGAAATCCGCAAACGCCATCCAGGCGCCAAGGTGCTGGGCTCGCTCCACGGCGTGCGCGGCATCCGCGACGGCAATTATGTCGATCTCTCCGCCATCCCCGAGGACAGGTTGCGGCTGATTGCCGGCACGCCGAGCGCCGCCCTCGGCTCGACCCGCGATAAGCCGGACGCCGCCTATTGCGAGGTCATCCTCAACGGCTTGAAAAAGGCCGGCGCCGACGCCTTCATCTATATCGGCGGCAACGACACCTCGGGCACGCAGCAGATCCTGACCGATGCCGCCGGCGGCTCGATCGCCTTCGTGCACGCGCCCAAGACCATCGACAACGACCTCGAGGAGAACGACCACACGCCGGGCTTCATCTCGGCGGCAGAATTCGTCGCTGGCGCCTTCCTCTCCGTCGACCTCGATTTCCGCGCCCTGCCCGGCATCTACGTCGGCATCGTCATGGGCCGGCATGCCGGCTTCCTGACCGCCGCCGCGGCCGCATGGCAGCTCGATCCCGACAGCGGACCGCATCTGATCTACGTGCCGGAGCGCGCCTTCTCGGCGAAGCGCTTCATCGAGGAAGTGCGCGAAAAGCTGGACCGCCACAAGCGCTGCATCGTCGCTGTCTCGGAGGGCGTCAGCACTGCCGACGGCAAGGCGCTGGTCGAAAGCCTGGTGCCGCCGGACAAGCTGGAGCGCGATCAGCACGGCAATGTCAAATTGTCGGGCAGCGACCTGCCGGCGGCGCTCGAACGGGCCTTGGCCGAGGGCCTGCCCGGCAAGCGCGCGCGGGTCGACGCGCTGGGCTACATGCCGCGCGGTTACGTCGGCGCGATCAGCGCCGTGGACGCCAAGGAAGCCTTCGACGCCGGCGCTTTCGCGGTTGCTGTCGCAGGCGAAGGCGGCGGCTCGGTCGCGCTGCAATATGACGGGTCGAAGACGGTGTTGAAGAAGGTGCCGCTGAAGGCGGTGGCCGGCAAGACCCGCCACATGCCCGACGATTTCATGAAGCCGGACGCCAATCAGCTTTCGGAAGCCGGCATGGCCTACCTGAAGCGGCTGGTGCCGGAAAAATACAAGGTCGGGAAGCCGTTCATCTGATGGGCGGCGGCTCGATGCCCGAGCTTGAGGTTGGCGACTGGTTCGGCAAGGCGAAAGTCGATGCCGGCACGACGATGCTGACCGAGCCTTTCGTGCATGATTTCGTGCGCGCCAATATGTGGCATCTGAAGGGCCGCGAGGCGGATCTGCTGGTCGACACAGGCATGGGCATCCGTCCGCTGGCGCCTGAGATCGACACGCCGCCCGGCAAGCCGCTCATCGTCGTCGCCACGCACATCCATCTCGACCATGTCGGCTCGCTGCATGAATTCCCGCTGCGCCTAGGCCCGAAGATGAGCGCGCCGCGGTTCGACGCCATGGATGATGCCGTCACCTACGCTTACATGTTCCACAATCTCGACGGCGCCGTCTCGAAACTGCCGGCGCCGGACTGGAAGGCGGCCGATTACCGGATTCCCTCAGCACCGCTGACGCGTGCGCTCGACGAAGGCGACATCGTCGATCTCGGCGACCGCAAATTCCGTGTGCTGCATCTGCCTGGACACTCGCCGGATTCGATCGCGCTTTTCGACGAGGCCGATGGCCTCTTCCTCGCCGGCGATGCCATCTATGACGGCATGCTGATCGACGATCTGCCGGATTCGGACCGCACGGCCTATTGCCGCACCATGCGGCGCCTGCTCGACCTGCCGATCCGCATCGGCCATGGCGGCCATGGCCCGAGTTTTACCGGCCAGCGAATGCGTGAGATCGCCTCCGCTTATCTGCGTCGGAGAGAGCGGTTCGTAAGCGCTCTCTGAATTAAATCTTCGTAAGGTCATCCAAAGGCCCTGATTCAGGCCATTCCGCACCCTAAATCCTGATTGTCGATCCGGCCGGCTGCCATGCAAGGCGAGGCAGGCAATCCCGGTCGCCGACACGCCAACGGATGCGTGCTTCGAGACACATCCGGGGTGCCCGATCAACCTCTCGCCCGGACAGAAACGACCATGTCACCCATGAACATTCTTCGCAGACATCGCGTCGCGGCCCTGTTGGGCGCTGCGCTGATCATTTCTCCCGTTATTGGTTCCTTTGCCGAGAGCACGAACAACGCCGGATTGAGCAACGCCGTCGCCACCACGCAAACTCCCGCCGCCGGCGTTACCGCGCCTAACGGCTCCTTCGCTCCCATCGTTGCCACCACAAAGCCGGCAGTCGTAACAGTCACGACAATGATGAAGGGCCAGCCGGACGCCATGAGCGAGGGTTCGCCCTTCGACGGCAACTCGCCTTTCGACGACTATTTCCGGCAATTCTTCGGCGACCAGGGCATGCCGATGCCCAAGACGCCCCCTCAGCGGGCACCACGTAGCGAGGCGCTCGGCTCCGGCTTCATCGTCAGCGCGGATGGCACAATCGTAACCAACAACCATGTCATCGACGGCGCCAGCTCGATCAAGGTGACGCTCGACGACGGCACCGAGCTTCCGGCCAAGCTTGTCGGCCACGATGCGAAGCATGACCTGGCTGTGCTCAAGATCAAGGCAGACAAGCCGTTGCCGACCGTCAAGTGGGGCGATTCCAGCAAGCTGATGACCGGCGACCAGGTGCTGGCGATCGGCAACCCATTCGGCATCGGCACCACGGTTACCGCCGGCATCGTGTCGGCGCGCGGCCGCGATCTCCATAGCGGGCCGTTCGACGATTTCATACAGATCGACGCGCCGATCAATCACGGCAATTCGGGCGGTCCGCTGGTCGACATCCATGGCAATGTGATTGGCATCAACACCGCCATCTACTCGCCCAATGGCGGCAGCGTCGGCGTCGGCTTCGCCATCCCGTCGGATCAGGCCCAGAAAGTCGTGGCCAAGCTGATGAAGGGCGGCGACATCGAATACGGCTATCTCGGTGTGCAGATCCAGCCGGTCACTCCGGATGTTGCCGGCGCCATCGGCCTCGACCATCCTGCCGGAGCCTTGGTTTCGTCGGTCACGCCGGGCTCGCCGGCGGCCAAGGCGGGCATTGAAGTCGGGGATGTGATCACCGGCTTTGGCGGCCAGGAGATCAAGGATCCGAAGGACCTGTCGCGCGCCGTCGCAGATGTCCCGCCCGGCAACAAGGAAACCGTCGACATCTGGCGTAAGGGCAAGGCGGTTCAGGTCTCCGCAGACGTCGGCCGCAACACCGACGAGGTGCAGACCGCCTCGAATGGCGAAGGCGGCAAGCCGTCAGCGGGCCAGGGCGTGCCGTCGCTCGGCCTCGGGCTGACCGATATCACTCCCGATATCCGGCAGGAGCTCAACCTTGCCGACAACCAGCACGGCGCCGTGATTGAGCGTGTCAATCCGGACAAGGCGGCTTCGGCGGCGGGCCTCCAGCCGGGAGACGTGATCATCGGCGTCGACCAGACGCCCGTAAAGAACGCCAGACAGGCGAACCAGGCGATCGCCGAGGCAGCCAAGTCGGGCAAGAAGTCGGTGCTGCTGCTTGTCGATCGCGGCGACCAGCAGATCTTCGTCGCAGTGCCTTTCGCGGCCGGCTGACGACGTCGTGGCGACCTGCCTGTTGCAAGGCGGGTCGCCAAGATTCTTGTTGCCCGTAGAGGTATATTCGAGAACACTCCCCGCATCCTTCCACCGGTGCAGGAGGCGTCTCGATGGTCACGCGCGGCTTTTTTTCCGGACGGCGTCCTCCTTCCGACGCCGACGCGCGCATCCCGCCGGGCCAGTACCTGGAACAAGGTTTCCCGGTTCTCTCGGCCGGGCCGACGCCGCGCGTGCGCACCGAAAATTGGTCCTTCACCTTGAAGCAGGGGCCGCGACCGCTCAAGAAATGGAACTGGGCCGAGTTCAACGCCCTGCCGCAAAGCAAGATGACGCGCGACATCCATTGCGTGACGGCCTGGACCAAGTTCAACACGCCCTGGCAGGGCGTGATGATCGACGACATCCTCGCCGATGCCGGCATCGAGCCGCCGACGGCCTACACGCTGGCGCTGTCGTTTGACGGCTATTCCACCAATGTGCCGACCAAGGACCTCATCACCGGCAAGGCGATGGTGGCGCTGCTTTACGAAGGCAAGCCGATCACGCCTGATCATGGCGGGCCGGCCCGGCTTCTGGTGCCGCATCTCTATTTCTGGAAATCGGCCAAATGGGTGAACGGCCTGCAGTTCACCGAGCGCGACGAGCCGGGCTTCTGGGAGCTGCGCGGCTATCACATGTATGGCGACCCTTGGCGCGAGCAGCGCTATTCCAGTGACCCGTGAGGGGCGATTTGTGAGCAGCAATCGATGAGCGCCGAGCCGTCGCCGCAATCGCCCTGGCAGGCAGCCACGATCACCCGCATCCAAAAGCGCACGCCGCGCGTCACCAGCTTCTGGTTCCAGCCGACGCGGCCCTTCGCCCATCTGGCCGGGCAGCATGTCGACATCAGGCTGACGGCGCCGGACGGCTATCAGGCGCGCCGCTCCTATTCTATTGCCTCGGCGCCGGGTGGCGGCATCGAGCTCGCGATCGAGCGGCTCGACGACGGCGAGGTCTCGCCCTTCTTCCACGACGTGGCTGCCGTCGGCGACGAGATCGAGCTGCGCGGACCGCTGGGGGGCCATTTCATCTGGGAGGAGAGCGACGGCGGGCCGATCCTTCTGGTCGGCGGCGGCTCGGGCGTCGTGCCGCTGATGGCGATGGTGCGCCATCGCACGCTGCGCAACAAAGCGGTACCCGTTGTGCTGGTGTTCTCGGCGCGGGTCTGGGACGAGGTGATTTTTCGCGACGAGCTGATCGGTCTCGACGATCGCCGCGTTGGTTTCGATCTGGTGCTGACGCTGACCCGCGAGCCGGCTAGGCGGCCGTCCGACTATTCCCGGCGCGTCGACGCCCGCATGATGGTGCAGGCCGTCGAGCGCCTGCCGAAGGCGCCGAGGCTCGCCTATGTCTGCGGCTCAAACGCCTTCGTCTCGGCCGCCGCTGATGCCCTGATTGGCGCCGGCGTTCCGGCGGGGATTATCCGCACCGAGCGCTATGGAGTTTGACAGAAGCCCGTTGAAATTCGACCGAAAGGTAATACCTTACTACAATTGGTATTACTGAGGAGCGAAGATGGCCACCACCGTTACGTCAAAAGGACAGGTCACCATTCCAAAACCGGTCCGCGATCTGTTGGGGATCGTTCCGGGAAGCAGGGTCGATTTCCGGCGCGCCGCCGATGGGAGCGTAGTGCTTGCTCGTGTCGACAGAAAGCAAACGGCGAGCCGCTTCGCCAAGTTGCGCGGCCATGCCGGCGAGGGGCTTACGACCGACGCGATCATGGCGCTGACGCGTGGTGAAGCGTGACGCTCATCGACACCAACGTCCTGCTTGACCTTGTTACTGACGATCCAAACTGGGCAGATTGGTCGGTTGCTCAGCTTGAGGCGGCGAGCCTCAACGGACCATTGTTGATCAACGATGCGGTCTATGCGGAGCTCGCCGTACGCTATGCCCGCATCGAGGATCTTGACGCTTTTCTCGATGCGGCCGGTCTTGAAATGGCTCCCATGCCGAGGGCCGCTCTTTTCCTTGCCGGAAAGGTATTTACACAGTACCACCGGTCAGGAGGACAAAAGACTGGTGTTTTGCCGGACTTCTTCATTGGTGCGCACGCTGCGGTCGGCCATCTTCCACTTCTGACCCGCGATATCGGCCGATATCGAACCTATTTCCCCTCCCTGAAGCTGATTACCCCAGGCTCTTGAGCCGTCCCGGACTGTTGCGCTGATGTCAGCCGGTCGGAGAGAATTTCGCCGAAACGAGCTGGAAAGGCAGCGCGCCGTAGCTGGCGACGGCCTGCTCGTTGTCCCAGACGCGAAACTGGCGTGACGGCCGAGCCTCCAGCACCAGGGCCCGTCCTGTCCGCTCAAGCTTCACCTTGCCGCGAAAGCGCAGCATCCGCTCCCCGCCGGAACGGCTGATTGCCATCGACCGCAGCCGGGCCACGTGCCGGTCGCCCGCATTGATCTCCATCTCGATGCGTCGCCTGACCGGCGGGACGACGATGCGCACGACAAGATCGAGCATCATCTCGCTGGCTTCGCCCTGCGGTCCGTCCAGGGTTTGCGAGAGCACAAATGCGGCAGGCCCGCCTGTCGCCTTCGTCGTCACGGACTTGCCGCGCCACACGATGTCAGGCTCGGTCTGCTTCAGCCGGCCTTTCTTGCGCTGCAGGCGCAACTGCTTTGCAAATCCCCGCGACAGCCAGGTCAGCGCGCCGAAATCGGTGCGCGGCTTGGCCTGCAGAACCGACGACAGCCGCGCCGCGCCGCGCCGGTCAGCCATGTCCACCACCTTGGCCAGCACGTCCTCCGGCATAGCGATGCCGATCTCCAGCGCAAGATAGGAAAGCGCCACCGCCGCGGCGACGGCGAGACTGCGCCTGGCGATGACATCGAGGAATATGGTCCAGTCGACAGTGCCGCCCTCGATGGCCACGGTGCAATCGACCAGCCAGTCGCTATGCGTATGTGCGTCGAGGCCGCCATGCGCGATGGCGAGCGCGATGCGGTCGGCGGCCGAGGGGACGACTACGCTGACGTCGCTGAATTTGGCGGCAATCGCGCGGCGCCAGATGGCGAGGTCGTCCTCGGTGTTCTGCTGCGACCCGTCATAGGCAAGCTGATGCAGGTCGATGTCGCCGTAATTGCCCTTGAAGAAATTCATCGAGCGCAGCGATCCCAGCCGTGCGCGCAGATATTGCGGGGAAACACCGCTGGCGATCTGCCAGCCGCGGTCGCGCAGCACATCGAAGGCCGGCTGCATATCGCCCGGCCGCACCAGTATATCGATGTCATGCGCCACGCGCCCGCGCTGCGCGGCGGCATCGAGCGCGGTGCGGCTGGCGCCCTTGATCAACATCACCGTGCAGCCGGCATCGACCATCGCCTTCAGTGCGGGCTCGGCCTCGCGCATGGCCATGCGCGACTTCGTCCACAGCATCTTCTGCAGGCCAACCAGGCGCGGATAAGCGGCGTTGCCGGCAAGCTTGCGTCCGAACCTGTCGGAAATCGCGGCAAGCAACCGGTGTTCCCGGAACGAGACGTGGTCGATGTCGTTCTCGTTCAGCCAGCCGGCGGCGCAAAGGCGCGCCGCCTCTTCGTCGGGCAGAAGTGCTGCCTTGAGCAACCGGTCGAGCGAGCCGGTCGGCCAGGACCAGCCATAGTCCGGAAAACGCCTGCCGATGCTACGGATCTTCGCCATCAGCTGGAGCTGGCTTTGCTTTGTGCCCGTCGCAGCATGGCCAGGCGTGCCACTTCCAGGTAACCGCGGTCGCGTGCCGCGTCGCGCCCATAGGACAGGCTCCCCGGCCTGATGCGCCGCAGCGCCAGGACATCAGGCATCATGTCGAGGACAAAACCGCTTTCCCGCGCGCGGGCGATCCAGTCGATCATCTCGCCGCGGCCGCCCGGCGGATCGACCATCGGGCCGACGCTCTCCGCGGTCTCCCGGCGCATCAGCATCGTTGAGCGCGACCAGCCGGGCGTTGCGGTCGGGGCTATCGCGTCGGGCTCTCCGTCGCGGAAGGCGCGCATATGGGTGAAGACCCCGGATGCGCCGGGAAGCCGTTCGAGATGGGCAAGCTGCGCCGCGATCTTTCCAGGCAGCCAAAGGTCGTCGGCATCGAGCGTGGCGACGAAGGGCGTCGACAGCGCGGCGATGCCGCGGGTGGTCGCGCTGCCGGGTCCGGCATTGTCCTGGCGCAAAAGCCTGAGCGGCAGGTCGATGCCGCCGATCGCGCCGGCGAGATCGTCGGTCGAGCCGTCGTCGACCACCACAACCAGTTCGGGCCGCAACGTCTGCGCCGCCACCGATCGCAGCGTCTCCGCGATCGTAGCGCTGGCGTTGTAGGCCGGAATGACGACGCCGTATGCGCTCATGACATGAACTGCCAGTCCGCGAGTTTCTTCAGTTCGAAGATGCCTTCGATCGGCTTGAGCGAAGGGTTGGCCCTGCGCCGCTTCATCGACTTGTAGATCGCGCGCATGAACTCGCGCGACTGGACATCTTGCTGCCTTGTCATGTTGCCGGCGTGCCGCCGGTAATAAAGCGCCAGCGTGTCCGGAAGCGCGCATCGGGGGCCGACCTCAAAGCTGCGCAGCAGGAAGTCCGTATCCTCGGCCTGGACGAAGTCCTCGTCGAAAGCGCCGATCCGGTCGACCAGACGGCGCGAGAAGATCGCCGCCGAGAGATGGATGCCGCGAACCGTGATGCTGGTGCTGTCGCGGGTCGGCTCCAGCGTCTCGTCGTCGATCGTGTCGACCAGCATCATCCTGGAATAGGTGAGCTCGAGAGAAGGATCGCGCCTGAAAAGGTCCAGATCCGCCGCGAAGCGCCCGGCCGGCGAGATGTCGTCCGAATCGAGAAAGGACACCAGTTCCGTCTCCGGCTTGAGCCGGCTGAGCCCGCTGTTGCGCGCCCGGGTCACGCCCATGTTTTCCTGCCGAAACAGCCGGATGCAAGGCGCTTCGTCCATCATCGCGCGCACCGCTTGGGCCGAACCGTCGGTCGAGCCGTCATCGATGACGATGATGTCGAGATCGGCGGCGTCGCGCTGCCTGATGAGCGAACGCAATGCCGCAACGACATAGCGCTCGCGGTTATAGACAGGCATGATCACGCTCAACTTCACTGGGCGCTCCGGACAAGGAAATCCGCAATCGTAGCGGCGATTTCTCCTGGGCGTGACCCAAGCGAAATCCGGTAGCATGGCAGTAGCCGGGTCAGATCGCTGAAGAAGCGAAAACCGCTTTCGCGTTCGCCAGGCATCTGGGCGATGCCGGACGGCGCCAGCGCGATGATGGCATCCTTGCGCGAAATCGGTGCGATCGAACTTATCTTTCCGCCGCTGACATGTGGCACCAGCAACGCGCAAATGTCCAGACTCTCACCTACTGGCCGGGGCGCGATCTCGTGAATGTGGAAGGCATGCTTGCCTTGCCAGTTGAGCGGGCGGCCGGTTCCCAGCCGCCTTTCCAGCCCGAGCCGGGCGAAACCCGGCGGATCCTGCTTCAGGATCGAAAACAGCGGTCGCGCTGTCACGCCGCCGGAAAGATCGATCAGCACGTAATCGTCGCCGACGCTGTCCAGTCCGTTGAGCAGTCCTGCAACGACGGTTCCGGATTTTCCCGCACCCCCGGCGCCTGCCAGCAGCACGCCCCTGCCGTCGAGGCCCAGCGTGCCGGCATGGCCAAGGCGCATGCCGCGCGCGGCGTATTCCCAGTGCAGGAAGGCGCGCAGCGGCGACCCCTGCTCCCAAGGCGGAAACGCGTCGGGAGACCGCATCAACTGGACGCCGATCCGTCGGGCGGGATCGTAGACCTGCCAGAAATCCAGATCGTGGTAATGATGGCCGCGCAGCCCTGCCTCGGCAAGTTTCCGGGCAAAGCCGTGCTCGGTGAAATGCGCATCGCCCCAGCTTGCCGGTTCCGGCATGTCGCCGATGCCTGGATGGCCGATGAAGATACGGCATTGGCGGGAGTCCCGCGGATCGCCTTCGGCTTCGATGAAGGCCTGGCCAAGGGCATCAGCGAGCGCGCCGGGATCGAGATGCGCGATCAATTCCAGCCCTGGCAGGCGGACAGCACGCCGGACCGGAAACTGCCCGGCCGCGCCTTCGGCAGCGGCGATGAGAAAGCGGGCATAGTCCGGCAGGGTCTCGAGCGTCACATGTGGCATGGTCTGTTCCGGCCGCCCTGACCCTTCGCCGGTTCAGGAAACCTGCCTGACGGCCGGCCAGCCGAGCGGCTCCTCGACTTCATGGATCGGGTCAACGATGATCAAGTCGGCAAGATCGTCATGGACGCTCACGGTGAGCGGTTCGCTCGCCGCAGCCAGCGCCGCCGGCAAATCGTCGGATGACGGCAGCGGCGTTGCGCTGGAAGGCGTCAGCAGCCCGAACTCGACCAGCTGCGTAATGAATGCCTCGATGGCGGCGGCGTCGATCCTGCCAGCGGCCGATCGGATCAGCGCTTCGGTGCCGACACCCGAGGACAGCGCCTGCCACATTTTGCTGCCGGAATCGGAGAAGCCGAAATACTTGCCGTTGGAGAGGTCGAGCACGACAGCTTCGCCGTCGAAGGATTCGAAGACGATGTCCCGGCTCGCAACGGCGTAGACGTCGGAAAGAGGCATGTTCTTGACCCCCGCTCTGCAATTCCGGCCGGCGGCTGCGCCGGTCGTATCGTTGCCCTGACCCCTGGACAACGCCTGTAAACACTCGATCCTTGCTTGGCAAGGCAGGGCATAACGGCGTCATCTCGACCATTTTGGTGTTCAATTCGCGGTTCGAGCCCCGATTTTTGGGCGCCGACAAGCAGGGCGACCGCGACCCTCCCGGCGCGAATACCCGCTGGCCTGCAGTCTGAACATGGTCATGGAGCGGGCCGAATCGGCCTGTGGAACCGGGGTATGACGGTTAATAGTATCGAAAAGTGACTATTAGGAGATTCTAAAATCGAACTGAACGGTTCGTTTCTGTTGACGGTGCGTGCAGGACGGTGTGAACGTTGGCGCTCCGATACATTTGGTGAGCCAACGGTCAAATCTGCATAAGTCCTTGATTAAATGCGATAAAAATAAAGTCATAGGCATGCTTATCAAAACTTCAAGATGCGCAATCATGGTCCAGACGGAAAAACTTCGTGATTGGAATCCCGCCCTCGGCTCACCCAAATCAGCGCTGTCCGAACGACGCGATTTCATTCCCAAGACACGCCGCTAGACGGACTGAATAAAGATACTGGAGTAGCAAAAATGAAAAAGATTGTTCTCACTGCCGCAGCCCTTCTGGCAATTTCTGGCAGCGCCTTTGCTGGTAGCGACCATTACAACCCGAATGAAGCCAATCAGGCGGCGGCCAAGGTCGACTCGTCCTACACGGCTGCGGTCCGCCAGTCTGCGCCGGCCACTCAGCAGCCTGCCACGACGGGCGCCGACCACAACCTTTTCGGCAACAACTAACGGTCGACTTGAACCGGCGGCGGGCTCGCCCGCCGCATCGGTCGGACCACAAGATTCAGGAGCACTGAAATGAAGAAGATCGTTCTTGCCACGGCCGCCCTGCTGGCCGTTTCCGGCGCTGCTTTTGCGGGCAGCGACAATTACAACAACAGTGGCGTCAACCAGCCGGCCCCGGCGGTCGATACCACCCCTACGTCGTCGATCGGCACCGACTCGCCTGTCTACAAGCTGCTGAACTCGTCGCGCGACGTGCAGAAGTCGGCGCCTCAGGGTGCCGACCGCGACCACTTTGGCAACCGTTGACAGCCGACTGTGATTTGAAAGAGAGAGCGGCGGGCCAGGCCCGCCGCTCTCTTTTTTGCCGGGAAAGCCAGCCTGCCGATAAAGCAATTCCAGGAAAAGTGTAAGCGGTTTTCCGTCCGGAATTGCGTGAAAACAAAGAGATAGAGAGTTTCGCCGTTTCGGTGAAACGGTGAAACTCTCTAGCGTCAGGCAGCCTTTGCTTCCTCGCGATGCAGCGTGAAGGAATGGCCGTCGGCGTCAAAGATGTGCAGATCGCCGGCGCCGGCGTTGAGCCGCAGCGTCTCGCCGCGCTTGACCTCGACATTGCCCGGCAGCTTGGCAACCAGCGGCAGGTCGGCGCGGCCGATATCGATATAGACGAGCTGAACCTCGCCGAGCTGCTCGATATAGTCGACCTTGCCTTCGAACAGAAAGTCCGCGCCTGTGGCAATCGCCAGATCCTCCGGCCGCACGCCGAAGCTGACCGCCGCGCCATTGGCCGAGGCCGGCGTCGCGATCGGCACCGTCGCCTTGCGGCCGCCGACATGGCTGACCACGGTCGGATTGCCGGCCTTCTCGATCTTTGCCGGCAATATGTTCATGGCCGGTGAGCCGATGAACTGGGCGACGAACAGGTTGCCGGGCCGCTTGTAGAGTTCCATCGGCGTGCCGACCTGCTCGATAACGCCTTCCTTCAAGACCACGATGCGGTCCGCCAGCGTCATCGCCTCGACTTGGTCGTGCGTGACGTAGATCATGGTGGTGTTCGGCATCGATTCCTTGAGCTTGGCGATCTCGATGCGGGTGGCGACGCGCAGTGCTGCGTCGAGATTCGACAACGGCTCGTCGAACAGGAACACCTTCGGGTTCCGCACGATGGCACGGCCGATGGCGACGCGCTGGCGCTGGCCGCCCGACATCGCCTTGGGCAGGCGGTCGAGATATTTGGTCAGTTGCAGGATCTCCGCCGCCTGGCGCACGCGCTTGTCGATCTCGGCCTTGCTTTCCTTGCCGATCTTCATCGAGAAGGCCATGTTGTCGTAAACTGTCATATGCGGATAGAGCGCATAGGACTGGAACACCATGGCGATGCCCCGCTTCGACGGCGGCACGTCGTTCACCACCTCGCCGTCGATCTTCAGCTCGCCCGACGTGATCTCCTCGAGGCCGGCGATCGACCTCAGCAAGGTCGACTTGCCGCAACCCGACGGCCCGACGAAGACGATGAACTCGCCTGATTTGATATCGAGGTCGATGCCGTGGAGAATGTTGAGGTTGCCGTATGATTTCTTCACCTGGCTGAGCGTGACATCGGCCATGTTTTTCTTCTCCCGTTGATCCCTGTTTTAGAAGTTCAGTCGATGCGTCCGAACCAGGCGCCGTAGCCGCCGAGGCGGACCGGCCCGCTGCCAGTCTGTCCCGAAAAGCCGTGCCCGGGCAAGGGTTGCAGCGCACCTTTGCCGAGATCGACCTCGGAGGGCTTGCTGCCGAGATTGAAGGCGCAGACGATCCGCTCATTGCCCTCGCGGCGCGTGAAGGCGACGGTGTCGCCATCGCTTTCGATAAAGTTGATGTCGCCCTTGGTCAGCCCCGGATGCTGGCGCCGGAAGGCTAGGAAGCGGCGGTAATGTTCGAGCAGCGAGCTTGCGTCGCCTTGCTGCACGTTGACCGCCTGCGACAGGTGCTTGCCCGGCACCGGCAGCCACGGCTTGGCGGTCGAGAAACCGCCATTTTTGGCGGCCGCGTCCCAAACCATCGGCGTGCGGCAGCCGTCGCGACCCTTGAACTCCGGCCAGAACCGGATGCCGTAGGGATCCTGCAGGTCCTCGAACTTCAGCTCCGCCTCGCCAAGGCCGAGCTCTTCGCCTTGATAGATGCAGACCGAGCCGCGCAGCGACATCAAAAGCGCCGAGATCACCTTCAGATAGGCGGTCGGATCCGCCTCGTTGGCGGCCCAGCGCGAGGCAACCCGCATCACGTCATGGTTGGAGAAGGCCCAGCACGACCAGCCGTCACTGGCGACCGTGCCGAAGGCCTCCAGCACCGCGCGCGCTTTCGCCGCGCTGATCTTCTCCGGCGCCAGGAAGTCGAAGGAATAGCACATATGGACGCGCTTGCCGTCGGCGGTGTAGGCGGCGACCACCTCCAGGCCGCGCTGGGAATCGCCCACCTCGCCGACGGCCGCCTGCGCCGGATATTCGTCGAGAAGCGCGCGGAAGCGCTCCAGGAAGCCGAGATTCTCCGGCCGGCTCTTGTCGTAGATATGGTCCTGGTAATTGTAGGGATTGACCGCCGGCGCCGTCTGGTCGTTGCGCTGTTCCGGCGGCAGCGGCGGATTGTCCTCCAGCCCCTGGCTGTGGAAGTAGAAATTGATCGTGTCGAGGCGGAAGCCGTCAACGCCGCGCTCCAGCCAGAAGCGGGTGATGTCGAGCAGCGCGTCCTGAACTTCTGCGTTGTGGAAGTTGAGGTCGGGCTGCTCGGCCAGGAAATTGTGCATGTAATACTGCTGGCGGCTGGTGTCCCACTGCCAGGCCGAGCCGCCGAAGATCGACAGCCAGTTGTTGGGCGGCGTGCCGTCGGGCTTTGCGTCCGCCCACACATACCAGTCGGCTTTCGGATTGTTGCGGCTGGAACGGCTTTCCTTGAACCAGGGGTGGATATCGGCGGTGTGCGACAGCACCTCGTCGATCATCACCTTGAGCCCCAGCCGATGGGCTTCCGTCACCAGCGCGTCGAAATCGGCGAGCGTTCCGAACATCGGGTCGACGTCGCAATAGTCCGACACGTCATAGCCGAAATCCTTCATCGGCGATTTGAAGAAGGGCGAGATCCAGATGGCGTCTACGCCGAGCGAAGCGATATAGGGCAGGCGCTGAACAATGCCCTTCAGGTCGCCGATGCCGTCGCCGTTGGAGTCCTGATAGGAGCGCGGGTAAATCTGGTAGATCACCGCGCCCCGCCACCAGTCGCGGTCCACGGCCGGGTCTGGCTGCGACGTCGCCTTCAAAGCCGATTGCATGTCTTCAACCTCCTTTCACCGAGCCGGCAAGCAGCCCGCGGACGAAATAGCGCTGCAGCGAGAAGAACACGAACAGCGGCACGATAATGGTGATGAACGCCGATGTGGTCAGGATCTCCCACTTGCCGCCGCGCGAGCCGAGCAGCGCGTTGAGCTTGGCCGTCAGCACGATCTGATCGGGCGCCGTGCCGAGGAAAACCATCGCCACCAGTAGATCGTTCCATACCCACAGGAACTGGAAGATGGCGAAGGAGGCAAGCACCGGGAAGGACAGCGGCAGCACGATCTTGACGAAGATCTCGAAGTCGCTGGCGCCGTCGATGCGTGCCGATTCCATGATCTCGCGCGGCAGGCCGGCGATATAGCTCCTCAGCAGGTAGATGGCGAAAGGCAGGCCGAAGCCGGTATGTGCCAGCCATATGCCGAGATAGGTCTTGGACGGCACGCCGAAGAAGGCGCCGACCCCGTTATAGAGCCTGAGCAGCGGGATCAGCGACATCTGCAGCGGAACCACCAGAAGGCCGATGATCACCGCGATCAGCAGCGGCCGTCCGGGAAAGCGCATCCAGGCCAGGGCGTAGGCTGCGAAGGCTGCGATCAGGATTGGGATGATCGTCGCCGGGATGGTCACCGTCAGCGAGTTCATGAACGAGCGGCCGATGCCTTCGGAAAACAGCACCGCATCGTAGTTGTCCGTGGTGAATTTCGGCGGCGCCGAGGAGGCGAAATAGACGCGCTGGCCGCGGTCGCCCTCGAAGGCCTTCGGCGACGACAGCACGAAGCCGCCGTCGGCATTCATCTGCAGCGTGACGCCGTCATCGAGGTCGGCAACCGATCCCGCCTTGTACTGCGTCGGCGCGGAGGACTTGACGCCGAAGGCGCTGATCTCGCGCTTGAGGCCATCGCCGAAGATATTGCCCTCGATGACGTATTTGCCGTCCTTCTGGGTTTGCGCCGACGCGCCCGGCAGCCGTCCCGCCTCGCTCTGGCTGGAGCTGGCGAAGGAGTTCCACCAGCCGGAGGCGACGATCTGGTCCTTGTCGCGCAGCGACGAGACGAGGATGCCGAGGGTGGGGATGGTCCAGATCGCCACGAAGACGAGCACGGCGATATGGACGCCGAAGCGGCCGGCAAAGGACTTTCCTGTCTTGGTCGCCATCTCAGTGCCCTCCCGTCTCTTTGTTGGCCTGGCGGATGTTCCAGACCATGATCGGGATGACCGCGATCATGATGATGATGGCGATGGTCGCGCCGCGGCCGAAATCGCCGCCGCCGCGGAACATCCAGTCGAACATCAGATTGGCGAGCACCTGTGTATTCCACTGGCCGTTGGTCATGGTCAGCACGATGTCGAACACTTTCAGCACCAGGATGGTGATGGTGGTCCACACCACGGCGATCGTGCCCCAGATTTGCGGCACCATGATCTTCCAGAAGATCTGGAACGGGTTGGCGCCGTCGATCACGGCCGCTTCCAGCGTCTCTTCCGGAATGCCGCGCAGCGCCGACGACAGGATGACCATCGCAAAGCCGGTCTGGATCCAGATCAGGATGATCATCAGGAAGAAATTGTTCCAGAACGGCAGCGATATCCAGACCTGCGGCTGGCCGCCGAAATATTGGATGATGGCGTTGAGCAGGCCGATCTGCACCTGGCCCTCGCCACGGTACTCGTAGATGAATTTCCAGATCACGCTGGCGCCGACGAAGGAGATCGCCAGCGGCAGGAAGATCAGGCTCTTGGCGATGGTGCCCCACCAGATCTTGTCGGTGAGCACGGCGATGATCAGGCCGAGGAAGGTGCAGGCAGCCGGCACCACGGCCAGCCACAGGATGTTGTTGAAGATCGAATTGCGCAAATCATGATCGCTGACCGCCCATTCATAATTGGCGAGCCCGACGAAATTGGTGCCGCCGCGGTCGAAGAAGGAGAGCCACAGCGTCGCGATCACCGGGTAGATCAGGTAGATGGCTAGGATGATCATCGCCGGCCCGACGAACAGCCAGGGCCGCACCATTCCCTGGCGGCGCAAATTGTCGACGGCGGCGGTGCCTGAGACGCCGCGTGACGGGAAGACTAGATCGAGCAGTTTGTTGGCGCCCCAGAAATAGGCGACGCAGCCGCCGACGCCGATGATGATGACGAATATGGCCGAGAAAATCTGAGCCGCCATGGGTCCCTCTCCCTGCGCATGACCGGCCGGCCGAGGCTGGCGATCGGATGCACCGACTTTCGGTTATTCGGAACAATCGAAACGCGAAGGCTTCCGGCGCGGACCGCCGGTCGGACCCGGGCCGTAGCCCGGGTCCAATAGGAGGATTAGGAAGATTTCAGGATGCTATTTGATGCCGTCCCAGCTTTTCTGGATGTCGGCGGCGACGTCCTGCGCGGACTTGCCGCCCACCAGGTCGACCATGCCGGTCCAGAACGAACCCGCGCCGATCTTGCCCGGCATCAGGTCGGATCCGTCGAACCGAACCGTCGTGGCGCCGACCAGGATCTCGCCCTGCTTCTTCAGCGCGTCGCTGCCATAGGCCTCCTTGTTGGCTGCCTTGAAGGGGGTGACGAAGCTCTTCTGCGCCATCCACAATTCATGCGCGAGCGGCATCTCGAGGAACTTGATGAACTCGCGCGAGGCCTTGGAATCCTTGGTGATCATCACCAGCGTTCCGGCCACTTCCAGCGGCGTGCCCAGTTCCGGCTTGGAGGCGTAAGGCGGGTAGGGGAAGAAGTCGGCGTCCTGGCCGAGCTTCACGTTTTCCGGGAAGAAGGACGGGATGAACGATGCCTGGTGGTGCATGTAGCACTTGGGCGGCACGGTGAAGAGGCCCTTCGGACTGTCGCGGAAGTCGGTCGCCGCGACCGCCTTGGCGCCGCCGTCCACCATCTTGTCGTCGGTGGCGATCTTGCGGAAGATGTCGATGGCGTTGACCACGGCCGGGTCGGTGAACGGGATCTCGTTCTTCACCCACTTGTCGTAGACTTCCGGCGGCTGCGTCCTCAGCATGATGTCCTCGACCCAGTCGGTCGCCGGCCAACCGGTGGCGCCGCCCGAACCCAGCCCGATGCACCAGGGCTTGCCGCCGTCGGCGACGATCTTCTTCTCCAGATCGGCGAGTTCTTCTTGGGTCTTCGGCACCTTGTAGCCGGCCTCGTCGAAATTGTCGGGCGAGTACCAGACGAGCCCCTTCACGTCGATCTTGTAGGGAAAGGCATAGAAGCCCGATTTGCCGTCCTTGCCCGTATAGGTGCCGAGCTTGGCCCAGGAGTCGCCGGCGGCGTAATTTTCCTTGATCCAGGCCGCGACGTCGTCGCCCAGCGGGGTCAGCACGCCCTTGGAAGCAAGATCCTGGATGAGGCCGGGCTGCGGCAGGACGGCGATGTTGGGCGGGCTGCCGGCCTGGGTGTCGATGACGATCTGCTGCTCATAATTCTCGGACGAGGAATATTTCACCTCAGCGCCGGTCGCTTCCTGGAAATAGTCGAGAACGGATCGGACAAGCGCCTCGTCCTCGCCGCGCCACGGCCCGAAGATCGTCAGCGTCTCGCCCTTGAGGTCGACCTTCTTGAGGTCGTCGTAATTGGCCCAATGAAATTTCGAATCCTCGCCCGGCTTGAACTTCAGTTCGGCTTGCGCCGGCAGGCTGAGGGTGAGTGCCGCGAACGCCGCACCCAAGAGAAGCATTTTCTTCATCGCAAGTCCTCCCAGTGATCACAAAAAGGACGAAACCTCCATTTCGTCCGCCGACGCCGCGGAACTGTGACTCAGCGAAAGGGCAACCGCAACCTTTCGAAGAGACTTCCAAAGCGCTTTGGCTATTTTGATCTCGCCATTGAATCGCCTTGGAGTCAAGTGGGCGACGTCATTAATCGATTTAAATGGGAGACGATTAAGCGAAAAAAGTGCAGCGCAGCATGCTTTTTTGGCGCTGCAGCAGCAATTTTGCTTCAAACGACGCTGTCTGGCCTCTAAGGTCGTCCTGCTTGATGATCTCGCCAACAATCGTCAGATCGATTCAAAATTGAAAGCGCTTTGAGGCTGGAGGGCCTCCGATGAACCTCAAGCAGCTGTCGCATATGCTGTCGCTCTCGCAGACCACGGTAAGCCGGGCGCTGAACGGCTACCCCGAGGTCAACGAGGAGACCCGGCGCCGGGTTATGGATGCCGCCAAGCGCCATGGCTACCGGCCGAACCCCAGCGCGCGCCGGCTCGCCACCGGCAAGTCGGGAATGATCGGCTATGTGCTGCCGACCGGGGCCGCCGTCGACATCGATCCGCACTTCGTCGAATTCCTCTCCGGCCTCGGCGACTATGCCCGTGCGCACGAGCTCGACCTTGTGCTTTCGCCCGCCGATGCTGATGACGAAGAGACGACCTACCGGCGCATCGTCGCCAACCGCCAGGTCGACGCCGTCTACCTGTCCTCGCCGCGGCCGGCCGACAAGCGGCTGGCGCTGGTCAACACGCTGGGCATCCCTTTCATCGTCCATGGCCGCAGCGAAGGCTTCGATTTCGACTATCCCTATCTCGACATCGACAATGAGGGCGCCTTCCACGAAGCGTCGAGGCTGTTGATCCAGCTCGGCCACAAGCGCCTGGCGCTGATCAACGGCAACGAGCGCGAGACCTTCGCCATCCACCGCGAGCGCGGCATGCGCCGCGCGCTTGCCGCGAACGGACTGACGCTCGGCGAACGCCACATCCGCTCGGTGGCGATGACCGAGGAAAACGGCTACCGGGCCGCCCGCCGCCTGCTCGAGGAGGCTGAGCCGCCGACGGCGATCGTCTGCTCCAGCCTGATCATGGCGCTGGGTGTGGTGCGCGCCGTGCGCGATCTCGGCCTCACCGTTCCGGGAGACCTCTCGCTGATCGCCCATGACGACGTCTTCCCCTGGCTGCGGCCGGAGAATTTCCCGGTGCCGCTGTCGACGACACGCTCCTCGATCCGCCTCGCCGGCGCACGTGTCGCAGAACGGCTCGCGGCGCGGATATCGGGGTTGGAAGAGGGGGCTCGCGGTGAGGTCTGGCCGGTAGATCTGATCGTCAGGGGATCGGTGGCCGGAGCGCCGATATAGGCGCCTAATCCAACAGCTTCGCCACTGACTCATTCCGGGCAACTGCCGTGGGACAACGGTCAGCCTTCGGCTGCTCCTGATATTGGACGGTGACAACCGGTAAGCCAGAACCGTCAACCAGTCCTTCCGGATGCGCCATTTGCCGACATTCCCATTCACCGAAGCGGATCCAGTCCAGTACCCCGGTCCTCCGCCGAAGGCTTCGGAGGTGGTGATCGTCGGCGGCGGGATCATCGGCGTAACGACGGCCCTCTTCCTTGCTTCCCGAAACATTCCGGTGACGCTGCTGGAAAAAGGCCGCGTTGCGGCCGAACAGTCCTCTCGCAATTGGGGGTGGATCAGAAAGCAGGGACGGGACGCGGATGAGCTGCCGATCGTCATCGAGGCCATTCGCCTATGGCGGCAACTGGCCGAGGAATGCGGCGAGGACATCGGGCTCAACCAGACAGGCGTGACCTACCTGGCGAACGCCGACAAGGATATGGCCAAGTTCGAAGAATTCATGAGGATCGCCGCGATCCATGAGCTCGACACACGCCTCCTGGGCGCCGACGAGACCGCAAAACTCATCACCGGCATGTCGCGCAGGTTCAAGGGCGCGATGACGACGCCCTCCGATATGCGCGCGGAACCTTGGTTGGCGGTGCCTGCGTTAGCCAGGCTTGCCGTGCGAAAAGGCGCCAGGATCGTGGAGAATTGCGCGGCGCGCACCCTCGAGATCGCAGCCGGCAGGATCAAGGGCGTTTGGACCGAGGCGGGATATATCGAGACCTCAACCGTGCTGGTCGCGGGCGGCGCCTGGTCGTCCCTGTTCCTGGCGAGACATGGCGTAGCCATCCCCCAGCTCAGCGTCCGCGTTACCGTGGCCGCCACAGAACCCATGCCTGAGGTCTATCGAGGCGCGGCCGCTAACGACCACATCGCTTTCAGGCGCAGGCAGGATGGCGGATATACGCTCGCTGCGGGCGGCAGCCACTTGCTTTACCTGGGGCCTGACGCATTCCGGCACTTCACCAAGTATATTCCCGCCCTCAGGGACAATCCGTTCGGAACGCGCTATTTCCCGTTCGCTCCGTCAGGCTACCCGGACGGCTGGTCGACGCCACGCGATTGGGCGCCGGATTCCGCAAGCCCTTTCGAAAGAATGCGCGTGCTCAACCCAGCCCCTGAGCCGGCAAAGCTTCGCTCGATCGAGCGCAATTTCAAACAGCTTTTCCCCCGGTTCGAGACGGTTCGCCTGAAGGCCGGCTGGGGCGGCATGATCGACGCCATGCCCGATGTCGTTCCCGTCGTGGATCGGGTCCAGGCGATCGGCGGTCTTTTCGTCGCGACGGGCATGAGCGGCCACGGATTCGGTATCGGGCCTGGCATCGGCCGCGTCGTCTGCGACATGATCCAGGGAAATGAAACCGGCCACGACCTCAGCCGTTTTCGATTGTCGCGTTTCTATGATGGAAGTCCTGTCCGGCTAGGTCCCGCGCTTTAAATGGGCAACTGGTTGCTGCGGCGTTTTGATAGCCGACTGCTTTGATTTACTCCTTCGCCGCTCCGGCCGCCTTGATGTCCAGCAACCCATAGCCGAAATCACTGTCCCGCCCCTTCGGCCCCAGATCCTTGGCCGTGGCCGCCAGCGCCTTCTCGATGTCGTCGGCAGAGCGGTCGGGCGCGGCGTGGATCAGATTGGCGATGGCGCCGGACACGATCGCGGCGGCGAAGGAGGTGCCGGTGACGACGTCCGAGCCGGCGCCGCTCGGCGCCACCATCTCGACGCCCGGCGCCGAGATGAAGACATAGGCGCCGCGATTGGCTTGCGGCATCAGCCCGTCCTTGGCGTCGGTGGCGGTCACCGCGATCACGCCGTCGAAGGCGGCCGGATAGCCATAGGGCGCTTTCGGGCCGTTGTTGCCAGCGGCGGCCACCAGCACCATGCCCATCGCCCGCGCATTGCGGCAGGCGGTGCCGAGCAGGTCGTTCTTCGGGCCGACGAAGCTCATATTGATGATGCGCACATTCTGCTCGGCCGCCCAGTCGAGCGCCGACAGGATGACGTCCATGGTCGACTTGCCGCCTTCGAAGGCGCGGGCGTGATAGATTTTGGCGCCGGGCGCCATGCCTTCCAGCGGACCGACACCGGCAATCAGTCCGTCGACCGAGGTGCCGTGGTCGCGCTTCTCGATCGGCACGTTCGGCATGGCATCGTATTGGCCGGCGATGACGCCGGCGAGCGCCGGGTTCCTGTCGTCAATGCCGGTGTCGATGACGGCGACCCGCACATTCTCGCCGCTCGCCTGCTTGGCATCGAGCGCGATGCGCTCGAAGGCGTAGTTGACGATGCCCGCCGCCTGCTGCAGCGAATAGATATGGTTGGGCTCGCGCCGCTGCGTGCGCCCATCGGCTGCCAGCTGCGCCAGCACGACGCCGACCGGCCGCCCGTCGGTGATGCCGAAGCGCACCAAGGTGGTGCCGAGCAGCAGCGACTGGCGCTGCGAGCGCACCTGCAGGCCGAAGGAATTGGCGATCTGCTGTACGACGCCGGCGCCGCCGTCGACCGTCACCAGCACCTCGTCGGGCACGAACTCGCCGGCGATCGCGCGCGGCGGCTCCGCCAGGTTGAGGCCTTGCGGCACCGTGACGGGTCCGCTCGGCGCCGGCGCGGGCGGCGGCGTGGTGCCGGAACCGTTCGATGACGATGTTCCGTTCGCCGGCGTTTGCGGGGCGGCGCCCGCCGGCGGATTCGGGAACAGGTCAACGATCAGCGCCGGCAGGAACACCGCGCCGCCGGTGGCCGTGCCCGGCGTCGCGCCGCCATTCCTGGCACCGCCGTCCTTGTCGCAGTCGCCGCCGGCCGCCGTCGTGCGGTCCAGGCAATCGAGCTGTTTTTGCGTCAGGTTCGGATCGTTGGTCTGCGCGGAGGCAGGCGCGGCGACAAATGCCGCCGCCGCAAGGAGCGCCGCATGCAGAATGACCGCTTTAGCCGCCATCGGCCGGTTTCCTTCCCTGCACCACAGCCTCCGCGAAAGGCTGGGCAGCAATGAGGCCGACGAGCCTGTCATAGTCGGCTGCCGTGCTGGCCGGGATCGTCAGGTGGAATACGCCGTCCGCGGTCGGGCCGCCGGCGATCTTCAACCCGTTCTGGCCCAGGAAGGCGGCGATATCGGCCATTTTGGCGTCCGGCTTGAACTTGACCAGCGCGAAAGGCAGCTTCGCCAGATCGTCCTGGGCGCCGGCCACTTCGAAGTCGTTACCCTTGCCGCCCGGCTGTTCGAAGGACTGCACGATGACCAACGCAAGCAGCGCCGCGGCAGCCGCCCAGGCGACACCGGCAGGCATTGCCGTCACCCGGCCGAAGACTCTTGCCAGCCAGGATTGGCCGGGCGTTCGCACCGGACCGGCCTCGGCGTCCAGCGCCTTGGAGAAGCGGGAGAACGCGTCGGCGGGCGGCCGGATCGCCTCGTTGGCGGCTGCGGTGCCGGAGAACTCGGCCTCCGCTTCGCCAAGCGCATTCATCGCCGCCGGATCGGTGGCCAGCCACTCCTCGACGGCCTCCAGCTCGGCGCCTTCCAGCGAGCCGTTCAGGTAGAACGGCAGCAGCGTTTCCATCTCGTCGCGACGCGACATCTTTTCAGCGGCGCTCATGGCCAACCCCTGTCGTAACCGGCGGCCTTGAGGGCTTCGCCGAGTTTCTTGCGGGCGTAGAACATCCTGGTCTTGACCGTCGCGACCGGGATGTCGAGCACCTCGCCGATCTCGGTCACCGACTGGCCATGATAATAGGCAAGGTCGATCACCGTGCGGTGTTCCTCCGGCAGGGCATCGATGAAGCGCCGCAAGGCGGCGGCCTTGTCTTCCTTCATGGTCACGACTTCCGGCGTGTCGGCGCCGTCGGGAACTTGCGCGGCGTCGTCGTCGTCGATCCAATCTTCCTTCTTCTTGCGCAGCATGGATAGCGCCTTGAAGCGGGCGATGCCGAGCAGCCACGTGGAAACTTCAGAGCGGCCCTCGAAACTGGGCGCCTGTTTCCACAGCTCCAGAAAAACCTCATTCGTGATATCGTCGGCCATCATTTCCGATCCCGTCTGGCGCGCCACGAAGCGGTAGATCCGCGCGTGGTGACGCATGAACAGGAGCCGGACGGCGGCCCGGTCGCCCTTCGCGACCCGGTCCACAAGCGCGCGATCGGTTTCCGTCGCCGCATTCATGGCCGATCGAGCCGCCTGGCTCCTCGAAGCTCTGTCGCTGATCGGTCCAAAAAGGTTCACCCTCCGCCAAGGATTCTTTGGAGGCTAACTGAAGAGCGGGGAGGTTGCCAGTAGGGACGCTTTTCCTTCTCCCCTTGTGGGACAAGGTGTCGCCGAAGGCGACGGATGAGGGGTGCTCCAGGGAATGCCGACGTCTCACTGCGCTGGAACACCCCTCATCCGTCTCGGCGCTGCGCGCCGATCCACCTTCTCCGCACAGGGGGGAGAAGGGAAGGTGGCGCTTACCCCAAAAACGCCTTCGCCTTCATCGTCTCCGGTATCGTCACGCCAAGCCGGCTCAGCACTGTTGGCGCGAGCTGCAGCTGGTCGAGCAGCGTGTCGGCCTCGGGCCCCTTCGCAGGCCCGAAATAATAGAGCGCGAAATCCTGCATCTCGTCATCATGGCCGCCATGGTGGCCGCGATCGGTCTGGCCATGGTCGGCCGTCACGATCACTTCATAGCCGGCTTGGCGCCATTGCGGCAGGAAGGCAGCGAGCATGCCGTCCATGGCGTAGCAGGCATGGTCCATCTCGTGGCAGTCATGGCCGAAGCGGTGACCCATCGAATCCAGCGTGCAGGTGTGCAGGATGCCGTAGTCGATGCGATGGCGTTTGGTCAGCATCGTCAGCGTCGCGAACAGGTCGACATCGCTTGGCGTCATCTGATTCTTGAGATTGTAGCCGGTCATGGTGTGGAAGCGGCCATGCGTGATCGGCCCGCTTGGCTCGTCGAACTCCATGTCCTCGATAAGGTCGAACGGATACGAGCGGAAGAATTCCGACCAGTAGGAATGGGTCACGGCGCCCGTCCTGCCGCCGGCCTTGCTCACTTCCGAAAAAATGTCCGGCTGCGTGACGCGAAAGCGGTTCTCGTTGGAAAGAATGCCGTGCACCTGCGGCGTGACACCGGTGTGGATCGAGGCGTAGCAGCAGGCGGACGTCGACGGCAGCACCGAGCGCATCTTCCACACCTGCGCCTCGCCCGATTGTGCCCAGCCCTCGAGATTGCCCATCAGCCGGCGCCAGTTCCGGTAGGGCACGCCGTCGAGGATGATGAGCAGCAGTTTGGATTTGAGCGCCACGGAACGTTCCTGGGATTGTTCTTCGAAACGAGAGCGCCGCGTGTCGCGGACACGCGGCGCCCTTGGATAGCGTGATATCAGGCGTTCAGCCAGCACTCGCAGAGCGCGTAGCCGTCCGTCATCTCGCCATCGGGGTTCTTCACCAGCCACCGACCTTCTTGGTGTTGGCGGCGACGCTACTCCGTGCGGAAAGCCGCTTAACAGTTCTGCGGGAATTGCGTCAGTTGCCGGCGCTTTCCATGCGCCGGCCCTTGATGGCCTTCTCCAGCCAGCCGATTTCCATTTCGGGAACGGAGGACAACAGAAGGTCGGTGTAGGCGTCGAAGGGCGGCGTCAGAACCTTGCTCTTGGAGCCGTAGCGCACCACCTCGCCGCGATACATCACCGCGATCGAATCGGCGATCGACTTCACCGTCGCGAGGTCGTGGGTGATGAAGAGGTAGGCCACCTCCTCGATCTGCTGCAGGTTGAGCAGCAGCTTGAGGATGCCGTGGGCGACCAGCGGATCGAGCGCCGAGGTCACCTCGTCGCAGATGATCAGCTTCGGCTTGGCGGCGAGCGAGCGGGCGATGCAGACGCGCTGCTTCTGGCCGCCGGAAAGCTCGGCCGGATAGCGGTCGATGAAGCCCTTGCCCATCTCGATCTCGTCGAGCAGTTCGGCGACGCGCTTGTCGCGCTCGCGGCCCTTCATGCCGAAATAGAACTCCAGCGGCCGGCCGATGATGGTGCCTACCGTCTGGCGCGGATTCATCGCCACGTCGGCCATCTGGTAGATCATCTGCAGCTGGCGAAGGTCCTCCTTCGGCCGGTCGGCGAGCCTGTTGGCAAGCGTGCGGCCGTCGAAGACGACGCTACCTTTCTCGGGCGGCAAGAGACCGGTGATGGCGCGCGCCAGCGTCGATTTGCCGGAACCGCTCTCGCCGACCACGGCCAGCGTCTGGCCCGGAAAGATGTCGACCGAAACGTTCTTCAGCACCTTGACGTGGCCGCCGCCATAGGCGGCCGTCACGTTCTTCACCGATAGCATCGGCGTCGTGCCCGGCTGCTGTTCCTGGTGTTCGATCTGATGCACCGAGACCAGGGCGTTGGTGTATTCCTGGCGCGGCTCCTTGATGATCTGGCGGGTGCCGCCCCATTCGACGAGCCGACCGTGACGCAGCACCATGATCTCGTCGGACACTTGTGCCACGACGGCTAGATCGTGGGTGATGTAAAGGGCCGCGACATGGGTGTCGCGGATGGCATCCTTGATCGCTGACAGCACGTCGATCTGCGTCGTCACGTCGAGGGCCGTCGTCGGCTCGTCGAAGACGATCAGGTCCGGCTCCGAGCACAACGCCATCGCCGTCATCACGCGCTGCAGCTGGCCGCCCGATACCTGGTGCGGGAAGCGTTGGCCGATCGTTTCGGGATTGGGCAGGCTGAGCTTCCTGAACAGGGCGACGGCGCGTTTCTCGGCTTCGGCGCGGGTCGCGGTGCCGTGCAGGAGGGTAGCCTCCACCACTTGGTCCATCAGCCGGTGCGCCGGATTGAAGGCCGCCGCAGCCGACTGGGCGACATAACAGACTTCGCGGCCGCGCAGCTTGCGCAGGCCTTCCTTGCCGCCTTTCAGTATGTCGCGGCCGTTGAGGATGACCTCGCCGCCGGTAATCCGAACGCCGCCGCGGCCATAGCCCATCGACGACAGGCCGATGGTCGACTTGCCGGCGCCGGACTCGCCGATCAGCCCAAGCACCTTGCCCTTCTCCAGCGTCAGCGAAACGTCGTGGACAAGCGTGATGGTCCTAGGTGCTTCGCCCGGCGGATAGACCGTCGCTTCGATGCGCAGGTTGCGGATGTCGAGGAGAGGACCGGACTTTGCTTTGCCGTCAACCATCAGCCGCGTCCTCCCTTCAGGCTCGTCGTGCGATTGAGCACCCAGTCGGCGACGAGATTGACCGAGATCGCCAGTGCCGCGATCGCCGCCGCCGGGATGAGCGCCGCCGGAATGCCGAACACGATGCCGTCCTTGTTCTCCTTGACCATGCCGCCCCAGTCGGCATCCGGCGGCTGCACGCCGAGGCCGAGGAAGGACAGTGTCGACAGGAACAGCACGGCATAGATGAAGCGCAGGCCTAGTTCCGAGACCAGCGGCGACAGCGCATTGGGAAGGATCTCGCGGAAGATGATCCAGCCGCTGCCTTCGCCGCGCAGCTTCGCTGCCTCGACATAGTCCATGACGTTGATGTCGACGGCGACCGCGCGCGACAGTCGGTAGACGCGGGTCGAATCGAGGATGCCCATGACCAGGATCAGCGTCACTAGGTTCGACGGCAGCACCGAAAGCACGACGAGGCCCATGATCAGCGTCGGGATCGACATGAGGAGGTCGACGAGCCGCGACAGGATCGTGTCGTACCAGCCGCCGAATACCGCCGCCGAAAAGCCGAGAATGGCGCCGAGCGAGAACGACAGCGCCGTCGCCAGCACTGCGATGAACAGCGTGATGCGGGCGCCGTAGATCATGCGCGACAACAGATCGCGGCCGAGATTGTCGGTGCCCAGCCAGTGCGCGGCCGACATCGGCTCCCACACGTCGCCGATGATCTCGGCGTTGCCGTGCGGCGCGATCAAGGGCGCGAAGATTGCCGCCAGCACGAACAGCGCGGTCAGCACCAGGCCGACCAGCGATGGCAGGGGGATGCGTCTGATATCGAGCATATCGGCCGCCCCCTACTTCGGATGCCTGAGTCGCGGATTGGCGACGATCGCCGCAATGTCTGCGATGATGTTGAGGGTGATATAGACGGCGGCGAAGATCAAGCCGACCGCCTGCACGACCGGCACGTCGCGCTTCGTGACGTGGTCGACCAGATATTGCCCCATGCCTGGATAGACAAAGATCACCTCGACCACGACGACGCCGACCACCAGATAGGCAAGGTTGAGCATGACGACGTTAATGATCGGCGCGATCGCGTTCGGGAAGGCATGCTTGCGGATAACGGCAGCGGCCGACAGCCCCTTGAGTTCCGCCGTCTCGACATAGGCCGACTGCATGACGTTGAGGATCGCCGCACGCGTCATGCGCATCATATGGGCGAGCACCACCAGAGTCAGCGCCGCCGCAGGCAGCGCGATAGCCTGCAGGCGCTCACCCAAAGGCATTCCGTCATAGACGGTTGAGATGGCCGGGAACCACTGGTGCTGGACTGCGAAGTAGAAGACGAGCAGATAGCCGATGAAGAACTCCGGGAAGGAGGTCGAGGCAAGCGCCACGCCGGAGATCAGCTTGTCGACCCAGCCATTGCGGTAGCGCACCGCGATCAACCCAAGCGTGATCGCCAGCGGGATAGCCACGATGGCCGCCCAGAAGGCCAGGAACAGCGTATTCCACAGCCGTTCCTTGATCGAAGTCGCGATGTCCTGGCCGCTCGACATGGCGGTGCCGAGATCGCCGGTCAGCACGCCGCCCAGCCAGTGGAAGTAACGGATATAGGCAGGCTGGTTGAGCCCGAGCTGCTCGCGCAGATTGGCCAGCGACTCCGGGGTCGCCGATTGTCCAAGGATGGCTTGCGCGACGTCGCCGGGCAGAATCTGCGTGCCGGCGAAGATCAGGACCGAAACGGCCAGCAGAAGGAGGATGCCCAGCGCAATGCGCTGGGCCACCAGTTTCACGATGGGTGAGGACATCTCCGCAAGGCCGTGCTCAGGCTTCGAGCCAGCACTTCGCCAGCGCGTAGCCGTTGCAAAGCTCCTGATGCGGATCCTCCACCCAGCCAGCCACCTTGGGGCCTGTTGCGTCGATGAACTGATTGAACATCGGCAGGATCAGGCCGCCTTCGTCGCGCACCATGACGGCCATGTCGTGGTAGATCGCCTTGCGCTTGGCCTCGTCGAGTTCGGCGCGCGCGGCCAGCACCATCTTGTCGAAGTCCGGGCGCTTGAAACGCGTGTCGTTCCAATCGGCGGTCGACAGATAGGCGGTCGAGTACATCTGGTCCTGGGTCGAGCGACCGCCCCAATAGGAGGCGCAGAAGGGCTGCTTGTTCCAGACTTCGTTCCAATAGCCGTCGCCGGGCTCGCGCTTGAGCTCGATCTTGATGCCGGCCTTTGCGGCGCTCTGCTGGAAAAGCTGGGATGCATCGACAGCGCCCGGGAAGGCGACGTCTGAGGTCCTAAGCAGCACAGGGCCGTCATGGCCGGACTTCTTGTAGTGGAATTTGGCCTTGTCCGGATCGTACTTGCGCTGCTCGATCTCGGTGAATAGCGGGTAGGAGGCGTTGATCGGGAAATCGTTGCCGAGCGAGCCGTAGCCGCGTAGCACTTTTTTCAACATCTCCTCGCGGTCGATCGCCAGCTTCAACGCCATCCTGAGATCGTTGTTGTCGAACGGCGCCGTGTTGCAATGCATGATGAACACGTAGTGGCCCGGACCGGAGTGGTTGCGGATGGTGACGCCAGGCACGCGCTTGATCAGATCGACGATCTTTGGCTCGACGCGGTTGATCATGTTGACCTGGCCGCCCTGCAGGGCCGCCGTGCGCGCTGTCGCATCGTTGATGACGATGATTTCGATCTGGTCGGCGTGGCCCATCTTGTCGCCCTGCCAGTAATTGGCGAAGCGTTCGCCGCCATGGCGCACGCCGGGCTCATTGACCTTGACCTTGTACGGACCGGCGCCGATGCCCGCATCGGCCTTGTCCTTGCCGCCGTTCGGCTGCACGATCAGGTGATAGTCGCTGAGGAGGTAGGGGAGGTCGGCGTTGGGCTCCTTCAGCGTCAGCACCACTTCCTTGCCGTTGACCTTGATGGTGTCGATGCCCTTCATGTAGCCCAGCGCGCCGGACTTGGACTTCTCGTCCGAATGACGCTCGAGCGTGGCAGCGACGTCTTCTGCGGTAACCGTCTTGCCGTTGTGGAATTCGATGCCGTCGCGGATTTTCAGCGTCCAGACCTTGGCGTCGTCCGAAGAGCCGATCTCCTCGGCGATGCGGTTCTCCAGCTTGCCGTCGGGCGAGAGCTCCACGATCAATTCGCCCCACATTTTGCCGAAGGCGAAGGGCACCTGGGTCATGAACAGGGCCGGATCGAGGCTGTTGGTGGATTCTCCGCCGACCAGGCCGGCCTTCAGCGTGCCGCCCTTGACCGGGCCGGCAGCGCGCACGGCGCTGGAGAGCAGCGAGTTGGCGAAGGTAGCGGTGACGCCGAGCGCCGCGGCGCGACCGAGAAAATCGCGACGGCTAAGTTTTCCGGCCGCGACTCGCCGGCTGAGATAGTCGAGTTCGTTGGACATTCTGGTTCCTCACTCTGGGTATCCGACCTTATGGTCGTTTCTTGCTATTGGAGGAGATAATGACCGTAAGGGAAAGCGGCAGGCAAGACCGAATGCGACATACGGTGGCGTAAATCGCACGTCGCATTTGGACCAATCTTGTTCCGACTCAAACCAGCGAGCGGGGAATCGCTTGCTCGAAGTCGCGTTTGAAGATCAGCTTTTCGCCCTCATAGGCTTCGATTCTGGCGCTGACGATGAAGTTTGCGGCGTCCGATCGCATCTCGGCAAAAGTCTCGGTCCGCACCGACCATTCATTGCGCGACAAGGTCTGCGTCCAATGCGTGGCTCCGGTGGCCGACAGCGGGTCGTCGGGATGGATCGTCCATGTCTCGCGCACGATGCTGCCATTGGCCAGCCCATGGTCGATGTCGCGCACCTCGCCGAAATCGTCGGTTATGGAAAGCCTAACCAGCCCGGTCTTCTCGTCGCGATCGACATGGCGTTCGGAATTCGGCTGCCTGATCGTCTCGGTCGCCCACGGCGTCGCGCCTTCCGGCTCAGGGAATGAAACCTCATCCCCTCTTGCCAGCGGACGCCGCGGCAGCTTCAGCGTCGCCTTGACGAGATCCAGCCGTACCGGTTCCGGTGAGGGCCAGATCATCGGCCAATAAGCGGTCGAAACGGCGATGCGCAATTTGTGGCCGGCCGGCACACGATAGGCGCATTGGTCGAGCACGACGCGCGCCGAAACCGTCTGCCCGGGAACCAGCGGTTCGGGGAATTCATGCGAGTTGCGGTGCGTGAGATTGAGCACGCCATAGGAGATCAGCTCCGAGGCGCCGTCCGGATGCACGTCGCAGAGCCGCACCGCGATGTTGGCCTGCGGCCGGTCGGAGGCAAGCTGGACATCGAGCTCCGGCGCCCCGACTATGTCGATCGCTTCGCCGAGCTCGGGTTGATCGAAACAAACCGACAGCGCGTCGTCGGGGCGTTGGTCGCCCGGCAGTTCCGGCCCGAAGGTGAAGGGAAAATATTCGCCGCCGGCAAGTCCGCAGGTCTGCGGCGACGCGACGATCGCGGGCTTGGCGCCGTCGGGGATGAGCTCGATCGTCTCAAGCTTGATGTTGGCCGACGGCCAGGTCTGCTCGGCCACCCAGCGGCCCAGCCGCTCGGGATGCCAGCGCGCCGGGCGCACGCTGTCCATCACGTAGGCGCGGTAGGCCGGATCGGCCTCGACGCCGGTTTCAGCGCCCTTCAGCCAGCGGTCCCACCAGCGCAGCGCTTCCTGCAGGAAGCCGATCGCCGGCTTGGGCCCGGCGTAATGCGGGTATTTGTGGATCCAGGGACCGACGATACCTTTGACCGGCGACTCGATGTTGGTGACGAGATTGGAGATCGTGTTGCGGTAGCCGTCATGCCAGCCACCGATCGACAGCACGGCCGCCTGAACAGCCGAAAAATCCTCGCAGATCGAGCCGCGTTTCCAATAGGCGTCGCGATGCTGGTGGCCGAGCCAGAGCGGCAGAAGGAAAGGCTGGTTCTCCAGCCGGTTAAGCCACAAATCCCGCCAGCGGTTGCCGCCGGCAATCGCCGGATCCGGAGGCCGCGACGAATAGGACAGCATCGTCGAGGCCCAGCCGAAATTTTCCAAGAGCAGGCAGCCGCCCTTGTAGTGGATGTCGTCGGCATAGCGGTCGACCGTCGAGCATAGGCTGATCACCGCCTTCAGCGCCGGCGGCTGCTTCGCCGCCACCTGCAGGCAGTTGAAGCCGCCCCATGAAATGCCCATCATGCCGACATTGCCGTTGCACCAGGGCTGCGCGGCCGCCCAAGCGATGACGTCGCAGGCGTCCTGCAATTCCTGCTCGGAATATTCGTCGTCCATCAGCCCTTCGGAATCACCATTGCCGCGCATGTCGACGCGGATCGAGGCGTAGCCGTGCCCGGCGAAATAGGGATGGGTGAGCTGATCGCGAAAGATGGTGCCGTCGCGCTTGCGGTAGGGCAGGTGCTCAAGGATCGCCGGCACCGGATCGTCAGTCGCGTCCTCCGGCATCCAGACGCGCGCCGACAGCCGGCAGCCATCCGGCATGACAATGCCCATATCGGGAAATTCGACGACTTTGCGGGGGAATTCGGTGACGGTTTTCATGGGGCGCATAACGCTACGCGGTGCGCCGACTTTCAATCGCCATTCGCGACTGGAGCATCAAAAAATGCGACCTGGGTCGTTAGCGAACGCAGCCTCGATTATCCGGCTTCCTCTTGCATCCCCCGGGTAATTTATGTATTACGTTTATTCACGTGGTCCGACGCAGACACAATGGATGATCTCGCCTGAAAATCGTTTGGGATGAGCCAAAACGGGTGACGAATCTCGCAAGCCGGGGTCTCGACTTCGCCGATCTCGATATCGAGTTTTTTGCCACGTCAATCGTCCTCCCGGCAAAGCCGGTCGGCTGAAGGCGATTGGAGAATATGGAGAGATCATTCTCGCCGTGATCTTCAAGCCGCTTGGTTCCGAAGCGATCTCGGTGATCTCGATGCGTCATGCCAGCCGAAAGGAAAGGTCCGTATATGAGCAACACTAAGTCACACATTCGGCGGCTTACCGATGCCGAGGAAGCCGAAATTCAAAGACAGATTGCTGCCGATCCCGAGGACGGGGAGGCGACCGACGAACAGCTGGCACAAGCCAAGCCTTTCGCGGAAGCGCTCCCGGAACTTTTCGAGAGCATAAGGCGTTCCCGTGGCCGACCCGCCCTGGAGAAACCAAAGCAAGTCGTCTCCATCCGCCTCGACCAGGACGTTGTCAGAAAATTCAAGGCGACCGGCAAGGGTTGGCAGGCTCGGATAAATGAAGTGCTGAAAAACGCGAAGGTAAGGTAGGCTACACACTTCAGTTCAGCGGAATGTCGTTGTCGGCCTTGCTTGCCTGATAGGCCTCCGACAGCTCGTCATAGCGCGCCGAAATCCTGCCGATCCGAGCCTCCAGCCGCTTGCGCTCAGCGTCGGGCAAAGCCCTGACCAGCCTGCGTATGGAAAAGCTCTTCCAATAGGCGTTCTCAGCATTGTAGCCGCCCGGATCCAGGGTGAAGACCTCTTTCAGGATTTTCAGATCATGCGGGATGGCAAAACTGTCGCGCGAATCCTCATGGCTGAAGAGGTAGTAGAAATTGTCGAAACCGGTCCAGGTGATCGCCGACAGGCAGAGCGAGCAGGGCTCGTGCGTGGCGACGAACAGCGCATCCTTGGTGTCGATGCGCTCGGCCTTGGGCATCTCGTAGAAGCGCTTCAGGCAGTGCACCTCGCCATGCCAGAGCGGATTTTCCATCTCGTTGTTGGTCTCGGCCAGCACCAGCGAACGGTCGTCTTTCCGCAGGATCGCGGCGCCGAACAGCTTGTTGCCATGGGCGACGCCTTGCGCCGTCTTCGGCACGATGTCGTGCTCGATCACATCGAGTAGGCGGTCGATCAGCGAAATGTCGGTCATGGGATTCGCGAGTTTTCAGGGAAGGTGAATCTCGTAAGGATGCGAGAAATGGAACTCTTCGAGATTGGAGCCGTCGCCGCCGCGGTCGACGATGAGGAAATCCTGTTCCTCGCCGATCGGCGTCAGCACGCCGTGCCAGAGGTTGCGGCGGTAGTTGATGCCTTGTCCGGGGCCGGCGAGAAAGGCATGCGGCTCACCCGGACCGTCCTTGGTGTCATGGCAGACGACCACCAGGAACGGCCGCGGCGACAGCGGGATGAAGGCCTGGCTGCCGAGCGGATGGCGCTCGACCATGGTGAGCTTGAGCGGCATCTCATAGGGCGTGCCGCGCACCATCGAGATCAGCACGCGCGCATTCGGGCCTGCGGCCTCGGCGGTGGCGAGGTCGTGATAGCGCATCGCCTTGCCGCCATTGATCGGGTAGCGGTTGTCGCCGCCCATGTCGATGACGTCGCCGAAGGGCGCGAAGTTCTCGCGGGTCAGCGGTCGGGCGACGATGCGGCTCACCGTGCCTTGCCCCCAAGATAGCCGGCAAGCCTGGCGTGCCTGTTGACGTCCTTGTAGAGCAGGTAGCGGAAATTGCCGGGGCCGCCGGCATAGCAGGCCTGTGGGCAGAAGGCGCGCAGCCACATGAAATCGCCGGCTTCGACCTCGACCCAGTCCTGGTTGAGGCGGTAGACCGCCTTGCCTTCCAGCACATAGAGCCCATGCTCCATGACATGGGTTTCGGCGAAGGGGATAACCGCACCCGGCTTCAGCGTCACGATGGTGACATGCATGTCGTGGCGCATGTCGGCCGGGTCGACGAAGCGGGTCGTTGCCCAGCGCCCTTCCGTGCCTGGCATCGGGCTCGGCGCCACGTCCTGGTCGCTGGAGAAGAAGGCTTCCGGCGCGTCGAGGCCATCGACCGCCTCATAGGCCTTGCGAATCCAGTGGAAGCGAACGGCGCTGCCGCTCTCGTTGCGCACCGTCCAGCCGCTCGACGGCGGCAGGAAGGCAAAGCCGCCGGGGGCAAGTACATGTTTTTTGCCGGCAAGCGAAACGGTGAGCTCGCCCTCGACGACGAACAGCACACCCTCGGCGCCAGCGTCGAGTTCGGGCCGGTCGCTGCCGCCCCCAGGCAGAACTTCGACGATGTATTGCGAGAACGTCTCGGCGAAGCCCGAGAGCGGCCTTGCGATGATCCAGGCCCGCGTCTCGTCCCAGAACGGCAGTGGGCTGGTGACGATGTCCTTCATCACGCCCCTGGGGATGACTGCATAGGCCTCGGTGAAGACGGCGCGGCCGGTCAGAAGCTCGTTCTGGCCGGGATGGCCGCCATGCGGGGCGTAATAGGTTCGCTCGGCAGTCTTGATCATATCCATCGGTCCTGGCCCTCAGAGCAATTCCAGGAAAAGTATGAAGCGGTTAGGTCGGCGGCTTCGCCGTGGCCTTCCATACGGAATTGCGTGAAAAACAAACATTAGAGTGGGAGCATGTCTTTCAGGCGAAGCAGCGCGATGCGTTCGACCTGTTTGCAGGCGGTTTCGAACTCGGCGCCGCGGCTGTTGCCGATCCGCGCCTCGAACTCCGCCAGGATTTCGTCCTTGGTCTTGCCCTTGACCGCGATGATGAAGGGGAAGCCGAAGGTGGTGACATAGGCGGCGTTGAGTTTCGAGAACAGCTCGCGCTCCTTGTCGGTCAGCGCGTCGAGCCCGGCGGAGGCCTGCTCCTTGGCCGATTCCGGCGTCAGCCGCTTGGCCGCCGCCAGCTTGCCGGCGAGGTCCGGATGGGCATTGAGGACGGAAAGCCGTTCGGCCTCGCTCGCCGCGCGGAAGACGCGGCAGAGCGCATTGTGCAGGCCGCCCGCGCTGTCATGCGCGGGCCCGAGTTCCAGTTCGTAGGCGCGCTCGGCGATCCAGGGCGAATGCTCGAACACTCCGCCGAAGGCATGCACGAATTCCTCGAACCCCATCCGCGACGGCCGCAGCGCCGGTGCCTCGTAGGGGTGCGTCTCGCGCCAGTGTTTGGCGATGTCGATGCGCCGTGTCAGCCACACCTTGTCATGCGATTTCACATAGTCGACGAAGCGCTTCAGCGCCGCGACCCGTCCGGGACGGCCGACCAGCCGGCAATGCAGGCCGATATTCATCATGCGCGGCCTGCCCGCCTTGCCCTCGGCATAGAGCGTATCGAAACTGTCCTTCAGATAGGCGAAGAACTGGTCGCCGGAGTTGAAGCCCTGCGGCGTCGCGAAGCGCATGTCATTGGCGTCGAGCGTGTAGGGGATGATGAGCTGCGGCTTCTCCAGCCCGTCGCGGTCGAACCAGTAGGGCAGTTCGTCGTCATAGGTATCGGAGACGTAGTCGAAGCCGCCTTCCTCGGCGACGAGCCGTACCGTGTTGACCGAAGTGCGGCCGGTGTACCAGCCGGTCGGCCGCGCGCCGGTCACCTCGTAATGCAGCTTGATCGTCTCTTCGAGATCGCGCCGCTCGTCCTCGGCCGAGTGGTCGCGATAGTCGATCCATTTCAGGCCGTGCGAGGCGATTTCCCAGCCGGCCTCCTGCATCGCCGCGACCTGGTCGGGCGAGCGCGCGAGCGCGGTGGCGACGCCATAGCAGGTCACCGGCACCTGCGCTTCGGTGAACAGCCGGTGGAGCCGCCAGAAGCCGGCCCGCGCGCCGTATTCATAGATCGATTCCATGTTCCAATGGCGTTGGCCAACCCAGGGCGCCGCGCCGACGATTTCGGACAGGAAGGCTTCCGAAGCCTTGTCGCCATGCAGCACGCAGTTCTCGCCGCCCTCTTCATAGTTGACGACGAACTGCACCGCGACATGCGCGCCGCCGGGCCATTTCGGATCCGGCGGATTTGCCCCGTAACCGCGCATGTCCCGATCGTAACGCATTGCCGCTCCTGCCCGATGGTCGAGATGAAGATATCGAAAGGAGTGCGCATGCATTCCCCCGAAAATTTTTGAAAGTGCTTTTTGCCACGCTCCGCTCGACCGGGGCTTATGCATAGCCTTTAATTGGCGCACAATTGACCTGAAACTGAACCGGGATGGGAGGCGGCCAGTGGCAGAGACGTCGAAAGCCGATGGCGGGCGCCTGACGACCCATGTGCTCGACACCGCGGCCGGCCGGCCTGCAAAGGGCCTGTCGATCGGCCTTTTTCGCATCGAGGGCCAGGGCCGCACGCACCTCAAGACCGTCGCCACCAACGATGACGGGCGCTGCGACGCGCCGCTGCTTGCCGGCGCCGATTTCCGCACCGGCGAATATGAACTGGTCTTCGCCGCCGGCGACTATCTGCGCGGCCAGGGGATCGACCTGCCGCAACCTGCTTTCCTCGACATCGTGCCGATCCGCTTCGGCATGGCGGAGGCACGGCACTACCACGTCCCGCTCTTGATTTCGCCTTACGGCTACTCGACCTATCGGGGGAGCTGAGACATGGCTGAGACCCGCAACGAAATACGCTTCATCCTGAACGGCAGCGACGTGGCGCTGAAAGACGTCGCGCCCGATGCGACCTTGCTCGACTGGCTGCGGCTCAACCGCTCGCTGCGCGGCACCAAGGAAGGCTGCGCCGAGGGCGATTGCGGCGCCTGCACGGTGCTGGTCGGCAAGCTCTCCACCGAAGGTCTCGTCTATGAAAGCGTCAATGCCTGCATCCGCTTCGTGGGCTCGCTCGACGGCACCCATGTCGTCACCGTGGAGCATCTGCGCGGCGACGGTGAAAAACTGCATCCGGTGCAGCAGGCGATGGTCGATTTCCACGGCTCGCAATGCGGCTTCTGCACGCCGGGCTTCATTATGTCGCTCTACGGACTGTGGATGAAGACGCCCGACCCGTCCAACGCGGCGATCGAAAAGGCTCTGCAGGGCAATCTCTGCCGCTGCACCGGCTATGAGGCGATCATGCGCGCCGCGCACGCCATTTCGAGCTACGGCAGGGCGGCTAAGGATCCGCTGGCCGTGGAGCGCGACGACATCACCGCGCGGCTGAAGGCACTGCGCGATGGCGCCAGGGTCGAGATCGGGTCGGGCAAGGCGCGGCTGATCGTGCCGGCCAGCGTCGACGATTTCGCAGCCTTCCTCGAGAAGGAACCGGGCGCCACCATCGTCGCCGGCTCGACCGATGTCGGCCTGTGGGTCACCAAACATATGCGCGACATCTCGCCGGCGATCTTCATCGGCGGCCTCGACGGCTTGCGTACGACCTCGGAAAAAGACGGCGTCATCACCATCGGCGCCGGCGTGACCTACACCGAAGCCTTCGAGACGCTGTCGAAGCGTGTCCCGGCATTGGGGCCGCTCGTCGACCGCATCGGCGGCGAGCAGGTCCGCAACATGGGCACCATCGGCGGCAACATCGCCAACGGCTCGCCGATCGGCGACATGCCGCCGCCATTGATCGCGCTCGGCGCGCAGCTCACGCTGCGCAAGGGCGAGGCCCGCCGCACCATACCGCTCGAAACCTTCTTCATCGCCTATAGCAAGCAGGACCGTCAGCCTGGCGAATTCGTCGAATCCGTGCATGTGCCGGTGCCGGCAAAGGAAACGAAGTTTGCCGTCTATAAGGTCACCAAGCGTCGCGACGAGGATATCACCGCGACGCTCGGGGCATTCTACCTGACCTTGGCCAAGGATGGCGCGGTAGCCGACATCCGCATCGCCTATGGCGGCATGGCGGCGACGCCGAAGCGCGCCGCGGCAGTCGAAAAGGCGCTTATTGGCAAAACCTGGAGTGAAGCGACGGTAGAGGCCGCGATGGCGCAATACGCCAGCGACTTCACGCCGCTGACCGACATGCGCGCGACCGCCGAATACCGGGCGCTGGCGGCAAAGAACCTTCTGCTGCGCTTCTATATCGAGACGACCGGAACGAAAGCGCCGTTCCAGGTCTCGCGCAACGAGGCCGCCTGATGAACAAGCACGCCACTCCCAATCTCAAGGCGGAAAAGATCGCAGGCGGTGTCGCCACCGACCAGCGGCACGATTCCGCGCACAAGCATGTCAGCGGCGCCGCCGTCTATATCGACGACATGCCGGAGCCTGCCGGCACGCTGCATATTGGCCTCGGCCTGTCGAAGATCGCGCACGGCACGCTGAAAAGCGTCGACCTGTCGGCCGTGCGTTCGGCGCCGGGCGTGGTCGATGTGCTGACCTATGCCGACGTGCCCGGCGAGAACGATGTTTCGCCGAGCAACATGCATGACGATCCGGTGCTCGCCGAGGGCAAGATTGAGTTTTACGGCCAGCCGATCTTCGCCGTGGTTGCCGAGACGCGTGAGGAAGCGCGCCGCGCGGCGCGGCTCGCCAAAATCGAATATGACGAGCTTCCGGCCGTCATCGACATCTGGAATCTCGACCCGGTCAACGACAAGCAGGTCACCACGCCGCTGATCCTGAAGCGCGGCGATGCGGCTGCGGCGATTGCCGCCGCGCCGCGCCGTATCAAGAACCGCATGTGGCTCGGCGGCCAGGACCATTTCTACCTGGAAGGCCAGGTTTCGCTCGCCGTTCCTGGCGAGGACGACGAAGTGATCGTCTATTGCTCGACGCAGGGGCCGAGCGAGACGCAGCATCTGGTCGCCCATGCGCTCGGCGTGCCGAGCCATGCGGTCACGGTCGAAGTGCGCCGCATGGGCGGCGGTTTCGGCGGCAAGGAAACGCAGGCCAACCAATGCGCTGCGATCGCGGCCATCGCCGCCAAGAAGCTGAAGCGGGCGGTGAAGATCCGGCTCGACCGCGACGAGGACATGACCGCCACCGGCAAGCGCCATGACTTCGCCATCGACTATGAGGTCGGCTTCGACGACGAGGGCAACATCCTCGGCGTCGACTTCACCTACGCCTTGCGCTGCGGGTTTTCCGCCGACCTGTCCGGCCCGGTCGGCGACCGCGCGCTGTTCCACTGCGACAATGCCTATTTCTATCCTGCGGTGCATGCGAAATCGGCGCCGCTCTACACCAACACCGTCTCCAATACCGCCTTCCGCGGCTTCGGCGGTCCACAAGGCATGGTCGGCGCGGAGCGCGTCATCGACGAGGTTGCCTTCGCCGTCGGCAAGGACTCGCTCGAGATCCGCAAGCTGAATTTCTACGATCCGATGGAGGCGATCGGCGAGCGCAGCGTCACGCCCTATCATCAAAAGGTCGAGGACTGCATCATCCAGCGCATCGTGGCCGAGCTGGAGGAAAGCGCCAACTATGCGCGGCGACGCCGCGAGATCAGCGCCTTCAACAACAACAGCCGCTTCATCAAGCGTGGTCTGGCGCTGACGCCGGTAAAGTTCGGCATCTCCTTCACCAAGACGGAAGCCAACCAGGCCGGCGCGCTGGTGCATGTCTATGCCGACGGCTCCGTCCATATGAACCATGGCGGCACCGAGATGGGCCAGGGCCTGCACCTCAAGGTGGCGCAGGTCGTGGCCGAGGAGTTCCAGATCGATCTTGACCGGGTCAAGATCACCGCCACCACCACCGCCAAGGTGCCGAACACCTCGCCGACGGCCGCGTCGTCCGGCGCCGACCTCAACGGCATGGCGGCGCAGGACGCCGCCCGCCAGATCCGCAAGCGGCTGACCGATTTCGCCGCCGACAAATATCAGGTGCCGCACGATCAGGTCGTGTTCCTGCCCAACCGGGTGCGCATCGGCAACCAGGAAGTGGCGTTCAACGATCTGGTCAAGCAGGCCTATATCAATCGCATCCAGCTCTCGGCGGCCGGTTTCTACAAGACGCCGAAGATCCATTGGGACCGCAGCAAGGGCCGCGGCCATGCCTTCTACTATTACGCCTATGGCGCGGCCTGCTCGGAAGTCTCGGTCGACACGCTGACTGGCGAATATGTCGTCGAGCGCACCGATATCCTGCATGACGCCGGCCGTTCGCTGAACCGGGCTATCGACCTCGGCCAGGTCGAGGGCGGCTTCATCCAGGGCATGGGCTGGCTGACGACGGAGGAGCTGTGGTGGGACGACAGCGGCCGGCTGCGTACGCATGCGCCGTCGACTTACAAGATTCCGCTCGCGTCCGACCGTCCGAAGATATTCAACGTTAAGCTGACCGACTGGTCGTCTGCCTATGAACCGACCATCCACCGCTCCAAGGCTGTAGGCGAGCCGCCGCTGCCGCACGGCATGTCGGTGCTGCATGCGCTGTCGGACGCGGTGGCCAGCGTCGCGGATCACAAGATCTGTCCGCGCCTCGACGCGCCGGCGACGCCCGAACGGGTGCTGATGGCGATCGAGAGGTTGAAGCGGGAAGCCGCGAAGCCGGCTTAAAACGTGCAATTCGGGCCGAAAAACCCTATATTTCCCAAGTGGAAATGCAGACGATGAACTCGAAAGCGCAACAGCTGAAGGAATTCCTCGGCCGGGTCGGCCGGGCTGCGTTGGTTGAAGTGGCGGCGACGAAGGGTTCGACGCCGCGCGAAGCCGGTGCCTTCATGCTTGTCTCGGCATCGTCGATTTTCGGCACCATCGGCGGCGGTCAGCTCGAATACATGGCGATCGACAAGGCGCGGCAGGTATTGAATGCAGGGCAGCGGTCGCGATCTCCGGCCGGTGAAGCCCGTACCGAGGTCGATGAGATCTGCGCAACGCTTGACGTTCCGCTCGGGCCGGAGATCGGCCAATGCTGCGGCGGCCGCGTGAAGGTGTCGATCCGCCTCGTCGATGCTTCGCTGGAGCAGCAGCTGATCGCCAACGCTGAATCGGAAGAGGCGCGTCTGCCGCATGTCTATCTGTTCGGCGGCGGCCATGTCGGTCGGGCATTGGCAGCTTCGCTGGCGCTGCTGCCGATCCATGTCTTCGTCGTCGAGACCCGCGCCGAGGCGCTGGAAGGCATGCCGGAAACGGTGGAGACGCGGCTGACATCGTTGCCCGAAGCCGTGGTGCGCGAGGCGCCGGCGGGATCGGCCTTCGCGATCCTGACCCATGATCATGCGCTGGATTTCTTGATCGTCGCCGAGGCGCTGAAGCGCGACGACAGCGCCTATGTCGGCATGATCGGCTCGAAGACCAAGAAGGCGACCTTCAGGAACTGGTTCCTGAAATCCGCCGAGGGCAGCGAAGCGCAGTTCGCCCGGCTCGTCTCGCCGATCGGCGGCAATGCGGTGAAGGACAAGCGCCCGCCGGTGATTGCAGCGCTCGCCGCCGCAGAGATCATGACGGCGCTGGTGTCGCACGGCGCCCAGCCGGCTGCTTCGGCCGCGCCCGAAAAGACGATGGCGGGCTAACCTGCCGGCCATGTTGTGAAAGCCGGGAAGCGCCTGGCTATTCTTTTTCCTGCGTGTGCGCCTCGAGGAACCACAGCAATTTGTCGAGCGAGCGCGAATAGGCGGTGAAGATGTCCGCCGTATCGCGATCGCCGGCGTCGTCGGCCTCGTCGATTGCTTCGCGGGTCAGCTTGGCGGCCGTGGCATAGCGGTCGATCAACGCCGCCAGATGATCCTTGGTCTTGTGGATGTCGGTCGGATAAGGCCTCAGCTTGGTCGCCTTCGACACTTCCTGCGAGGTGCCGTGCGCGGTGCCGCCGAGCTGCACGGCGCGCTCGGCGATGATGTCGACATGGCCGTCGATCTCCTCGCGGAATTCGTCCAGCATCTCGTGGATGGCGATGAATTGCGGGCCCTTGACGTTCCAATGCGCCTGCTTGGTGATCAGCGCCAGGTCGATGGCGTCGGCAAGCCTGGCGTTGAGCAGATCGATCGATTCCTTCTTGGCATCGGATTTGAGGTCGTTCTTGGTGACGATGGCGTCCATGGTCGGCTCCTGTCCCGCTGCGTCGCATGATGAAAGCTGAAGGCGGCCCGAACGACCGCCAACCGTCAGAACGGTGATGACCGGAATTTCGTTCCGCGTTGGATCGAGGGGCACCATCCCCGATTGCAGGTGTGACTGGCGCTCACCGCTGCTTGCTGCTTTCCTCATTTCCCAAAGCGGCGCGAAACGTGTTTGTTGCGCCTCACGGATAACGGGGTCAGGAACATGGACATATTGAAGATCGCCGCATTTTCGGACGGGAACACCGGCGGCAATCCCGCCGGCGTGGTGATTGGCGAGACGCTGCCCGACGTCGCCGACATGCAGCGTGTCGCGGCGGATGTCGGTTTCTCGGAAACCGCCTTCGCGGCGCCCGAGGGCGACGTCTGGCGCGTGCGCTATTTTTCGCCGGAGTCGGAAGTGCCGTTCTGCGGCCATGCCACGATCGCGCTCGGCGCGGCGCTGGTCGGAAAGTTCGGCGACGGCATCTTCAGGCTGATTCTCAACCAGGCGGACATCACCGTCGAAGGCTTTCGCGATGGCGCCAACTTTGCCGCCGCCTTGCAGTCGCCACCGACGCGCAGCAAGGCCGCATCCTCGGAACTGGTCGGCGAAGCGCTCGCCTTGCTTGGCTATCAGCCGGGCGATCTCGATCCCGCCATTCCGCCGGCGCTCATCCATGGCGGCGCCGATCATCTCGTGCTGGCGCTGAAGTCGCGCGCGGCGTTGGCCGCCATGGCCTATGACTTGAAGCAGGGCCAGTCCTTCATGCGGCGCGAAGGCCTGGTCACCATCCTGCTCGCCCATGCCGAGACACCGCGCCTCTTTCACACGCGCAATCCCTTCGCGTCCGGCGGCGTCTACGAGGATCCTGCGACGGGCGCTGCGACCGCTGCCTTTGCCGGCTATCTGCGTGATCTCGGCTGGCCGCATGGCGGCGCCATCGACATCGTCCAAGGCGAGGATATGGGTATGCGCTCGCGCCTTCATGCCGATATTCCACCGGCCCCCGGCAGCTCGATCAGGGTGTCCGGCACGGCCAGGCTAATGGACTGATCCGAGGCCATTCCAGGAAAAAGTGCGCCGCGGCTAGGCCCGGCGCCTTTCGCCGTAGCCTTCCGTCCGGAATGGCGACGCCACCGGCCGTTACTTCCCGGCCAGGAGGTCCTTGATCAGCCGCTGGCAGCGCTCGGCCATGAAGTCGAGCAGCAGCCGCACCTTCGGATCCTGCAGCTTCTTGTGCGGATAGACGGCGGCGAACTGCACCGGCGTCGGTGGCGCCTGGGGCAGGATCACCTTCAGCCGCCGGTCGCGGATGAACGGCTCGACCTCGAAACGCGGCTTGTTGATGATGCCGCGCCCCGATAGTGCCCAGCCGGTCAGAACGTCGCCGTCGTCGGTGTCATAGGGACCGTGCACCTCGAATTTCTGAGGTCCGTTCGGCGTCTGCAGCGTCCAGACATATTCGCGCGCGCCGGCATAGCGCAGCATCAGGCAGTCGTGCTTTTTACCGATCAGCTCCTGCGCCTCGGTCGGCTCGCCGCGCGCTTCCAGATATTTCGGCGCCGCCACCAGCACGCGCTCGCATTCCATGATGCCGCGCATCCTGAGGCTCGAATCCTCGATGATGCCGAGCCGGAAGGCGACGTCGATGCCTTCCTTCATGATATCGACATTGTGGTCGGAGAGCCGAAGCCGCACCTCGATATCGGGATATTTGTCATGGAAATCCGGGATGCCTGACGCGATCAGCCTCCGGCCGAGGCCGAGCGGCGCCGTGACCCTGATGGTCCCGCGTGGCTGGCCGGAGAGCGCCGCGACCGCCGCTTCCGCCTCAGTGATCGCGTCCAGCACCTGCTTGGCGCCGGTGTAGAACACGGTGCCATGCTCGGTCGGCATCAACTGCCTTGTCGTACGGTTGAACAGCCGCACCCCAAGATGCTTCTCCAGCTCTTTGATGCGGTTGGAGGCGACCGCCGGCGAAATGCGCATGTCGCGCCCCGCCGCCGACAAATTGCCGAGCTCGACGACGCGGACGAAGACAGCGATGTTGTCGAGATAGGCCATGTGTGGCTCTCAAAAGGCTGAGCGGGGCAACCTTAGTATTTTCCATTTTTTTTTGAAAGTCATCGCGCACCTCGCCTCTTTTCGTTTGCGCGCCAGACCGTAAAGTCGCTCTCATCGGCAGGGACGAGTGCAATGATGGATTTCGCGATTTTCTGGGACTGGCTGAGCTTCGCGGTCCGCTGGCTGCATGTCATCACCGGCATCGCCTGGATCGGCTCGTCCTTCTATTTCGTCGCGCTCGACCTTGGCCTGCGCCAGCGGCCCGGCCTGCCCGCCGGCGCCTTCGGCGAGGAATGGCAGGTGCATGGCGGCGGCTTCTACCACATCCAGAAATATCTGGTGGCACCGGCCGAGATGCCGGAGCACCTCACCTGGTTCAAATGGGAATCCTACGCCACCTGGTTGTCGGGCTTCGCCATGCTCTGCGTGGTCTATTATGCCGGCGCCGATCTATTCCTGATCGACCCCAACGTGCTCAACATCTCGGTGCCGGTCGGCATCCTCTTGTCGCTGGCCACCATCGGCGTCGGCTGGATCGTCTACGACCTGCTCTGCCGCTCGCCGCTGGGCAAAAGCGACACCGGGCTGATGCTGGTGCTTTATTGCGTGCTGGTGTTCATCGCCTGGGGGCTGACGCATCTGTTCACCGGCCGCGCCGCCTTCCTGCATCTCGGCGCCATCACCGCCACGATCATGTCGGCCAATGTCTTCATGGTCATCATCCCCAACCAGAAGATCGTCGTCGCCGACCTGATCGCCGGCCGCAAGCCGGACCCGAAATACGGCAAGATCGCCAAGCAGCGCTCGCTGCACAACAACTACCTGACTTTGCCGGTCCTGTTCCTGATGCTGTCGAACCACTACCCGCTGGCCTTCGGCACTGAGTTCAACTGGGTCATCGCCTCGCTGGTCTTCATCATCGGCGTGCTGATCCGGCACTATTTCAACACCGTGCATGCAAGGAAGGGCAACCCGACCTGGACCTGGCTGGGCGCTGCCGTGCTGTTCATGATCATCATCTGGCTGTCGACAGTGCCGAAGGTGCTGACCGCCGAGCCCAAGACCTCGGCCGCATCCGCTGCAGCGCAGGCCTACATCGCCTCGGCGCATTTCCCGGCCGTGCGCGACACCGTGCTGGGCCGCTGCTCGATGTGCCACACGCAAGAGCCGGTCTATGAAGGCATCTACCATGCGCCGAAAGGCGTGCTGCTCGACACCGACGAGCGCATCGCCGAGCATGCGCGCGAGATCTACATCCAGGCCGGCCGGGCGCATGCCATGCCGCCCGCCAACGTCACCCAGATAACCGACCAGGAAAGGGCCCTTCTGGTCGCCTGGTTCGAAGGCGCCGGAAAGTAAGCATGACAGCGAAAATTCTGCGCGGCCGCACTCTCTCCTTCCTGCGCTGGCCCGAAGCGATCGACGACCATTCCGCTTGGCGCTACGAGGAAGATGGCGGTCTGCTGATCGAGAACGGCAGGATAGCTGCCGCCGACTCCTATGCCGAAGTCGCGAAGAAGGCCGGCGCCGGTGTCGAGACGATCGACCATCGTCCGCATCTCATCCTGCCGGGTTTCCTTGATGCCCATGTGCATGTGCCGCAGATGCAGATCATCGCGTCTTACGGTGCGGAGCTGCTCGACTGGCTGAACAAATACACTTTTCCGGAAGAGGCGAAGTTCCAGAACGCGCAGCATGGCCGCCGCATCGCGCGGCTGTTCCTCGACGAAATGCTGCGCCACGGCACGACGACGGTCGCGGCCTATTGCTCCGTACACAGATCGTCGGCGGAAGCCTTCTTCGCTGAGTCGCATGAACGCAACATGCTCAACATCGCCGGCAAGGTGATGATGGACCGCAATGCGCCCGGCGGCGTGCTCGACACGCCGCAGACCGGCTATGACGATACGAAGGCGCTGATCGCCGAATGGCATGGCAAGGGCCGCCAGCTCTATGCCATCACGCCGCGCTTCGCCATCACGTCGTCGCCCGAGCAGATGGAAATGGCCGGCGTGCTCTGCCGTGAGCATCCCGATCTCCACATGCAGACGCACCTGTCGGAAAACCACGCCGAGATCGCCTTCACCCAGGAGCTCTGCCCCTGGTCGCGCGACTACACCGACGTCTATGAGCATTACGGCCTGCTCGGCAAGAAGAGCCTGTTCGGCCACTGCATCCACCTGTCGGAGCGCGAGGCGGACGCGATGTCACGGTCGGGTTCGGTCGCGGTGTTTTGTCCGACTTCCAATCTCTTCCTCGGCTCCGGCCTGTTCGATTATCAGCGTTACCGCCGGCGCGAGAAGCCGCTCAGGATCGCCGCGGCCACGGATGTCGGCGGCGGCACCAACTATTCGATGCTGCGCACCATGGATGAAGGCTACAAGGTGATCGCGCTGAACGGCGAGAAGCTCAATCCGTTCCAGTCCTTCTGGCAACTGACGCGCGGCAATGCCGAAGCGCTGTCGGTGGCCGACAAGGTCGGCACGCTGGACGAAGGCAGCGATGCCGACATCGTCGTGCTCGATGCTCATGCCACGCCGGGCATGCGGCTCAGGATGGAGACTGTGGAGACGCTGGCGGAAGAGCTCTTCCTGCTGCAGACGCTGGGCGACGATCGTGCCGTGCGCGAGGTCTATGTGGCGGGCCGGCCGGCGAAGAGCGCGATTGTGGCGGGATAAGTCCCGACAATGGGGTAGATCTTCGAGTAGGGCAAGATGATGACTGCGCCTGGTTGCCAAGTGGTTCCCCCACTCCGTCGCCGCTTCGCGGCGCCACCTCTCCCCCCTCCGGAGGGAGAGGAAAGGGGCCAACTGGAAAGGCGCCAGCTTGAATCGCTTCGCGCCTTTCCTCTCCCCCGTCGATCGGGGGAGAGGTGTCGAGCGAAGCTCGACGGAATGGGGGTCGACCCTGGCGCGCCCGCGACGAGTGCTTGACCAGACAGAGCTTGTCGTACAAACGACGGTGGGATTTCGGAGAAAGAGACATGGCCACCGCCGACGACATCGCTCTGATCAAGAAACAGGAAGCCACGCTGGTCTTCCCGACTTTCGATGAGGCTGTCGCCTTCAAGATCGGTTCCGCCATCAGGGACCGGGCGCTGAAGGAAGATCTTCCGATCATCGTCGACATCAGGACTTTCGATCGGCCGCTCTTCTATGCGGCCATGCCGGGTTCCAACGCCTCAAATCCCGATTGGGCGCGGCGCAAGATCAATGTCGTGAAGCGCTATCTCAGAAGCACTTATCGCCTGGTGCTGGAGCAGCAGCGCCCGGACCGCACGTTCAAGGTCGGCGAAGCGCTCGACATTGCCGATTATGTGCTCGCCGGCGGCGGCTTTCCGGTCACCGTCAAGGGTGCCGGCGTCATCGGCGTCATCGCCGTCTCGGGCCTGCCCGAGCGCGAGGATCATGGCGTCGTGGTCGACGCGCTTTGCGCGCATCTTGGCATCGATGCGAGCGGGCTCGCGCTGCCGCCGGAAGAAAAATGACTGACCCGAAAAGCTTTCTCACCTCGATCTTCGACGCCGCCGTCGCCGCCGCCGACCCGGAAAAGACGATCCGCAATCATTTGCCGGCGAAGCCGAAAGGTCGCACCGTCGTCATCGGCGCTGGCAAGGGGTCGGCGCAAATGGCGGCCGCCTTCGAGAAGGTCTGGGACGGACCGATCGACGGCTTGGTTGTCACCCGCTACGGCTATGGCGCCAGATGCGAGCGCATCGAGATCATCGAGGCGGCGCATCCGGTGCCGGATGTCGCTGGCCTCGAGGCGTCGCGCCGGCTGCTGGAGAAGGTGCGGGGCCTGACCGCTGACGACCTGGTGGTGGCGCTGATTTCCGGCGGCGGTTCGGCCTTGCTGCCGTCGCCGGCTCCGGGACTGACGCTTGCCGATGAGATCGCCGTCAATGAAGCGCTGCTTGCCTCCGGCGCGCCGATCGCGGCGATGAACACCATCCGCAAGCATGTCTCGACCATCAAGGGCGGGCGCCTGGCCGCCGCTGCCCATCCTGCGAGGGTGGTGTCGCTGGTCGTCTCCGATATCCCCGGCGACAATCCGGCGCTGGTTGCCTCGGGACCGACCGTTCCCGACACCGGCAGCCGCGCAGATGCGCTGGCCTCGATCGCGGCCTATGGCATGAAGCTGCCGGCCTCGGTCATGGCGCATATCCAGTCGCCGGCGGCCGACGCGCCGAGTCCAGACGATCCGCGCTTCGCGGGCAATGAAGTGCACCTGACCGCGTCGGCCGGCGTGTCGCTGGAAGCCGCGGCCGCCGAGGCTAATCGGCAAGGCATCGAGGCCGTCATCCTGTCGGACGCGATCGAGGGCGAAGCGCGCGAGGTCGGCGGCGTCCATGCCGCGATCGCCCGCGAGGTGGCGACGCGCAACCGCCCCTTCGCGAAGCCGGTGCTGATCCTCTCCGGCGGCGAAACGACCGTGACGTTGCGGGCAAAAGGCAAGGGCGGCCGCAATTCCGAATTCCTGCTCGCTTTCGCCATTGGCATCGACGGCGTGAACGGCATCGATGCCTTGGCCGCCGACACCGACGGCATCGACGGCTCGGAGAACAATGCCGGCGCCTTCGCCAACGGCTCGACCGTGGCGCGCATGCGCGTGGCAGGCGTCGACGCCAAGGCGATGCTCGCCGGCAACAATGCCTGGACGGCCTTCAATGCGGTCGGAGATTTGTTCGTCCCGGGGCCGACCGGAACGAATGTGAATGATCTGAGGGCGATTCTGGTTAGGTAGCGCGATAAGCGCTGACGTCGTCATTCCAGGGCGAAGCAGGAGCGAAGCTCCGTCGCGAAGACCCTGGAATCCATTCCGTGACGTCGGGCAAGGAATGCAGCGGAGCAGAATTCTGAACCGTTGCGGCGCATCGAAGTCACGGAATGGATCCTCGGGTCTGCGCGCGTCGCTTCGCTCCTTGCTCCGCCCGTGGATGACGAAGCCATAGGCGCTTCGGCTACTCTCCAACGCCGCAGACCCGTTCAAAAGCGCATGCCCACCGGTCCCTCGGGTGCGTAGAACGATCAAGCAGCCATCAGCTGCTTCACCTTCCGCATATCCTGCAAAAACCGCTCCTTCTCAGCCTCCTTGTCCTCCCGATCGCGGATGCGCAGGATGAAGGACGGGTGGATGGTCACGAACACGCGCAAGCCATCCTCGCGCTCGATCACATCGCCGCGCATCTTGGTGATCGGCACGGCCTTGCCGAGCAGCGACTGCGCCGCCGTCGCGCCGAGCGCCACCACGAGGTTCGGCTTGACGAGGTCGAGCTCCTTGTCCAGCCACCAGCGGCAGGCCTGGATTTCGCCGGCATTGGGCTTGGAATGGATGCGCCGCTTGCCGCGCGGCTCGAATTTGAAGTGTTTGACCGCATTGGTCACATAGACCTTGCGGCGATCGATTTCGGCGTCGTCCAGGATGCTGTCGAATACTCTGCCGGCCGGGCCGACAAATGGCTTGCCGGCCAGATCCTCCTGATCGCCTGGCTGTTCGCCGACGAAGACCACGTCCGCGCTTTCCGGTCCTTCGCCGAACACGGTCTGCGTTGCGTCATGCCAAAGCGGGCAGCGGCGGCAGCCTTTCGCCTCTTCGCACAACTCCGGAATATCTTCGGCTTCAGGCGCCACCACATCGGCCGGCTCGGGCGTCGGCCAATGCTTGGCCTTCACCTTGGCATGGCGCGGCACTGGGGTGGTTGGCATCCGGTCGATCATCTCTGACGCGGCTCTGTCTGCTCCTGCTATCAAATCTGGAATGAGCGAGGCCACGGGAAGGTTCCGCCAATATTTCTTCGGCATCTCCTGTCGTCGGCAAAACGTGATCGCCGCGCCTGTCAGGCCCTGCGCTCAAACCTCATGCAAATAGAGATGATAGTCCAGCTCACTGACGGTCCGCGCAACGCGCAGATATTCCGCCTGCTTGATCGCCACGAAGGTTCTGTGCAGGTCGGAGCCGAGCGCCGACTTCAGGAAATCGGAGCCTCTGGCCGCCTCGATTGCGGCGCGCCAGTCGGCTGGCATGGACGATTTCTCCGTCGCCTGTTCATAGCCGTTGCCGATCGTCTCGAGGCCGGGGTCCAGACCCTCGTCCAGGCCCTTGACGATGCCGGCCAGCACCGTTGCGGCGACAAGGTACGGATTCGCGTCGACTCCCGACGGCCGGTGCTCGATGCGGCGGTTCTTGGCGTCGCCCGCCGGCACGCGCAACGCCACCGAGCGATTGTTGACGCCCCAACTGGGCGCCACGGGGGCATAGGATTGCGAGACGAAGCGGCGCCATGAATTGGCGTGCGGCGCAAACACCAGCATGGATTCCGCCATGGTGTGGATGAGGCCGCCAAGCGCGTTGAGCAGGCTTAGCGACCATTTCTCGCCGGCTGCCTCGGTGAAGACGTTGCGGCCGCCATCGTCCTGCAGCGAGACATGGAAATGCATGCCCGATCCGGCATAGGCCTCGATGGGTTTGGCCATGAAGCAGGCGGTGACGCCGTGCCGCCGCGCCTGCGCCCGCACCAGCCGCTTCAGCATGACGAGATCATCGGCCGCCCTCATCACGTCCCTGCGGTAGTTGAGCGTCAGTTCGTACTGGCCCGGCGCGTATTCGGAAATCACCGTCTCGGCTGGAATGCCTTGCGCCCTCGCGGCTGCGTAGATGTCGGAAAACAGCGGCTCCATGCCATGCAGATGGTCGACCGAATAGACCTCGGTCTTGGCCGAGCGGCGGCCGTCGAGCACCGCGCGGGCAGGCTGAACCTTGCCATCCGCGTCGCGCTCATTGGACAGCAGGAAAAACTCAAGCTCGAAGGCGCCGGCCGGATGCAGGCCGCGTGCCGCCAGCAGTTCCACCTGCCTTGCCAGCACTAGCCGCGGGTCGGAGGTCATCGGCTGGCCGTCGAGATGGTGCATCGACATCAGCACCTGGCCGCGCGGCGGGTTGGTGCCGAAGAGCGGGACCAGCGTGCCGGGGATCGGCCATGCCCTGAGATCGCCGTCGCCGGTGTCCCACACCAGCCCGGTTTCATGCACATCCTCGCCGGTGATGTCGAGGCCGAGGATCGAGATCGGCAGATGCCGGCCGTTCTCGAAAATGCCCATCAGCTCGTGCCGGCGCACGATCTTGCCGCGGCCGATGCCGTTGGCGTCGGTGAGCACGATGTCGAACGCCTCGATCTCGGGATGCGCGTCGAGAAACGCCTTCGCCTCGGCGGGAGCCGAGCCGGAAGGGGAGGTGGTAGCGGCGTTCAGATTGTCCATCGCCGCTTTTCTCACGCCGCAAGCTTGCCCGCAACCGCGGCGAAGGCGGCGATCAGTCGGCTCACTTGCGCCGAAGTCGTTGCCGGTGAGATCAGCATCATGTTGTGGAACGGCGCGATCAGCACGCCGCGATTGACCAGCGCGACATGGATGGCGGCTTCGAGTTCCGGCGCATGCGCCTTCTCGGCCTCGCCGCCGTTTTGCAGCGGTCCGGGCGCACAGATGAACTCGACGCGGGCGCCGACCCGCGCGACATGCCAGGGCAGCTTGCTTCGCTGAATGACGGCGGAGAGCCCCGCATCGAGGCGGCGCGCCAGCCGGTCCATATGGGCGTAGGCTGCCTCCGTCATCACCTCTTCCAGCGTGGCGCGCATCGCCGCGAATTGCAGCGGGTTCGCCGACAGCGTCGTGCCCATGCCGGAATAGCCGGGCTCCTTGGTCTGGTTGTAGGCGCCATAGCGCGTGGCGACCTCCTCGCTCATGCCCCAGATGCTCGCCGGCACGCCGCCGGCCACCGGCTTGCCGAGCACGAACAGGTCCGGCTCCAGCCCGTGCTTGCGCGTATAACCGCCCGGGCCCGTCGAAATGGTGTGCGTCTCGTCGATCAGCAGCAGCGTGCCGGCCGCGCGGGTCAGGCGCCGCAGCGCGTCGTGGAAGCCGGGTTCCGGCAGCACCATGCAGGAATTGGTCAGCACCGGCTCGGTGATGACGCAGGCGACGTCGCGGTCCGCAAGCGCCGCTTCCAGGGCAGGGATGTCGTTGAACTCGACGACCTTGGTCGCCCGCGTCAGGTCGCGGAACTCGCCGGCCAGCCCAGGCCGGTTGACCGGTTTGCCGTCGATAAGCCGCACCATCGTCTCGTCGACCGAGCCATGATAGCAGCCGTTGAAGACCAGGATCTTCTCGCGTCCGGTCACCGCGCGGGCGACGCGCAGCGCAAAGCGGTTGGCGTCGGTGGCGGTGGTGGCGATCTGCCAGTAGAGCAGGCCGAAGCGCTGCTGCAGCAGTGGGCCGATCGCCAGCGCATCCTCGCTTGGCAGCATATAGGTCAGACCCCGAGCGGCCTGCCGGCGGATCGCCCGGGCGACCGCCGGCGGCGAATGGCCGAGCATCGAGCCGGTATCGCCGAGGCAGAAATCGTCGAGCCTATTGCCGTCGATGTCAGTGATGATAGCGCCCTTGGCGCCGTCGACCAGAATCGGGAACGGCGTCGGCCAGTCGCTCATCCAGTGCATCGGCACCCCGCCGAGGAAACCGGCAATGCCGTTGCCGAGCTTCGCCTCGGATTTCGGCCGCGCCTTGCGGAAGGCGGCCGCCTCCGTCTCGCGCAATTCGGCGATGCGAGCGACGTCGATGCCGCCGATGGAAGTCCGGTCGATTGAATGCATGAAGTCCCCTCAGGCAGTAAGGCAGTAGGCAGTAGGCAGTAGGCAGTAGGCAGTAGGCAGTAGGCAGTAGGCAGTAGGCAGTAGGCAGTAGGCAGTAGGTGCCGTCGTCCCTAAGCCCTACTGCCTATTCCCTACTGGCTACGCGGTGATATCGATCACGCCGCAATCGCCGGGGGCGCTGCCAAACACGACGCGGCGTTCTTCCTTGTCCCACATCATCGACGTGATGGCGCCCGTGCCGGGCCGGCGCAGCAGCACTTCTTTGGCGTCGGCGAAGCGCGCCGCAATCACCATGCCGTCCTCGTAGCCGATGGCCACGACATCCTGGCTCGGATGGCAAGCGACGCAGGTCACCATAGTATTGCCGCGCGTGCCGAGCTCCAGCGGCGCCTTGCCCATCGGCCCGTCTTTGCTGGCGAACGGCCACACGATCGCCGCCGGCGCGCCGGAGCTCGCCAGCCATTTGCCCTTCACGCTCCAGGACAGGCTCTTCACCTTGCCCGGATAACCCGACATGCGCATGTGCTTGCCGTCGGCGAGCTTCCAGCCATGCAGCGCGTTTTCCTGCATGGTGGTGACGAGGAAGGCGCCGTCCGGTGAAAAGGTGATGCCGGTATGGGCGCCGGCCCATTCGAGCTCCACCGGCTTGCCCTCGGCGGCCGGGAAATGCAGCGTCGCGCCATTGTAGCGGGCGACGCCGAAACGCATGCCCTTGGGCGAGAAGGCCAGCCCCTCCACCGAGCGCGGATGGCTAAATTCCTTGATCTTGCCGTCGGCGAAACGCACGAAGGCCGTCTTGCCCGAAGCATAGGCGACCGCGCCCTGCGGCCCGGCGCTGACGCTGGTGATCCATTTTTTGCCGGCGCTGGCCAGCTCGCTCACCTCGCCGCCGGCCTTCACGGCAAACACCTTGCCATCCTCGCCGCCGGTGATCAGCCGGTCGTTGGCCGCGTCATGGAAGGCGGCAAGCAGGCCGTCATTGGCCTGAACCGTCTTGTGCCCATTATCGAGCCGGTGGATTGCGCCGTCGGCGAGCGCGAAATGCGGCACGTCATTCAAGAAGACGGCGGCAACGCAATGGCCTTCGAGATCAAGCGGGGCGACTGTGGGCATGCAAACGGTCCGTTCGAGATTAGCCAGCGCGGCTAGGTGCGGCCTTGCCTTCTCCCCTTGTGGGAGAAGGTGGATCGGCGCGCAGCGCCGAGACGGTTGAGGGGTGGGTGACGGAACGCCGTCATCGCCGAACTGGAGCACTCCTCATCCGACCTCACTTCGCGAAGCCACCTTCTCCCACAAGGGGAGAAGGAAGAACGGGCAGCGCTAGCGTTTGAAAGCCAGGAAATCAAGCCGCCTGGCAGGCTTCAAAACTCTTCCTGAGCCGCTCGGCGTCGAGATCGCGGCCGATGAAGACCAGCCGGCTTTCGTGTTTTTCGCCATCCTTCCAGGCGCGCTGGTGGTCGCCTTCGAGGATCATGTGCACGCCCTGCAGCACATACCGGTCCTCGTCGCCCTTCAGCGCGATGATGCCCTTCAGCCGCAGGATGTTCGGCCCTTCCATCTGGGTCACCTTCTCGATCCAGGGAAAGAATTTCTTGGGGTCCATCTCGCCGCCGCGCAGCGACACCGACTTCACCGTCACGTCATGGATGTCGGAAGCATGGTCGTGATGGTGATGATCGTGACCGTCATGATCATGATGATGGTCATGGTCGTGCGCGTCGAGGAAATGCGGATCGTTCTCCAGGGCCCGCGACAGGTCGAAGGCGCCGCGGTCGAGCACTTCGTCAAGCGCCACGCCGGAACGCTGCGTGCGATGGATTTTTGCCGCCGGGTTGATGGCGCGGATCGTCGCTTCGACCTTTTCAAGCTCATCGGGCGTGACGAGGTCGGTCTTGTTCAGCACCACCACGTCGGCGAACGCGATCTGGTCCTCGGCTTCCTTGGAATCCTTAAGGCGCAGCGGCAGGTGCTTGGCGTCGACCAGCGCCACAACCGCGTCGAGCTTGGTCTTGGTGCGCACGTCGTCGTCCATGAAGAAGGTCTGCGCCACCGGCACCGGGTCGGCGAGGCCCGTGGTCTCGACGACGATGGCGTCGAAGCGGCCGGGTCGCCGCATCAGGCCTTCGACCACGCGGATCAGGTCGCCGCGCACCGTGCAGCAGACACAGCCATTGTTCATCTCGTAGATTTCCTCGTCGGATTCGACGATCAGGTCGTTGTCGATGCCGATCTCGCCGAACTCGTTGACGATGACGGCGTAACGCTTGCCGTGGCTCTCCGACAGGATTCGGTTGAGCAGCGTCGTCTTGCCCGCGCCGAGATAGCCGGTAAGAACGGTTACGGGGATTTGCGTCTGTGCGTCGCTCATGGGTTGCCTCGAAAATCCTGGATTGTCGGCCTGATATAGGATGGGTGTCGAGCTTTTGCACGCGCCAAACCGATGGGCCAGGCCGACCCTCCAAGCGGAATGGCCCCAGGCACGGATCGGCGGCGGCCGAGGCAGGCCAGACGCAGGAACTGCTCGGGCGCCCAAGCGCCTTCATCAGCGTCCGCTGTGAATCTCGCCGGTGCAAAAGTCGTTTGTCATCTAACTGAAATAAACATCTGGCATCACCTGCGCGGGCACCGCAATGCTTGCCGGCAAAGCGTTCCGCAAGCCGGACTCTTTAAATCGTCATTTGCCAGCCGTCGGACAGCCTCTATGCTTGTCCGCGCCGGTTCGGCCGAAGAGGGAACGACCATGGCCAAGGCGGACAAGACAGCGACAATGAGCCGGCTGCATTCGGCGGCAAGGCTGGCGCGTACAGCGCTCGCCGCGCGGCTTCTGGCGCACGGCTTCTATGCCGGCCAGGACCAAATCATGCTGGCGCTCGACCGCGAGGACGGCCAGACCCCCGGCAACCTCGCCGGCCGGCTCGGCGTGCGCCCGCCGACCATCACCAAGACCATCAACCGGCTGCAGGCGCAGGGTTTCCTGGAAAAGCGCGCCTCCAACGCCGATGCCCGCCAGGCCCATATCTTCCTCACCGAGTCCGGCCGTGAAACCATCCGCGCCATCGAGAAGTCGGTCAAGAAGACCGAGAAACAGGCGCTGAGAGGCCTCGACAAGAAGGACCAGAAGGCGCTGTTCAAGCTGCTCGCCCGCATCGAGGCGAATCTGTCGAACGAAGATCTGGTGCTGATCGACGATGACGCGGAGTTGGATGAAGCGTGACGCGTGAGCGTCATCGCTCAACCGCGAGACGTTCCCATTAACGATCGACGCGAAGCGTCGTCTCGAGCTAAGCGCGATGCGCAGCATCGTCGCTCCACACGCCATCTAAGCAACGGCTTAGCGGAAAAGGCGACGATGCTGCGCCTCGCGCCTGAGCGACGACGCTGCGCGTCGCGCTTACGCGTCGCGCACCAGCGCTGCCCAGCGCCCCGGCGTCATGCCGAACGCCTTCTTGAAATGCCGGTTGAAATGGCTCTGGTCGCTGAAGCCGGCGCCGGCGGCGATTTCCGCCAGCGACTCGCCCTCGGCGATCATGCGCCGCGCCTTTTGCAGCCGGCGCATCAACAGGAAGCGGTGCGGGCTGGTCGAATAGGTGGCGCGAAAATGGCGCGACAACGCGTAGCGGTCGAGGCCGGTGACGGCCTCCAGCTCATCGGAGCGCACCGGTCGCTCGGCATTCTCCTCGAGATAGTCGCGGGCAAGCGCGGCGGCGCGCCATGCGGTCTTGCCCGTTGACTTTGCCGGCTGCCCGGCATGGCGTTTGAGGTGTTGCGCCAACTGCGCAACGAAATCTGCCACGAACAGGTCGCCGAGTGCCTCGTCCAGCGGTGCCAGCGCCGACAACAACGCGTCGCGCAAGCATGGATCGTCGACCACGGCGTCGCGGACGAAAGGCAGCGGCTCGCCATCGAGGCAGTCGAGCAGCAGGGACGGCTCCAGATACAGGATCCTGTAGCGCAGGCCGTCTTCCGTGCCGGCGCCGCCATCGTGCAATTCGTCTGGATGCAGCACGATCGCCTGGCCGGGCAGGCTGTGTTGCAGCGCGCCGCGATAATGGAAGCGCTGCACGCCATGCAAGGTCACGCCGATCGCGTAGGTGTCGTGCCGGTGGAGCTCGAAGGCGTTGCCATGGAAGCGCGCCTCGATGCGTTCGAGACCCGAGCCGCCCGGAGCCGAAACGATGCGATCGCCGTTGGCCGCATCCGCGCACGAACGTTCAAGACCTTCCTTCGCTTCTTCGCTTAGAGCCTGCGCCATCGCCTGTCCCGCCCGTCACGGGCCGTCTCGGAGTCTCAATCTTGGTGTTCGACACGAAAATTGCAATTGTTCTCAGAGAGGACCTGCCGGTGTGGCAGAAGCTCAACGTCACCGCATTCCTGACCAGCGGCATCGTTGCGCAGTTCCCCGAAATCATCGGCGAGGCTTACCGTGATCGTGCCGGCAACCTCTACAACCCGATGTCGATCCAGCCGGTCATTGTCTTGTCGGCCGATGCGGCGACGCTGGGTACGATTCACCGCCGGGCATTGGAACGCGGCGTGACGACGTCCGCTTATGTCGAGGAGATGTTTTCGACCGGGCACGACGTCGCCAACCGCGCCGTCTTCGCCGAATTCGCCCCGGACGACGCCAAGGTCGTCGGGATCGCCATGCGCGGCGAGAAAAAGCTCGTCGACAAGATCACCAAGGGCGCCCGTATGCATGGCTGAATGGGTGGCATCCTTCGCCCGAAGGACCAATTGCGGACGTTTGGGGTTGGCCTGAACGCTATCACGTCGCGAGGGGCGTTCATGCCAATCGCCAACAGACAATGCGTTCTAAGCCTGTCCGAAGCGCTTGTTGGGCCAGTCGCTTTTGGCTTGCTGGCAAGGGCCGATTGCCTCAGAAGGGTACCGTCTATCTTCCTTCGGCCCGACCTTGAGCGCTCCCAGAAACAATGACGACAGCGCAACGCCGCCCGCGGCGATGCTTCTGATGCTGTGCGTCTATGTCTGCTTCACCTTTCTCGACACCTCCAGCAAATATCTGGTGCTGGCCGGCGTCTCGGCCCTGATCGTCGCGTGGGCCCGCTTCACCATGCATGTCCTGCTGGTCGGCATCTTCCTGCGCGGCTGGCGCGAGCCGGTTCGCTTCCGCGCCAACAACCTGCCGGCGCACCTCTTGCGCGGCGTCCTTTTGTTCGGCTCGACCATGTTCAATATCCTGGCGCTGCGCACGCTGCAGTTGGCCGAGACAACGTCGATCTATTTCTTCGGCCCGATGGTCATCACCGCGCTTGCCGGCCCGCTGCTCGGCGAATGGGCCGGCTGGCGGCGCTGGCTGGCGATTCTCACCGGCTTTGTCGGCGTGCTCATCATCACCAGGCCTGGCGTCGGCGTGTTCGGCATCGGTCATCTTTTCGCGCTGGGCTCGATGCTGTCGAACAGTTTTTACGTGATCATGACGCGGCGCATGTCGTCGACGGAGACCTCGGAGAGCCTGATCCTCTTTTCGGCGCTGGCACCCGCCGTGCTGCTCCTGCCGCTGCTGCCTTTCTCGCTGTCATTGCCGCAGGATGGCTGGCACTGGGTCATCCTGTTGATGCTCGGCGTCTTCGGCGCCGGCGGCCACTATTTGCTGGTCCGGGCCTATCGTCTGGCGACCACGACCCAGCTCGCGCCCTATCCCTATTCGCAGATGGTGTGGATGATCATTTCCGGCTGGCTGATCTTCCACCAGTTCCCCGACCGCTGGACGCTGCTCGGCGCCGCCATCATCGTTGCCAGCGGGCTCTACATCATCCATCGCGAGCACCGGCTTCGCGTCCGCAACTCCGCCTCGCTCGACACCGAGGCCGAGGCGCTGGCGAAAAAACTTTGATTTGCGCCGAATCCGGTGGCATAAGGCCGTTTTAAAAAATTTAAAGACCCTGGGGAGCGAAGGGCACTGGCACAGAAGATCAAGCTTTCGACGATCGCGGATGCGCTCGGCGTGTCCACGGCAACGGTGTCGCTGGCGCTGCGCGACAGCCCGCTGGTCGCCGGCACGACGCGCGAGCGCATCAAGGAGCACGCCCGCGCCATCGGCTATATCTACAACCGTCGCGCCGCCTCGTTGCGCACCTCGCGCTCCGGCATCGTCGGCGTCGTCGTGCACGACATCATGAACCCGTTCTTCGCCGAGATACTGCGCTCGATCGAAAGCGAGCTCGACCGCAGCCGCCAGACCTTCATCCTGTCAAACCACTACGACCAGCTGGAAAAGCAGCGCACCTTCATCGACACGCTGCTGCAGCTCGGCGCCGACGGCGTCATCATGTCGCCGGCCATCGGCACGCCGGCCGAGGACATCATCATGGCCGAGGAAAACGGCCTGCCGGCAGTGCTGATCGCGCGCACCGTTGCCGGCGCCGATGTGCCGGTGTTCCGCGGCGACGATGCCTATGGCACGGCGCTCGCCACCAATCATCTGATCTCGCTCGGCCACAAGCGCATCGCCATGGTCGGCGGCACCGACCAGACCTCGACCGGCCGCGACCGCTACCAGGGCTATCTCAACGCGATGGAGGCGGCCGGCCTGGAGGTGAAGCCGTCCTGGCGCATTCCCGGGCCGCGCACCAAGCAGGCGGGTTTCGAGGCCTCGGGACAGTTTCTGGCGCTGAAGGACAGGCCCACCGCTGCCTGCTGCTGGAACGATCTGGTCGCGATCGGGTTGATGAACGGCATTGCGCGCGCCGGCCTCGTGCCGGGCGTCGATATCTCGGTCACCGGCTATGACGATCTCGAGGAGGCGGCAATCGCGACACCGGCCCTGACCACGGTCTGGAACGGCCAGCGCGAGGTCGGCCGCCGCGCCGCCAGCGCCCTGCTTGACAAATTGAACGGACAGGCAGTGCGGCCCTCGCAGGAGCTGATCAAGCCGGAACTGCATGTGCGGCAGTCGACCGGCAAGCCAGTGGAGCGTGCATGAAGGCCGAAGGAAAATTGCCGGTCGCCATCCTGGTGCCGGGCGATTTCAACGACCATGCCCTCGGCCGCATCGACGAGGCGTTCAAGTGTGTGCGGATCGAACGCGCCGATCCGTCTTTGGTTACGGACGAGATCCGCGCCACGGTGCGCGGCATCGCCTCCTATGCAGGCATCGACGCGGCGATGATCGATGCGCTGCCCAATCTTGAGATTATCGCCAGCTTCGGCGTCGGCTATGATTCGGTCGACGCCAATCATGCGGCCAAGCGCGGCGTCATGGTCACCAACACGCCCGATGTCTTGACCGAGGAGGTCGCCGACACCGCCATCGGCCTTCTGATCAACACCGTGCGCGAGCTCTACGCCGCCGAGAAATGGCTGCGCGACGGCGACTGGGTGACCAAGGGCAATTATCGCCTGAGCCGGCTTACCTTGCGTGGCCGCCGCGTCGGTATCTTCGGCATGGGCCGCATCGGCCGATCCGTCGCCCGTCGCCTTGAAGCCTTCGGCCTGCCGATCGCCTATCACAACCGGCGCAAGGTCGAAGGCCTGGCTTACGAATATCATGCCACTTTGAAGGGGCTTGCCGAAGCCGTCGACACGTTGATCTGCATTGCCCCGGGCGGCACCTCCACCGAGAAAGCGGTCAATGCCGAGGTCCTGTCGGCGCTGGGTTCGAACGGCGTCTTTGTCAATATCGGCCGCGGCTCGACGGTGGACGAGGCAGCCCTTGCTGCCGCCCTCAAGAGCGGCACCATCGCAGCCGTCGGGCTCGACGTCTTTGCCGACGAGCCGAACGTGCCGCAGGCCCTGCTCGATGCTCCCAACGCCTCGCTTCTGCCGCATGTCGGCTCGGCGTCGGTCCACACCCGCCGCGCCATGGCCGATCTGTGCGTCGACAACCTCGTCGCCTGGTTTACCGACCGCCGGCCGCTGACGCCGGTGCCGGAGACGCTCAACGTTAAGGCGCGCGCCTGAGGCATTTCTCGGTCCTCACGGAAACGGCAAACCGCCTGCCTCTTTGTTTGGTGCAATTCCGGACGGAAAGCCGTCCTGGAAATTGCTCCAATCCGCACGCGTCGCCACATTTATTAACGCCCACTTAACCCTGTGGAATCATTCTGCATACTTGGTTATGTGCGGAGAGGCAGGGTGAAGCTGTTCGTTGGCTTGGCAGCATCGGTAGCGTTGTTCGGGGGCGTTCAGTTCCTGCATGGCGGCAACGGCCAAAGCGAGGCCACCGAACTCATCCCGACAAACGCCTATCGGCTGACCGCCAATGGCGATGAAGCGGCCTGCGCCATCCACCGCGCCGAAGTCTCGGAAGGCCTGTCGTTGCTTTCCGTCGCCCCGAACTGCCGCAAGCTGATGCCTGGCATCGAGCACGCGAAATTCTGGCGCGAGCAGGCGGATGGTTCGGTCGCTTTCAGTGACGACGGGGTCGATCCGATTGTCACCTTCGGCGTTGCCGATGGCGACGGCTACGAATCCTACGCGCCGGCCGCGCCGCTTCTGGCGCTGAGCACAAGCGAATAGCCGCGGAACTGTCCAGGCTTACTCTGCCGCGGCGCGGGCACCTGTTTTGGCGGCCGCATGCAGGCGCACCGCATCGCCGAAGGCCTTGAAGATCTTGGCGGAATTGCTGTCCGACTTCACCCAGTATTCGGGGTGCCATTGCACGCCGACTGCGAAGGCACGGGCATCCTTGACGGAGACTGCTTCGATCGTGCCGTCGCTGGCCAAAGCCTCGACCTGGAGCCTGGAGCCCAGCAGGTCGATTGCCTGGCGATGCAGCGAGTTCACCTTGATCTCGCCGGCGCCGAACACGCCGGCAAGGCAGCTTCCGGGCTTGATCGAGATCGTCTGGTGGATGCCGAAGCGCTCGTCCTGATTGTCGCTCACCGGCGCGCGGTGGTCGAGCGAGCCATCGCGTTCCTGGATCTCGGTGCCCAGCGTGCCGCCGAGCGCGACGTTCAGCTCCTGGATGCCGCGGCAGATGGCAAGCAACGGCACGCCGCGCTCGATCGCCTTGCGGATCAGCGGCAGCGTGGTTGCGTCGCGCGCCGTATCGTAGGGGCCGTTGGCCTCGCTGGGATCGCCGCCATAGAGCGAGGGATGCACGTTGGACTTCGAGCCCGTCACCATGACGCCGTCGACCGACGACAGCAGCTCGTCGAAATCGAGCCGGTCGCCGAAGGACGGCACCAGCAGCGGGAACACGCCGGCGCCGGCGACCGCCGCTTCCAGATACTGCTGGGGTGCCGCGTGCCACGTGTAGTTGTCGAACTGGCGGACGTCGGACGAGACTGCGACGAGCGGTTGCTGCATTTTGGGTTTGAATTCCTTCGAGAGCTAAGGAGTTAATCTGCCTACAAAATAGGCGATCTGAAGGCGGTTTGCCATGGCAAGTTTCGCTGCCTTGCATGGGCCAGCGGCAGGCTCGTTAGACTATAGTTGCACGCGGCGCCGGAATGGCTGCAACCCTCGCCCGCAACACTGGACTCGACTCTTTGCCTGTGTATGTTTCTTCCCCAACCGATCCGGGCAACGAGGATGCCCTGACGTCGGTCAGCTGATCCGCAAGGGAGGAAACTTAATGGATCGTCGTTCTTTCATTCGCAAGGCCGGTGCGTCCGGCGTCGGTGCTGCAGCTGCGGCCGCAGCGCTTGCCACGCCGGCAATAGCCCAGTCCAATCCGAAAGTGACGTGGAGATTGGCATCGTCCTTCCCGAAGTCGCTCGACACGATCTATGGCGGCGCCGAAGTCTTCTCAAAAATGCTGTCGGAGGCGACCGACGGCAATTTCCAGGTCCAGGTCTTCGCCTCCGGTGAGCTCGTGCCCGGCCTGCAGGCTGCGGACGCCACCACGGCCGGCACAGTCGAGGCCTGCCATACGGTCGCATACTATTACTGGGGCAAGGACCCGACCTGGGCGCTCGGTGCCGCAGTGCCCTTCTCGCTCAACGCGCGCGGTATGAATGCCTGGCACTATCATGGCGGCGGCATCGACCTGTTCAACGAGTTCCTCGCCACGCAAGGGCTGTTCGGCCTGCCGGGCGGCAATACCGGCGTTCAGATGGGCGGCTGGTTCCGCAAGCAGATCAACACGGTGGCCGATCTCTCGGGCCTCAAGATGCGCATCGGCGGCTTTGCCGGCAAAGTTGTGCAGAAGCTCGGCGTCGTGCCGCAGCAGATCGCCGGCGGCGACATCTATCCGGCGCTGGAGAAGGGCACCATCGACGCCGCCGAATGGGTCGGCCCCTATGACGACGAGAAGCTCGGCTTCTATAAGGTCGCGCCCTACTACTACTATCCCGGCTGGTGGGAAGGCGGCCCGACCGTGCATCTGATGTTCAACAAGGCCAAATACGAAGAGCTTTCGCCGGCCTACAAGTCGCTCGTGCATACCGCCGCGCAAGCGGCGGACGCCAACATGCTGCAGAAGTACGACTATCTCAATCCGGCGGCGGTGAAGCGGCTTGTGTCGAACGGTGCCAAGCTGGCGCCGTTCAGCCAGGAGATCATGGCCGCCTGCTTCGAGAAGGCCAACGAGGTCTATGCCGAGATGGAATCCAACAACGCGCCGTTCAAGAAGATCTGGGAATCGATCAAGGCTTTCCGCAAGGAGCACTATCTCTGGGCCCAGGTCGCCGAATACAATTACGACACCTTCATGATGGTGCAGCAGCGCAACGGCAAGCTGTAGACCGCCGCCCTCCTCTTCCCCTTGTGGGAGAAGGTGGATCGGCGCGAAGCGCCGAGACGGATGAGGGGTGTTGGAAGGATCGCCGTCCTTGCCAAGCTGGAGCACCCCTCATCCGTCGCCTTCGGCGACACCTTGTCCCACAAGGGGAGAAGGGAAAACCGCGCCTAGCCAGATGACGGGCAGCGCCAGCGCCTGTACATCAGTGAACTGGAACGCTTTCCCAGGAAGTGGGTCAGCCTCGGCCCGGCACCACCAGCACCTTGACCTCGCCCGGCGCCGGCGGATTGGCGATCACGTCCGGTGCCTCTTCGAGGCTAACCTGCTTCGAGATCAGCCGGTCGATCTCGATCGCGCCGGAGGCGATCAACTGGGCCGCCCGGCCATGCGTGAACGGGTTGAGGAAGGAGCCGAGCACCTTCAGTTCGCGAAACAAGAGATCGAACGGCTCGATTTCCACCTTCATCCCTTGCGGCACGACGCCGACGATCGCCACCGTGCCGCCCGCCTTTGCCATGCGCATCGACTGCTCCACCGTGTCGCGGACGCCGGCGCATTCCAGCGCCACGTCGACGCCGCCGGGCGCCAGGCCATTCGGCCCGGCGACGGCCGCGATCGGGTCGCCGGCGCTTGGGTCAATCGTCGCGGTCGCGCCGAGTTCCTCGGCTAGCGCACGACGCGAAGCCTGCCGGGTCGACAGAATGATGGTCGCCGCGCCCGCGAGCTTGGCCAGTTGCAGGACGAGCAGGCCGATGACGCCGCCGCCCAGCACCACGACCGATGCGCCCGGCCGGATCGCGGCCAGGTCGACGCCGTGCAGGCAGCAGGCGAGCGGCTCGCAGAAAGCGCCATGCATCGGCTTGAGGTTTGCGGGCAGTCGGAAGGCTTGGCTTTGCGGCATCAGCACGTAATCGGCGAAGCCGCCGTCGCGGTGGATGCCGATGGCGCGCAGATTGCTGCAGAGATTGACGCGGCCGGCATGGCAATGGGCGCAGCGCCCGCAGGCAATGTTCGGATCGCCGGTGACGCGGTCGCCGACGGCAATGCCCGTCACCGCCGCGCCGACCGCTTCGACGATGCCGCAGAACTCATGGCCGAGCGTCACCGGCGGCGTGCAGGGAAATTCGCCATGGAAGAGGTGGCGGTCGGTGCCGCAGACGCCGCAGGCCTCGATGCGCACCAGAACGTCCTCAGGCCCGGGAACGGGTTTTGCGACCTCGCGCAACCCGATCTTACCTACCGCTTCCAGCCGCACGGCTCTCATGGGTATCCTCAATTGAATTTGGGCGGCTGCGAGAGATCGGGCGCCGGCGCCGCCGGCTTGGCCGGCGCATCGCCGAAGCTCGGCGGCTGCGACAGGTCGGGCGTGCCGGGTGCCGCCGGCGCGCCGCCATTGGATGGCGCAGCTCCATTGTTGTTCGCCGGGGGCGTTCCGAGCGGCGACAGCGAAGGCATGTCGGGCAGCCTGAGGTCGATGGTGCTGGGCTCCACCGCGGCACCCTTGTAGCGCATGACCATCTGCGGGAAGGCGATGGTCAGCCCGATCATGATCACCTGGATCAGGACGAACGGCACGGCACCCCAATAGATCTGCCCGGTGGTGATCGGCGCGATCTGCTTGCCGGTGATCCTGTCGAGGTAGGGCACGCGGGCCGCGACCGAGCGCAGGTAGAACAGCGCGAAGCCGAAGGGCGGGTGCATGAAGCTGGTCTGCATGTTGACGCCGAGCAGCACGCCGAACCAGATCAGGTCGATGCCGAGCTTGTCCGCCGCCGGCGCCAGCAGCGGCACGATGATGAAGGCGAGTTCGAAGAAATCGAGGAAGAAGGCAAGCACGAAGACCAGAATGTTGACGCCGATCAGGAAGCCGGTCTCGCCGCCGGGCAGCGAGGTCAGCAGGTGCTCGACCCAGATATGGCCGTTGACGCCATAGAAGGTCAGCGAAAACACGCGCGCGCCGATCAGGATGAACAGCACAAAGGCGGAAAGCCGGGTCGTCGAGGCTAGCGCCTGGTTGATGACGTCCATCGTCAGGCGGCCCTTCATTGCCGCCATGATGAGCGCGCCGACGGCGCCCATGGCGCCGCCTTCCGTCGGCGTGGCGATGCCGAGGAAGATGGTGCCCAGAACCAGGAAGATCAGCGCCAGCGGCGGGATCAGCACGATCACCACCTGCTGCGCCAGCTTCGACATCATGTTGATACGGAGCCGCTGATCGAGGATGGCGACGACATAAATGATGATGACGCCGACGGCGAAGCCGAGGATGTCGGCATTGTCGCCGTGTGTCGGCGCAAGGTAGCGATAGGCCGCGTATGAAATCGCGCCCGTCACCACAACTGCCACCAGCAGAGATATCACACCGTGGCCGAGCGTACGCGCCTCGAGCGGCAGCGCCGGCATCGAGTTCGGCCGGACGATCGACATGATCAGGATGTAGAGCATGTAGATGCCGGTGAGCACGAGGCCGGGGATCAACGCGCCGGCATACATGTCGCCGACCGAGCGTCCCAGCTGGTCGGCCAGCACTATCAGCACCAGCGACGGCGGGATGATCTGCGCCAGCGTGCCGGAGGCGGCGATGACGCCCGAGGCCACGCGCCGGTCGTAGCCGTAGCGCAACATGATCGGCAGCGAGATCAGGCCCATGGCGATGACCGAAGCGGCCACCACGCCGGTCGTCGCAGCAAGCAGCGCACCGACGAAGATCACCGCATAGGCAAGCCCGCCGCGGATCGGCCCGAACAGCTGCCCGATCGTGTCGAGCAGATCCTCGGCCATGCCGGAGCGCTCCAGCACGATACCCATGAAGGTGAAGAACGGTATCGCCAAGAGCGTGTCGTTCGACATCACCCTGGTGCCGTAAAAATTGTCGGGAAGCGCATGCAGCAGCGGCCAGGCAAGGTTGATCGACCCGCCGGAATAGGGCGACAGCACGACACCGATGAAGAAGAACATCAGCCCGTTGGCGGCAAGCGAGAAGGCTACGGGGTAGCCGATCAACAGGAAGATGACCAGCGAGGCGAACATGATAGGCGCCATGTTCTGCGCGATGAATTCGATCACGAGCGCACCTCGCCCGCGTGCGCCTTGGCTTCCTCGGCCAGCGCCTTGGCCTCGAGCTCGGCCTGCTCATGGGCCGAGATAAAAGGAGTGGGATCGTCCATGTCGCCACGCATGATGGCGATCTTCTTGATGATTTCGGAAATCCCTTGCAGCGCGAGCAGGAAGAAGCCGACCAGCAGGATGGCCTTGGCCGGCCACACGATCAGGCCGCCGGCATTGGTCGACATCTCGCCGCTGCGGAAGGAAAGCGACACATAAGGCACGAAATAGATCACCATCAGCACCACGAACGGCATCAGGAAAAAGAGATGGCCGAAGAGGTCGATCCAGTGCTGCACACGGCGCGAGAACATGCCGTAGACGATATCGATGCGGATATGATCGTTCTGTTTCAGCGTGTAGGCGGCGGCCAGCATGAAGGCGGCGCCGAACAGGTACCACTGCAGCTCCAGCCAGGCGTTGGAGGAGATGTCGAACACCTTGCGGATGACGGCATTGCCAGCGCTCACCAGGATCGCGAGCAGGATCAGCCACGACACCCAGCGGCCGATGAACTCGTTGATGCGGTCGATCGTCCTGGATAGCGCGAGCAGCCCTGCCATGCATAGTCCTCCCTGGTACCGGCAGCGCGCCCGATTCCCCCTCCGGTGTCGCGCCGCTTGGCCCAACGATATGCAGTGCGTGGTACGGCAGGTCAACATGACAAAGCGACGGCAAACAGATCGGCAAGCCGCGCAGAGGCGGAATGCCGCCGCTTGACGCCACGTCATGCAACCAAAGTCTCGGAGCTCAGGCGATCTTGGCCTGGTCGCGCCCGGCGCCGATCAGCACCAGCATGGCGACGAGGAAGAGATAGATCCAGGCGTCGCGCCATTCGAGCGGGAAATAGCCGGCCCAGAGCGATTCCGCCATGCCGAAGGCCGCGGCGCCAAGCGCCGCCTTGAGCGGCGACAGATAGCCGCCGACCGCCGTCACGAATAGGATCTTGAGGCCGTAGACCAGCCCGGTGCCGAAGGAGACATTGCCATAATAGAGACCGGCAAGCACGCCGGCCAGGGCGGCGCAGAAGCCGCTGAACAGCACGGCGCGGCGGAACACCGCGGTGACGTCGATGCCGCACATCGCCGCCGCTTTCGGGTCGTCGGAGACGGCGCGCCAGGCGCGGCCGAAATGCGAATGCGAGAACAGCCAGGCCGCCAGCGCCACCACCGCGATGATACAAGCGCAATCGAGCAGCTGGATCACCGTGAGCGTCACCTTGAAGCCGTCACCCTGGGCAAAGATGACGGGGTTGGCGAGCATCGGCGGCAGCCACAGGTCATGCGTGTCGGCGGCGATGCGGCTCGCTTCCGACAGGAAGATGAGAATGCCGAGCGTCGTCACCACGATGGCGTTGGGCGAGCGGTCGGCGAGCCTCTCGAAAACGCTGCGCGACAGGACATGACTGATCAACGCGGCATAAAGCACGGCGGCGGCGACGCCGAGCATTACCGCGGCGGCCAGCGTAAGCCACAGCGCCTGATAGCCGAAGGCGGCGGTCAGGATCATCGTCTGGCCGCAGAAGGCGAACAGCGCGCCGTAAGCCAGGTTGGTGCGATGCAGGATGCCGTTGGTCAGCACATAGCCGAAGGCGAGCAGCGCATAGAGAGCGCCCGAATGCAGCCCGTTCAGCACCTGCTGGAAGAAATAGAGCATGCGATATCCTACAGGTCGTATGACGCGACCCCGCCGGACCGTTGCACTCGGAATCTAACTTGTCAAATGCGTTTTATCGGTTAGATTTCTGTCATGACGGTTTCCTGGACCCCGCACCGCTTCACCGGCGGCATCCTTGCGCTCGACACGGCGAACACCGTCGTGCTGCGCAACGATCCGCAAAAGTCCTTTGACCGTTTTGACGATCCGGCCGAGATCGCCCGCTTCGCCGAGGCGGCGAGCGGCTTTCGCGCGGCCGAGCTCGGCGGCCGAAGGCTGCAGGCGCCGGAGCCGGGCGAGATAAAGCCAGCCGTCGTCTCGATTCGCGAAGCGACCGACCGCCTGTTTCGCCATGCCGTATCGAACGGCGCGATTGCGACCAGCCACTTGCCGGACTTCCTCACGGCCTGCGCCGGCGGGCTGTCCGGCAGCGCGACCGAGATCGGGGTGCCGGGCCAGCCTTTCGGCGATCCGCAAACGCCGATCGCCTTCGAGGCGGCTTTGGCCGTCTCGGCGCTGTCGCTGCTGCGCGACGAAACGGTGGCGAGGCTGAGGATCTGTCCCAATTGCAGCTGGCTGTTCGTCGACCGCAGCCGCAACGCCAGTCGCCTCTGGTGCGACATGGCGGTTTGCGGCAACCGCCAGAAGGCAAACCGCTATTACCGCCGCCGCACAGCGGCGAGGGAGGTCAGCAATGCTTAGGAAATTGTCGCGTTCAATCGTTCTCGGCGCCGCCCTGGTAGCCGCTGTCGCGCTCGGCGCGTGCCGCGACACCGGCAAGGAGCAACTCTTCGCCATCTCCGGCAAGCTGTTCGAGTTCAATTACCGGCTCGCCATCGCCACCTATGTCATCACGCTGAAGCCGCTGCGGCCGATGGTCGACGGCCAGGTCGCGGTGGTGAGCTTCCAGAATCCGGCCGGCGGCGATCCGCTCGTGGTCAACCAGAAGATCTGGCCGAAGCTGCCCCATATCACGCTCACCAGCCCGCCGCTCTCCTGCGTGGTCAAGGACAAGCCTTACAAAGTCTCGATCCGCATCCAGGATGCCAGCGGCACATTGCTGCAAAGCATCGACACCACCATGACCTCGTCGGAGGATCAGACCATGCTGCCGGACCGGCCGCTGGTGATCGGCCCGAAATACGAGCTCAACCCGGACCTTGCCGGCCATCCCGATGGCAAGCTGCCGGACGAGCAGAAGCCGGATTGCTCGAAAGCGACCTGAAACGCCCAGCGCTCACGAAATTTTTGTTCCTCGGGAAGCGGTTAGCGCGGTCTTGCATGCGCCGTCGGCCACTCGCCAGACCGTTTGTTGCGTGTTATCTGGCTGCTGCGATTTTGTTTGACCTCTCCGCCAAGGGAAGAAAGACTGCGGCGTCCCACTCCGACGTTGGCTGCCTGATTTGAGCCGCCTCCGCAGAGGAAATACCTGATGACGCTGCACGACGTCGCGCTCGACGACAAGTTCGACCTTGGCAAGGAGCGCGTCTTCCTGTCCGGCGCGCAGGCGGTCGTGCGCATGCTTCTGATGCAGCGCGAGCGCGACCGCCGCGCGGGCCTCAACACGGCGGGCTTCGTCTCCGGCTATCGCGGCTCGCCTTTGGGCGGCCTCGACATGCAGCTGTGGCGGGCCAAGAAGCAGCTTGCGGCTGCCGACATCGTCTTCCAGCCCGGCCTCAACGAGGAACTCGCCGCCACCGCCTGCTGGGGTTCTCAGCAGACCGAATTGCTGGGCGAGGGCACGCATGACGGCGTCTTTTCCGTCTGGTACGGCAAGGGGCCGGGCGTCGACCGTTCCGGAGACGTCTTCCGCCACGCCAATCTTGCCGGCTCGTCCAAGCATGGCGGCGTGCTTGCCCTGATGGGCGACGACCACATGGCCGAATCCTCGACCAATGCGCATGCCACCGAATTCCTGTTCGTCGACACCATGGTGCCGATCCTCAATCCGGCAGGCGTCCAGGAGATCATCGACTACGGCCTCTACGGTTTCGCAATGTCGCGCTTCGCCGGCACCTGGGCGGCGATCAAATGCGTCAAGGACAACATCGAATCGACCGCCTCGGTCGACGCCTCGATCGAGCGTCTGGGCATCGTCATTCCCGAATTCGACATGCCGCCGGGCGGCCTCAACATCCGCCACGAGATCGACATGCTTGGCCAGGAAGAGCGGCTGCACGAGTACAAGCGCGCCGCCGCCTCCGCCTTCATCCAGGCCAATGGTCTCAACCGCATCGTCTATTCCGGCGGCCGCAATCCCAAGCTCGGCGTCATCACCATCGGCAAGAGCTATCTCGATGTCCGCCAGGCGCTGGAGGATATCGGCATCGACGAGGCGGCCGCCAACCGCATCGGCATCCGCCTGTTCAAGGTCGGCTGCCCGTGGCCGCTCGACTTCCAGCACATCGCCGAGTTCGCGCGCGGCCTCGACACCATCGTCGTTGTCGAGGAAAAGCGCTCTTTGATCGAGGTTCAGCTGCGCGAGAACCTCTACGGCACCGCCACGCAGCCGGTGATCGTCGGCAAGAAGGACGAGCGCGGCGACTGGCTGTTTCCGGCCAAGGGCGCGCTCGATCCGAACGAGATCGCCATCGCGCTCGGCGAACGGATTCTGCGCACCATCGGCCCGTCGGAAGAAATCGCCGCGCGGCTGGCGAAGCTGCGCCAGTTCCAGGCGATGCTCGCAGACACTGTCGATATCGGCTCGCGCACGCCTTTCTTCTGCTCCGGCTGCCCGCACAATTCCTCGACCAAAGTACCGGACGGCTCGATCGCCGCCGCCGGCATCGGCTGCCATTTCATGGCGCTGTGGATGGACAGGAATACGGTCGGCTTCACCGCCATGGGCGGCGAGGGCGCGCAATGGGTCGGACAGGCGCCGTTCTCGAAGCGCGACCACATCTTCCAGAATCTCGGCGACGGCACCTATAACCATTCCGGCGTGCTGGCGATCCGCTTCGCGCTGTCCTCGGGCGCTAACATCACCTACAAGATCCTTTACAACGATGCCGTCGCCATGACCGGAGGCCAGCCGCATGAGGGCGGCCTGACCGTCGACATGATCGCCAGACAAGTGCGCGCCGAGGGCGTCGAGCGCATCGCCGTCGTCACCGACGAGCCCGACAAATATGCCGGCAAGGCCGATTTCCCGGCCGGCGTCAGCATCCATCACCGTGACGACCTCGATCTCGTCCAGCGCGAGTTGCGTGGGCTCAAAGGCGTTTCCGTTCTCATCTACGACCAGACCTGCGCCGCCGAGAAACGCCGGCGCCGCAAGCGCGGCACCTTCCCCGATCCGGACAAGCGCGTCTTCATCAACGAACTGGTCTGCGAAGGCTGCGGCGATTGCGGCGTCCAGTCGAACTGCGTCTCGATCCAGCCGGTCGAGACCGAATTCGGCCGCAAACGCCGGATCGACCAGTCGAGCTGCAACAAGGACTTCTCCTGCCTCAACGGCTTCTGCCCGTCCTTCGTCACCGTGCATGGCGGCAAGATCAGGAAGGCAGAGGGCATTGCCGGCAAGGCCGATCCTCTCGACGGCGTGCCCGCGCCGGCCGAATTCCGCATAGGCATCCAGGGCTGGGCGGCGATCATCGACGGGGTCGGCGGCACCGGCGTCGTCACCGTCGGCGCGGTGCTCGGCATGGCCGCGCATCTCGAAGGGAAGGGCTGCGGCATGATCGACATGGCCGGCCTCGCCCAGAAGGGCGGCTCGGTCTTCACCCATGTTCGCATCGCCCCGACGCCCGAGGACATCCATGCCATCCGCGTTTCGGCCGGCAAGGCCGACCTTGTGCTCGGCTGCGATCTCGTCGTCTCCGGCGCCAAGAAGGTGCTGGGCGCGGTGCGCGAGGGCCACACGATCTTCCTCGCCAACACCGCCGAGATCATGCCCGGCGAATTCACCCGGTCCGCCGACTTCTCGCTGCCGATCGAGCGGCTGAAGAAGGCGATCCGGGCGGCGGCCGGCGACGACAAGGCGCATTTCTTCGACGCCACCCGCACGGCGACGGCTTTGTTCGGCAATTCGCTGGGCGCCAACATGTTCATGCTCGGCTTCGCCTTCCAGCATGGCGGGCTGCCGCTTTCCGCCGAAGCCGTTGAAAAGGCGATAGAATTGAACGGCGAGGCGGTGCCGATGAACATCGCGGCCTTCCGCTGGGGCCGCCGCGCCGCGCATCAGCCCGATTTCGTGCGCGGCCTGGTCAGCCAGACGGACAAGCCGGCTTCCCGACCGGCGGAGACGCTGGACGATGTCATCGCCCGCCGTGTCGCCTTCCTTACCGCCTATCAGAACGCAGGCTATGCCAGGCGTTACGCCGACCGCGTGGCGACGTTGCGCGCCGCCGAAGCCAAGGCCGTGCCCGGCTCGACCGCAGTGACCGAGGCCGTCGCCAGGAACCTCTTCAAGCTGATGTCGATCAAGGACGAGTATGAGGTGGCGCGGCTCTACACCGACGGCACTTTCGCCGCCGACCTCGCCAAGCAGTTCCAGAGCTACGACAAGCTCGAGTTCCATCTCGCGCCGCCGATCCTCGGGCGGCGCGGCAATGACGGCAAGCCCCGCAAATCGAGCTTCGGCCCGTGGATGATGAAGGGCTTTCGGCTGCTGGCGGCGATGAAGGGCCTGCGTGGAACCGCCTTCGACCTTTTCGGCTACACGGCCGAGCGGCGCATCGAGCGGCAGTCGCTGAGGGCATACGAAGCCGATCTCGAGCTGATCGCCGGCGCGCTGGCGCCGGGCAGGATGGAAGCCGCGACGGCCCTGGCCTCCGTGCCGGCGCTTATCCGTGGCTACGGCCATGTCCGGCAGGCCAGCGCCGACAAGGCGGCGGGCGAGCGCTCGCGTTTGATCGAGCGTTTGAAGCAAGCCCCCGCGGAGCCTTCGCTTCGGGCGGCGGAATGATCGCGCCGGCGCGTTGGACGCCGCGCCAAAATCCCGAATCCCTTATCCGTCCTGCTTATAGCAACCCTCTGCAACCGTCGCCGCGCGCCGTTCTAAGCCTTTCTTAAGGCGGGGTGTGGCATGACAAGGCGTAGTGTTGGGCCGAGTGTATGGGCAGAGCGAAGACCGAGAGCATCCCGGCGGACGTCTATATCCAGTTCGTGCGGGCATTGTTCGACAACGCCGGCATGGTGGCGATCGGCGGCGTATGCTACTGGATTGTCGGTTTCATGGTCTACCTGCGCACGCAGGATCTGCTTTATCTGGCCTTGGCTTTCGTTCTGCTATCGGCCAGCCTCTGGCGGTACTTCAGCATCCAAGGCTTCCATAGAGCGGGCGGCACCATAGCAAGTGTCGCAGAGGCAGAAGCGATAGAGCGCAACTACATTATCAAAGGCAGCGCGCAGGGCCTCGCATTGGGGTCATTCTGCTTCGTGTCGATCTACCTGCGTCCTGACCAGTTTGGTGAACTGGCGTCGGTGTCGTTGTCGTTGACGACCCTGGTAACGGTTGTCGGGCGAAGTTACGGGTCCATGCGCATGGTCCAGATTTTTTCATTGACCCTCGTCGGGCCGGCGGCTCTTGCGCTCATCCTGCGTATGGATATGGCTTCTGTCGTCCTCGGCTTGATGATCATCCCACTGACGTTCGTCACGATCAGCAGCGCTGACCATGTCCGCAACGTGCTCTTCTCCGCGGTCATCGGCCACAAGCAGGCGAGGAACCTGACGCGCCGGTTCGACCGCGCGCTCAACACCATGTCGCACGGCCTGGTCATGCTAGGCCCGGACGGCCGCGTCGCGGTGGCCAATGCCGAGGCTGCCCATCTGATGTCGCTGAAATCGTCCGAGGCGCTGCTCGGGCGCTCGATCCACAGCCTGCTGATGCGCGGCGTTGCCGGCGGCATGCTGGCGCCAAAGGACTGCCGCTACATCGAGGCGCAGCTGACGCGCGCCTTGCGCGAAGGCCGCGACCGCAAGGTGCTGGTTTCGCTTGCCAATGGCCAGCACTATGAATTTTCCGCGCGCGAAGGCAGTCAGGAATTGGGCGTCATCACCTTCGAGGACGTGACGGCCCGCGTCGAGGCGGAGGAAAAGATCCGCTTCATGGCGCGCTACGACAATTTGACGGGGCTGCCGAACCGCGCCTATTTCAACGAACTGGTCGGCGAAGCCATGGCGTCCGGCGACCGCGACCGGCTCTGCGGCCTCGCCGTGCTCGACCTCGACGATTTCAAGAGCGTCAACGACACACTCGGCCATCCGGTCGGCGATGGGCTGATCTATGCCTTGGCCGAGCGGCTGGCTGCGGTCGCCGGGCCAGGCATCAATGTCAGCCGTTTCGGCGGCGACGAGTTCATGGTCTTCTTCGACCGCATCGAGGACGAGAGCCATCTCAACGATTTGCTCGACGAGATCTTCGTCAACCTGCAGGGGGAGGTGGATGTCGCCGGTCACAGCCTACGCATCCAGGCCAGCGGCGGCGCCGTGTTGTCCAGGGTCGAAGACACCGATGTCGACGCCATGATCGTCAAGGCCGACCTTGCCCTCTACAAGGCCAAGGAGCTCGGCAAGAACAGCTGGCGGCTGTTCGAGGCATCAATGGATGCCGCGTTCCGCAGTCGCCAGCTGATGAAGGCCGACCTGCGCAATGCCGTGCAGGCCAGGGAGTTGCGCGTCGTCTACCAGCCGATCGTGGCCATCAGCACCATGCGCATCGCCAGTTGCGAGGCGCTCTGCCGCTGGGACCATCCCGATCTCGGCCCGATCTCGCCCAGCGTCTTCATCCCGCTCGCCGAGGAGATGGGCATCATTGCCGACATCAGTACTTTCGTGTTGCAGGCGGCCTGCGCCGAATGCGCCAAATGGCCGACGCAGACCAGCGTATCGGTCAACCTTTCGGCCAAGGATTTCCGCAACCGCGATGTCGTGCAGAAGGTTCGTGACGCGCTGGCGGCGTCAGGCCTTGCGCCGCACAGGCTCGAAATCGAGGTCACCGAGACCGCCTTGCTCGACGACAAATCGCTGACGCGCGAGCTGATCGAAGAGATGAAGACGCTTGGCGTCCGCATTGCGCTCGACGATTTCGGCACCGGCTATTCCAGCCTCAGCTATTTGCACAAGCTGCCGCTCGACAAGATCAAGATCGATCGCTCCTTCCTGATCGATTTGAACCAGAACCGGCAGTCGCTCGATCTTCTGAAGGGCATCGTCGGCCTGTCCCGGACGCTGGGTCTTTCTGTCACCATCGAAGGGGTCGAAACCTTCGAGCAGCTGAAGACGCTGGTCCATCTGGTCAAGCCGGACTTCGTGCAGGGCTTCCTCTTCGGCGCCGCGCTCAGCGCGTCGGGCATCGAGACGATGTCGAGTGTCACGTGGCCGTTTGCAGCGGATCTGTATATCGCCGGCAAACGGACAGCCAGCTGAACGCTATTGCGTTCAAAAAAACAGATCGAATGTTCACCCAATGAAAGGATGACAGCTCGGGCGCTGTCTAAATCCGCCACGTCCTGGTGCGCGCAGCACGTGATTTCAGAATCACCGCGGTGATCGCCGCCAGTTCGGATCAGACAACCCGGCTGCACGATCCTGCATTTTTCACATGAGATCGCCGAACGATTCACGGCCGTTAAGGTTAACAACCGGTAAACCAGCGATATCGAATTTTCAGCTTGTGTCTCATTTCAACTCGAATAGCTTATTTATAAGCGGAATTCGAGGACAGACTATGGTTGTTGCTAGAAAGAGCGCGTCGGTCGACGCCAGCGCTAGAATCGACTCGGCGCTCAACCGATCCATGATGCAACTGCTGGATCATGTCGAATATCGTCTCATCACCGGGGGTGAAGATCAGGAGGCGATATACCGGCTCCGCTACAATTCCTATCGGCGCTCAGGTATGTGTGGTCCGATCGCGAGCGGTATGTTCGAGGATCGCTGGGATAATCTGCCCAACGCCTACCGGTTCGGTGTCTATTGCTATGGCCAATTGGTCAGCACACTGCGTTTCCATTATATTACCAGCGAGTGCCCGTTCTCGCCCTCCGTCGATGCCTATCCGGAAATATTGAGGGAGCGGCTTGCGCGCGGAGAAACCTTCATCGATGGGACCCGGTTCGCAGCCGATCCTGCCAGCGCACCGTCGCCCGGAGTGATACCTTTCCTGACACTCAGGATTGCCATGGTCGCCTCCTGTTATTTTGGCCAGGACTCGGTACTGACGCCGGTCAAGATGGAGCATTCCGCTTTTTACGTTCGTTACTTTCAGGCCGTCCAGAGGACAGAGGCTAAAGTATTTCCGGGCGTTCTTCCCCCGCTCGCACTGTTCGAAATCCCGGCCGGCGAAAACATGCGCCTGACGCTCAAACGATTGCCGTTCTTCAGATCGACGCCGATGGAGCAGCGGATGATGTTCGGCAATCCGGCCATCAACCGGCTGACGCCCCTCACCATTCTGCCGACGGCGAAATACTACCGCGCCGCTGCTTGAAGACAGGCCATGAACCTTTCGCCGGCGGCGGCATTGTCAGAGCAATTCCAGGAAAAGTGTGAGCGGTTTTCCGTCCGGAATTGCGTCGATACAAGCTCCGCAGCCCGGTCTGCCCAGGCGATCGCGCCTGTCATAAGAAAGGATCCCGCATGACCATCCACTCGCTCGCGCTGACGCCGCTGATCTCGCTGATCGCCGGCGTGCTGATCCTGGTGATGCCTCGGCTCCTCAATTACATCGTCGCGCTTTACCTGATCGTTGTCGGCCTGCTCGGCCTTTTCCCTCATCTCGCCGGCTGAAATTCCCCGCCGGCCGCGTCGACATCGCGCGGCATTCGATTTCAACTTTCGTTTGAGGCTGTTGTCGCGGACTGTGCGGCAATAGCGCCATTGCTCTTGGTTCGGCTTTTCGCTATGTGCCTCGAAGGCATTTTCGAAGGGGTACTTCCATGGCTGATCACACGCCGACCGGTCCTGTCGAGCTGGGCGCGCAGATGGACTATGCCGAGCACGACCGTACCTACAAAGGCTTCCTCGGTCTTGCCAAATACGGCTCTCTGTTCTGTGCCGCCATCCTTATTGCAATGGCCTTCGGCTTCTTCGTCGGCGGCTTCTTCTCGGCGACCATCCTGTTCATCCTGATCATGGCCGTCGGCACTCTCATTCTGCGGTAGACTTCCCAAGCCCATTGCCCTCGACGTCGCCGGACGTCCGGCCGACGCCTTGCGCAGTCAAGGTTCCAGCCGAAAGGATCATCCGGTGGGACAAATCGTATTCATCCCTCGCGAGATTGACCCGAACGAGCCGCGCGTCGCGGGCTCGCCGGAGACGGTCAAGCGCCTGGCGGGTCTCGGCTTCGACGTGATCGTCGAGAAGGGTGCCGGCCTCGGCTCACGCATTCCCGACCAGGATTTCACTGCTGCCGGCGGCGCGATCGGAACGGCGGCCGACGCCAAAAAGGCCGATGTGGTGCTGAAAGTGCGCCGGCCGACGGATGGCGAGCTCAAGGGCTACAAGCCGGGCGCCGCCGTCATCGCCATCATGGATCCTTACGGCGACGATGCCGCTGTCGCCGCGATGGCCAAGGCCGGCATCACCGCCTTTTCGATGGAATTCATGCCGCGCATCACCCGCGCCCAGTCGATGGATGTGCTTTCCTCGCAGGCCAACCTCGCCGGCTACCAGGCGGTGATCGACGCGGCCGCCGAATACGACCGCGCGCTGCCGATGATGATGACGGCGGCAGGCACAGTGCCGGCGGCGAAAGCTTTCGTCATGGGCGTCGGCGTCGCCGGCCTGCAGGCCATCGCCACCGCGCGGCGGCTAGGCGCCATTGTCACCGCTACAGACGTGCGTCCGGCGGTGAAGGAGCAGGTGCAATCGCTCGGCGCCAAATTCCTGGCGGTCGAGGACGAGGAGTTCAAGGCGGCCGAGACGGCCGGCGGCTACGCCAAGGAAATGTCGAAGGAATACCAGGCCAAGCAGGCGGCGCTGACTGCCGAGCACATCGCCAAGCAGGACATCGTCATCACCACCGCGCTGATCCCTGGCCGTCCGGCGCCGAAGCTCATCTCGGCTGCCATGGTCGCCTCGATGAAGCCGGGCTCGGTGATCGTCGACTTGGCAGTGGAGCGCGGCGGCAATGTCGAGGGCGCCGTGCCCGGCAAGGTCGTGACGACGGAAAACGGCGCCAAGATCGTCGGCCATCTCAACGTGCCCGGTCGTGTTGCTGCTTCCGCCTCGCTGCTCTACGCCAAGAACCTCTACGCCTTCCTCGAGACGATGGTCGACAAGGCGGCGAAACAGTTTTCGATCAAGCGCGACGACGAGTTGGTCAAGGCCACGATGCTGACCGATGGCGGCAAAGTCGTGCATCCTGCCTTCGCCAAGGCGGCGGAAGAGCCGCGCACCGAGCCGGCTGCCATTCCCGCGACGACCATCGTCGCTGACGCCTTCGACAAGCCTGCTGCGAAGAAGATCGCGGCGAAGAAACCCGCCGCAGCCAAGTCGCCCTCGTCTAAGTCGAAAGGGACCGCGTGATGGAACAGCTGCAGAAAGCTCTCGATCAGCTCGATCAGGCGACCGCCGCCGTCCGCCTTGCCGTGCAGGACCTTGCCAACGCGCCCGCAGGCGAGGCTGCCGGTAATGCCGCGCACGCGCTTTCGGGTGGCGCCATCGATCCCTTCGTCTTCCGCTTCGCCATCTTCGTGCTGGCGATCTTCGTCGGCTATTATGTCGTCTGGTCGGTGACGCCGGCGCTGCACACGCCGCTGATGGCCGTCACCAACGCCATCTCCTCGGTCATCGTCGTCGGCGCGCTGCTCGCCGTCGGCATCGCCGCTTCCGGCCTGGCCGCGGGCTTCGGCTTCGTCGCGCTGGTGCTGGTCTCGGTCAACATCTTCGGCGGCTTCCTCGTCACCCAGCGCATGCTCGCCATGTACAAGAAGAAGGAAAAGTGACGTGAACGCCAACTTCGCTTCCTTCCTCTATCTTGTCTCCGGCATCCTGTTCATCCTGGCGCTGCGCGGCCTGTCGCACCCGACCACCAGCCGCCAGGGCAATCTTTACGGCATGATCGGCATGGGCATCGCCATCGCCACAACGCTGGCGCTGGCGCTGCCTTCGGCCGGCCGCTTCGGCCTGATCGTGCTCGGTCTCGCCATTGGCGGCGGCATCGGCGCGGTCACCGCGCGTCGCATCGCCATGACCTCGATGCCGCAGCTGGTCGCCGCCTTCCACAGCCTCGTCGGCTTCGCCGCCGTGATGGTGGCGGCTGCCGCCATCTACGCGCCGGAAAGTTTCGGCATCGGCACGGCGGGCGACATCCACGCCCAGGCGCTGGTCGAGATGAGCCTGGGTGTCGCCATCGGCGCCATCACCTTCACCGGCTCGGTCATCGCCTTCCTCAAGCTCGACGGCCGCATGTCCGGCAAGCCGATCATGATCGGCGGCCGTCACCTCATCAACATCGCGCTTGGCATCGCCCTGGTGGTGCTGATCGTGCTGCTCGTGACCACCGAATCCAAGCTCGTCTTCTGGCTGATCGTCGCCGCCTCGCTGGTGCTCGGCGTGCTCTTGATCATCCCGATCGGCGGCGCCGATATGCCGGTCGTGGTGTCGATGCTGAACTCCTATTCCGGCTGGGCGGCGGCGGCGCTCGGGTTCACCCTCGGCAACCTGGCGCTGATCATCACCGGCGCGCTGGTCGGCTCGTCGGGCGCGATCCTGTCCTACATCATGTGCAAGGGCATGAACCGGAGCTTCATCTCGGTTATCCTCGGCGGCTTTGGCGGCGAGACCGCTGCCGTGGCCAGCGACGGCATCGAGCGCACCGTCAAGCAGGGCTCGGCCGACGACGCGGCCTATCTGATGATGAACGCGCAGAAGGTCATCATCGTGCCGGGCTACGGCATGGCGGTCGCCCAGGCGCAGCACGCGCTGCGCGAAATGGCCGATAAGCTCAAGGCCAATGGCGTCGAGGTCAAATACGCCATCCACCCGGTCGCCGGCCGCATGCCCGGCCACATGAACGTGCTCCTGGCCGAGGCCAACGTGCCTTATGACGAAGTGTTCGAGCTCGAGGACATTAACTCCGAATTCGCGCAGGCCGACGTCGCCTATGTCATCGGCGCCAACGACGTCACCAACCCGTCCGCGCGCGACGACAAGTCCTCGCCCATCTACGGCATGCCGATCCTCGACGTCGACAAGGCCCGCACCTGCCTGTTCGTCAAGCGCTCCCTCGGCTCCGGCTATGCCGGCATCGACAACACGCTGTTCTACAAGGACGGCACCATGATGCTCTTGGGCGACGCCAAGAAGATGACCGAGGAAATCGTCAAGGCGTTTGATCACTGATCCAGCCGCAGTTCCTGCAATAAGAAAGCCCGCTCGATGCGGGCTTTTTTATTGCAGGAACTGTCGGCTAATAGTGCGTTTCGCCGTTCACGGAAACGGCGAAACGCCCTATCTCTTTGATTTAAAGCAATTCCGGACGGAAAACCGCTCACACTTTTCCTGGAATTGCTCTAGGTCGCGCTCAAATATCCAGATTGGCCACCGACAGCGCATTGTCCTGGATGAACTCGCGGCGTGGTTCCACCTCGTCGCCCATCAGCCGCGAGAACAGCGAGTCGGCGTCGGTTGCGTCGTTGACCTTGACCTGCAGCAGCGAGCGAACATTCGGGTCCAGCGTGGTTTCCCAAAGCTGCTCGGCATTCATCTCGCCGAGGCCCTTATAGCGCTGCATGGTGAGGCCCTTGCGGCCTGAAGCGAACACGGCGTTGAGCAGCGCCAGCGGCCCCGAGAGGAGTTCCGAGGTCTCTTTCCGACGCAAGGCCGGCTGCTCGCCATAGACTTCCGCCAGGCGCGCTGCGTAGCGGTCGAGCTGGCGCGCATCGGCCGAATTGATCAACCCCGCGTCGAGCTGGACCACATCCTTCACGCCGCGCACGGTGCGCTCGAACACATAGCCGCCCGAACCGTCATTGGAGGTCGACAGCCTGCCGGTCCAGCCGCGCTCGGTCTCCTCGGCGATCATGTCGAGCCGCTTCGCGACGCGCTCGGCCATGGTGTTGGCGCGGCCCAGATCGGCAAGCACGTCGGGATTGAGCGCGCCGGCGATCGCCGCCTGCTCGACGACGCTGCGGTTATAGCGCGTGTGCAGCCCGTTGATCAGCTGGCGCACCGAAAGCGCGTCGTCGACCGAGGCGCGCAGGTCCTGTCCCGTCCGTACCTCGCCGGAGGCCAGCACCAGCGAGGCCTCATCCAGTCCGGACCCAATCAGATATTCCTCATAGGCGCTTTCGTCCTTGAGATATTGCGAGCTCTTGCCCCGCGTCACTTTGTAGAGCGGCGGCTGGGCGATGTAGAGATGGCCGCGCTCGATCAGCTCCGGCATCTGCCGGAAGAAGAAGGTGAGCAACAGCGTGCGGATGTGGGCGCCGTCGACGTCGGCGTCCGTCATCAGAATGATCTTGTGGTAGCGCAGCTTGTCGGCATTGAACTCGTCCTTGCCAATCGAGGTGCCGAGCGCGGTGATCAGCGTGCCGATCATGTCCGAAGAGAGCATGCGGTCGAAGCGCGCCCGTTCGACATTGAGGATCTTGCCGCGCAGCGGCAGGATCGCCTGGTTCTGGCGCGAGCGTCCGCCCTTGGCCGAGCCGCCGGCCGAGTCGCCCTCGACGATGAAGATTTCCGACTTCGCCGGATCGCGCTCCTGGCAGTCGGCGAGCTTGCCGGGCAGCGAGGTGACGCCGAGCGAGCTCTTGCGGGTGATGTCGCGCGCCTTGCGCGCGGCCTCGCGCGCGGCCGCCGCCTGGATCACCTTCTCGACCACCACCCTGCCCTCGCTCGGATGCTCTTCCAGCCAGGTGCCCAGCGCCTCGTTGACCAGGCTTTCCACCACCGGGCGGACCTCGGACGAAACCAGCTTGTCCTTGGTCTGCGAGGAGAATTTCGGGTCCGGCACCTTGACCGATAGAACGGCGGTCAGGCCTTCGCGGCAGTCGTCGCCGGTCAGCGAGACCTTTTCCTTCTTGGTCTGGCCGGACGATTCGCCATAGCCGGTGATCTGCCTGGTCAGCGCCGCGCGGAAGCCCGCCAGATGCGTGCCGCCGTCGCGCTGCGGAATGTTGTTGGTGAAAGCCAGCACGTTCTCGTGGTAGCTGTCGTTCCACCACATCGCGACTTCCACGGTGATGCCGTCGCGCTCGGCGCGGATGGCGATCGGCGTTTCGATCAGCGGCTTCTTCACCCGGTCGAGATATTTGACGAACTCTTCCAGGCCGCCGTCGTAATGCAGCTCGTGGCGCACCAAGTCGGCATGACGCGCGTCGGTCAGCACGATGCGCACGCCGGAATTGAGGAAGGCGAGCTCGCGCAGCCGGTGCTCCAGCGTGCCATAGTCGAATTCGACCATGGTGAAGGTCTCGGCCGACGGGAAGAAGGTGATCTCGCTGCCGCTGCGGCCCTCATAGGTGCCGGGCTGTTTGTTCTGCTCATATGTGCCCGTCACCTTCAACGGCGCGTCGGCATTGCCATGCGTGAAGCTCATCTCGAAGATTTCGCCGTTGCGGCGGATCTTGAGCTTGAGCCATGCGGAAAGCGCATTGACCACCGAGACGCCGACGCCATGCAGACCGCCGGAAACCTTGTAGGAGTTCTGGTCGAATTTGCCGCCGGCATGCAGCTGCGTCATGATCACTTCGGCCGCAGAAACACCCTCTGAGGAGTGGATATCGGTCGGAATGCCGCGGCCATTGTCGATCACGGTGACGGAACCATCGGGGTTGAGCGTCACCGAGACGAGGTCGGCATGGCCCGCCAGCGCCTCGTCGATGGCGTTGTCCACCACCTCATAGACCATGTGATGCAGGCCCGAGCCGTCATCGGTATCGCCGATATACATGCCTGGACGCTTGCGAACGGCATCCAACCCCTTCAAAACCTTGATGGAATCGGCGCCGTACTCGGCTTCCACGCCAATGGCGCTTTCGGTCTGGTCGCTCATGAATACCTGTCTGATTGATGTCGATGGTCCGGCACGGGAAAGTCACCCCGAATCGCGCCGTTTTGATGTCCTAGATATAGGCGCAAACGGCTGGTTTTCCAAGGTTTGCGGCCATTTTGCCGGCTTGGCGAGAAGCCTTTCATTCACCCCGAGCCGACGGGCCGGCAAGCCGGCTGACGCGAGCCGTATTTGGTGACGATCGCGGACCTGCTCGGCTAGATGGACGCCCGCTTCGTCGGACACTACATTCGGCTGTCAGCGGAGCATGCTTCATGGACACCAAGCCCGCCCCTTTCGTGCCGCCGGCGCCGACGCCGCGCACAACGCCGCCTTCGACGCTGGAGATGATGCGCATCGTCTACCGCAATCCGCTCGAGCTGTGGGGCGAGCATACCTACAACGAGCCCTGGATCTCGGTGACCGGCATCGGCGGCCCTCTGGTCATCGCCAACGATCCCGGCCTCATCCGCCATGTGCTGATCGATAACGCCAGGAATTACAAGATGGCGACTGTGCGCCAGCTGATCCTGCGGCCGATCCTGCGCGACGGGCTGCTCACCGCCGAAGGCGAGGTGTGGAGGCGCTCGCGCAAGGCGATGGCGCCGGTGTTCACACCGCGCCACATCTTCGGCTTCGCCGGGCCGATGCTGAAGCGCACGCTGGATTTCGTCAACCGCTACGAGGCCGGCGGCATGACCGATGTCGCGCATGACATGACGCTGCTCACCTACGACATCCTCGCCGAAACGCTGTTTTCCGGCGAGATCGCCGGCGAGCCCGGCAGCTTCGCCAAGGAGATCGACCGCCTGTTCGAGACCATGGGCCGTGTCGACCCCCTTGACCTTCTGCGCGCGCCGGAATGGCTGCCGCGGCTAACCCGCATCCGCGGCCGCAAGACCATGGCCTATTTCCGCAATATCGTCGCCAACACAGTGAAGATGCGCGAGGAGCGGCTGAAGCGCGATCCCGACGGCGTGCCGCAGGATTTTCTCACGCTTCTGCTGCGCGCTGAGGGGCCGGACGGGCTGACCCGCGCCGAAGTCGAGGACAACATCATCACCTTCATCGGCGCCGGCCATGAGACGACCGCTCGGGCGCTGGGCTGGACGATCTATTGCCTCGCCGGGGCGCCCTGGGAACGCGACAAGATCGAGCAGGAGATCGACGCCGTGCTGGCGCGCGAACCCGATCCGACCAAGTGGCTGGATGCCATGCCGCTCACCCGCGCCGCTTTCGAGGAGGCGCTCAGGCTCTATCCGCCTGCGCCCTCGATCAACCGCGAGCCGATCGAACCGGAGACCTGGAACGGCTTATATATTCCGAAATACGCCGCCGTGCTGGTGATGCCCTGGGTGGTGCATCGCCACCGCAAGCTGTGGGACAGGCCGAACGCCTTCCTGCCGGAGCGCTTCCATCCGGAAAACCGCGACCGGATCGACCGCTTCCAGTACCTGCCCTTCGGCGCCGGGCCGCGCGTCTGCATCGGCGCCAGCTTCGCCATGCAGGAGGCGATCATCGCGCTGGCGATCCTGTTGTCGCGCTTTCGCTTCGATGCTACGTCGCAGACGCGGCCATGGCCGGTGCAGAAGCTCACCACGCAGCCGCAGGGCGGCCTGCCGATGCAGGTCTCCCGGCGGGCGTAGAAACTGGTCTAACGGTCCGCGATCGGCCGGCGCTGCTGGAATTGGCCGGCGGCGCGGAAGCGCCAGAGATAGCTGGGCAGGATGGTGGCGATCGCCTGCGGCTGGATGCCCAGCCCGGCAAGCGTCCTGGCGGCCTTGGCGGCTTCGTCCGAGACGACATTGTCCTCACGCAACTGCAGCACCTGGTCCTTGGTCAGGAGCGGATTGGGCAGCAGCTGGAGGATCGACGCCTGGATGTTCGCCACCCACCACGGCACCGGCACCAGGAGGCGCCTGCGGTCGATCACGGCAAGCATTTCCTCCATGCATTCCTTGAAGGTCAGCACCTGCGGGCCGCCGAGCTCGTAGATCTGGCCGCCCTTGACCTTGCCGTCGACCGAGCGCGCGATCGCTTCGGCGACATCGCCGACATAGACCGGCTGCAGCTTGTTCTGCCCGCCGCCGATCAGCGGCAGGACGGGCGACAGGCGCGCCATGCCGGCGAAGCGGTTGAAGAAGCGGTCCTCCGGTCCGAAATTGATCGACGGGCGGAATATGACGGCATCCTGAATCGTCTCGAACACTGCCCTTTCGCCCAGCGCCTTGGTGCGGGCGTAGTTGGACGGCGAATTGAGATCGGCGCCGAGTGCCGAGATCTGGGTGAGGCCGGCGCCGACCGAGCGTGCGGCCTCGGCGACGGCGCGCGCGCCGAACTCGTGCACGGCGCCAAATTTCTGGCGGCCGGTCTCATGCAGGATGGCGACCAGGTTGACGACATGGTCGGCGCCTTGCACGGCGCGGTCGACCGACCAGCGCACGCGCACATTGGCCTGCACGGGCTGAATCTGGCCGACATTGCCGAGCGGCTGCACATGGCCGGCAAGGTCGGGCCGCCGGCAGGCGACCCGGATGCGGTAGCCGCGCTTGGCCAGCGCTCGCACGACGTGGCGACCGACGAAGCCCGAGCCGCCGAAGACGACGACGAGCTTGGGGGTCTGCAGGATTTCGGTCATGACTGGCTCCGCGCAAATGCTTGGCTGAAGCCGTTTCTTAATCCGTTTCTCGCCAAAGGCAAAGAGCGACCGGAAGTCGCCGTCGGCTTGTTTTTGAACTTGCCCGGAATCCCTGCCCCGCCGCATTGGAGAGAACAGAAAACCCCGCCGAAGCGGGGTTTTCCGGGCAGTGTCCACACCGAAGCAGGGTCCAACGAGACGGCCTGACCTGAGACGGCATCAAGGTGGCGTGAAGCAAGCACGCCCGCCCCGCCCTGAACGCTCGGCGCGGCGCCGCCAGCCGCGAGCCGGATGAAGCCATTCGGGCGGCTCGCGGCGAGGGGTGCCGGACATGGGTCGTGCAGCGTCGAAAAAAGGTTCAATCGCGCAGGGAAAAATCAGGCCGAATAACGCTCGGCGAATTCCGAAATGCGCTGCACCACTGCCCTGGACGTGGTGATGCCGCGCGCCTTTGCCTTCTCGGCGGCGTCAGCGCGCGAGCGGCCGGGGATATGCACGCCATAGCGCCGCCGCAACCGCTCGAGCTGGTCCTTCATGCGCCGCTCGAAATTCGGGTCGAGCAGCTTTGGCTCGATGGCCAGAACGAAAAGGCCGGTGCCGGGGCTCTCCGCCCCATCGGTGAACCAGGGCGCGTCAAGCGACCAGTTGGCGCCGGAAATGCCCGCGGCCAGCACCTCGACCATTAAAGCGATGTTGGCGCCGCGCTGGCCGCCAAAGGCAAGCATGGCGCCCTTCATCGCCGCCGCCGGATCGGTGGTCGGGTTGCCGCTGGCATCCAGCGCCCAGCCTTCGGGGATCTTCTTGCCGTCCTCCGCCGCCTTGCGGATATTGACGAAGGCGGTCGCGCTCGACGACTGGTCGATGACCAGCGGCGGCCCGTCGGCGGCGGGCGACGCAAAGGACATCGGATTGGTGCAATAGACCGGCTTGACCGAGCCTGAGCCGGCAAGCACTGCCGGTCCGTTGGTGGCGGCGAAGGAAACCAGCCCCTGTTCGGCCAGCCGCCCAGTGAAATAGCCGAGCGCGCCGCATGTGTAGGCGTTCTTCTGCGAGAAGATCGAGACGCCGAACAGTTTTGCCGCCTTGACCAGGTCGTCGATCGTGCGGTCGAAGCCGGTATGGGCAAGTCCGCCGCGCGCATCCGAAAGATAGACGGCGAGCGCCGGCCGCGTGATCGCCGGATCGGCGTTGCCGTCGATGCGGCCGGCTTCGAGCGCTTCCAGATAGTCGATGAAATGCGACAGCCCCACCGTCGACAGGCCTTCGGCCTCCGCGGCGATGATCGAGGCTGTCAGCGACTGCGCCGCCTCCTCATTGGCGCCGGCGCCAAGCGCCGCCATCCGGCATAGGCCTGTTGCCTGGGCGAGGGTGAGTTGCATCAGTGTTGCCCTGCAGCGAGTGGTGAATAGGGAATAGCGAGTAGCGAGTAGCGAGTAGGGGGAAATAAAGAAGCTACTCGCTATTCGCTACTCTCTATTCACTATCCGATCTTGACCGGAATCCGTGCCTCGATCCGGCTGAAGACGAAGACCAGGATACCGGTGATCGTCATATAGATCAGCGCCAGCAGCAGCAAAGGCTCGTAGGTCAGATAGGTGTCCTGGCGCACCTTGGAGGAGACGGCGAAGATATCGATGACGCTGATCGTCGCCACCAGCGGTGTCGATTTTAGCTGCAGCACCGTCTCGCCCGTCAGCGTCGGCAGCGCCCGGTAGAAGGCTTGCGGCAGCCAGATGCGCCGGAAGGTTTTCCAGCGGCTCATGCCGAAGGCGCGAGCGGCCTCGAGCTGGCCTCTCGGAACGCCGGCAAAGGCGCCGCGCATAACCTCGCCCTCATAGCCGGCGAAGGAAAAGGTCAGCGCTACCACGCCATAGGGCCAGGCCTGCCTGAGATACGGCCATAGCCAGGATTCGCGGATCCACGGATATTGCGGAAAGATCGAGCCGAGGCCGTAATAGAGCAGCCAGAGCTGCAGGAGCAGCGGCGTTCCCCGGATGATGGTGCAGAAGGCCTTTGCCGGCGCCGAGAACCAGATCGGTCCGCCGGCCTGGGCGAGCCCGAGCGGCACGGCCAGCGCAAAGCCCAGCGCGCAGGTCACGGCGAGAATCCAAAGCGTCCGCCAGATGCCTATCAGGCCCATTTCCCAATATTGCGGCAGCCAGTCCCAGCGCATGAAGACGGCGGCGCACAGAACCAGCGCCAGCCCGATCAGGATCAGCACGATGCGGTGCGGCTTGAGCCAGATCGAGGCGCGCGCCGCCAAGTGGATCGCGGAGGCTTCGGCGGACATCAGCGCGCCTCCCTGACGGAGGGCATGCCGCGCCGCGACCAGGCCTCGACGCGGCCGATGATCAGGTTGGAGAACAGCGAGAGCGCGAGATAGAGCGCGCCGGCCGCAAGGTAGAAAAGCAGGTAGGCCTTGGTCACGCCGGCCGCCTGGCGCGTCGCCAGCGTCAGTTCGAAGAAGCCGACGACGGCAAGCAGCGCGGTGTCCTTGGTGGCGATGAGCCACAGATTCGCCAGGCCGGGGATGGCGAAGGGCAGCATGGCCGGCACAGTGATGCGTCGCAGCATCAGGCCCGGCGACATGCCGTAGGCGCGGGCGGCCTCGATCTGGCCTTGCGGGATGGCGAGGATGGCTCCGCGGATGACTTCGGTCGAATAGGCGCCCTGGACGAAACCCAGCACGAAAATGCCGGCCGCGAGCCCGCTGATGTCGACACGGCTGTAGCCGATCGCAGTCAGCACCTGGTTGATGAGGTCGGTGCCGGCGTAATAAAGCAGCAGGATCAGCACCAGTTCCGGCACGGCGCGCACGACAGTCGTGTAGACCGCGAGCAGATCGCGCGTCACCGGGCCGCCATAGAGCTTGCCGAACGCGCCCGCGGTGCCGATCATGAGGCCGAGGCACGTCGCGCCTATAGCGATCTCGATCGAATGCAGCAGGCCGACCAGCAGCGTGCCGCCCCAGCCGGGCGCCACGGGCGACAGGAGTTCGATGATGCCGGCCGCGGAGGCCGGAAGAAAGGCGTCGATCAGCTTCGTCCCCGGATTGCTGGCGAGCCGCCGACGGTCAGGTAAGCGGCGGGCACGCGTGGCAAGATCGGGCATGGCGCGGACGCCATGCCCTCACTCATTTCGAGAGGGCTCAGTTCGACTGCGTGGCGCCGCCATAGATGTCGAAGTCGAAATATTTCTTCGAGATCTCGTCGTACTTGCCGTTGGCGCGGATCGCCTTGATGCCGGCGTTGAACTTTTCCTTGAGCGCGGTGTCTTCCTTGCGGATACCGGCGCCGACACCCGGGCCAAGCACTTCGTCGTCGGGCGCCACCATGCCCTTCAGGTCGCAGCAGGCCTTGCCCTGGTCCGACTTCAGGAATTCGCCGAGCGCGATCGAGTCGGCCTGCACCGCGTCGATGCGGCCAGCGGCCAGATCCTGGTTGGCTTCATCTTGGGTCTGGTATTCCTTGATTTCCTGGGCGCCGGTGAAGTGCTTCTTCGCGTACACGGCATGCACGGTCGAGACCTGGACGCCGATCACCTTGCCCTTGAGATCGTCCGGCGTGGCGCCGAACTTGTGGTCCTTCGGCCCGATGATCGCGGTCGGGGTGTTGTAGTACTTGTCCGAGAAGTCGATCGTCTTCTTGCGCTCGTCGGTGATCGACATGGAAGAGACGATGGCGTCGATCTTCTTGGTCGTCAGCGCCGGGATGATGCCGTCCCAGGCCACCGGCGTGATCACGCAGTCAAGTTTCTCTTCGGCGCAGACGGCGTCGACGAAGTCGATCTCCCAGCCCACCCATTTGCCGCTGGCGTCGGGCGAGGTGAAGGGCGGGTAGGGTTCGGCGGCGACGCCGATCTTGACCTGCTCGGCCTTGGCCACTCCGCCCATCGCCGCGACGCCGAGAAGCAGCGCGGCGGCAAATGTCTTGAGAACAGTCTTCATGTCAGGACTCCCAGTTTGTTGTTGTTCCCGGTTTTTCGCTCCGCTTGATGCCGGCACCTAGCCGACATTGCGGAGGAATTGCTTGAGCCTTTCGGATTTGGGCGCGCCGAACAGCTGTTCCGGCGGACCTTCCTCCTCGACCAGCCCGTTGTAGAGATAGACGACATGCGTCGCGACCTCGCGGGCGAACTTCATTTCATGCGTCACCAGCACCATGGTGCGCCCCTCGCGCGCCAAGTCGCCGATGACTTTCAGCACTTCGCCGACCAGTTCGGGATCGAGCGCGGAAGTCGGTTCGTCGAACAGCATGACGCGCGGATTGATCGCCAGCGCGCGGGCGATCGCGGCCCGCTGCTGCTGGCCGCCGGACAGGAAAGCCGGATAGACGTCGCGCTTTTCCGCCAGCCCGACGCGGGCGAGCAGCTTCTCGGCCTGGGCGATCGCTTCGCTGCGCTTGACGCCAAGCACATGCACCGGAACCTCGATGACATTCTCGATCAGCGTCATGTGGCTCCACAGGTTGAAATTCTGGAACACCATGCCGAGCCTCGAGCGAATGCGCTCGATCTGCCTGCGGTCGGCCGGAACGGTGTGTCCATGGCTGTCGGCCTTGAGCTTGATCTCCTCGCCATTGACCCGGATGATGCCGCTTGTGGGGTTCTCCAGGCAGTTAATGCAGCGTAAGAGCGTCGACTTGCCGGAACCGGAGCCGCCGATGATGGCGACCACCTCGCCGTCGCGCGCCGACAGCGAAACCCCCTTCAGCACGTGCAACTGGCCGAACTTCTTGTGCAGGTTTTCGACATGGATGGCTTCGGCGGCGCCGTTCTGCGCCTCACCGGATTGGACTGCGGCAGCTGCTGCAGCGCTCACCGGGTGACCTCTATCTGGCCGACGGCAGGTCGTCGAACGTCTATCCGGCTAATCAACATACGCTGCACTGACCCGCTCCAGGCTTCAGCATGGACCCGACAGCGCGAGCCCGTCAATCCCGCTCATTACGGCACTTGCGGCCTTGTTGCGCAAGTGTATAAATAGCCTTTCATGAAATTTTCACGATTTTTTTCATCTTAAAAGGGCATCGATGAGCGCTTTCGGGTCACAGTCCATGGCGGCGCCGCTGCGGCGCGTGCTGATGCGGTCGGCGGCCAACGCCATGCGCGACGCCGACAGGGCGGCCTGGCACTATGGCCCGGGATTCAACCCGGCGGAAGCAGCCGTGCAGCATGCGGCCCTTGCCGACATGGTGGCGGCTTCCGGCGCCGAGATCGAATGGATCGAGGACAGGGCCGACGGCCTTTCGGATTCGGTGTTCACGCATGACCCGTCGCTGATGACCGACCGCGGCGCGCTGATCCTGTCCATGGGCAAGCCACTGCGCGCCCGGGAGCCCTCGCTGCATGAGGAAACCTATAAGAGACTGGGCATTCCGGTCCTCGGTCGTGTCGAGGCGCCTGGTCAGGTCGAAGGCGGCGACTGCGTATGGGTGGATGCCCGCACGCTGGCGATCGGGCGCGGTGTGCGCTCCAACCAGGAAGGCATCCAGCAGGTTTCCAACCTGCTGACGCCGCTGGGCATTTCCGTCTACGGCTTCGATTTGCCGCTTTGGCAAGGCGAAGAGGCGTGCCTGCATCTGATGTCGGTGATCAGCCCGCTGGCCGACGACCTGGCCCTCGTCTATTCGCCGCTTCTGCCAGCCGCGTTCTATCAGATGCTGAAGGCGCGCGGCATCCGGCTGGTCGAAGGCGATGCCGAAGAGTTCGCCGCTTCCAACGGCCTCAGCCTGAACGTGCTGCCGACCAGCCCGCACAAGGTCATCGCCGTTGCTGGTTTTCCCAAGACCAAGGCCGCGATGGAAGCCGCCGGCTGCACGGTCGAGACATTCGAGGCGGATGCGCTCTGCATCGCCTGTGAAGGCGGGCCGACATGCCTGACGCGGCCGATCCTGCGCCAATGAATGCGCGCCGCAAGTTCCGCCGCGAGGGCGAGGAGCGGCGGCGGCAGGATCTGATCGATGCGACGCTGGACAGCGTGGCGGAATATGGCCTTCAGGGCGCCACCTTGCGCACCATCGCCTTGCGCGCCGGCGTCACCGCCGGGCTGATCCGGCACTATTTCCCCGGCAAGGAAGAATTGCTGCAGGAAGCCTATATGGCGCTGGTCGGCCGCATGACCGAGCAGGCGAAGGCGGCATTGGTCATGGAAGACGCCTCGCCTCGCCAACGCCTCGCGGCTTTCGTCACCGCCAACCTCAACGCGCCGATCGTCGACCGGCGGGTGTTTTCGCTCTGGGCAACCTTCCTTGGCCGCGCCAATGCGGATCCGGCGCTCGCCCGTGCTCATCGCGAAGGCTATCTCGGCTTTCGCGACGAGGTGGAAGCAGTCGTTGCCGAGGTGCTCGCCGCCGAGCGGCGCAAGCCGGACGCAGGCGAGCTGCGCCGCCATGCCATCGCGATCAACGCGATCATCGACGGGCTTTGGATCGAAGGCTGCCTGGCAGCAGAGATGTTCTCGCCTGGCGAATTGGCGGCGATAGGCGTCAAAGCCATAGAGGCCGAGCTCGGCTTGGCGCTGGAAAAGGGAGGAAACCAATGACCACCATCGGCGAAGCGCTGATCAAATTGCTCGAGGCGCATGGCGTCGACACCGTCTTCGGCATTCCGGGCGTGCATACGGTCGAGCTCTATCGCGGCCTGGCGGGCTCGAAGATCCGCCATGTCACGCCGCGCCACGAACAGGGCGCCGGCTTCATGGCCGACGGTTATGCGCGCGCCGGCGGCCGTCCCGGCGTCGCCTTCGTCATCACTGGGCCGGGCCTCACCAACACCATCACCGCCATGGGCCAGGCGCGCGCCGATTCGGTGCCGATGCTGGTCATCTCCGGCGTCAACGCCACCGACACGCTGGGAAAGGGACTTGGATTCCTGCACGAGCTGCCCGACCAGCGCGGCATGATGGAGAAGGTGGCGCTGTTTTCCGAGCGCATCACCGAGGCCGGGCAGTTGCCCGGCGCGCTCGCCCGCGCCTTCGCCGTTTTCTCCTCCTCACGCCCGGGGCCGGTCCATATCGAGATCCCCACCGACGTCATGGTCAAGCCCGCCGATGGTGTTGCGGCCGTCCTTAGCAATGCCGCGCCGCCCGCTCCGGAGTTGGCGGCGATCGCCGAGGCGGCACGGCTTTGCAGGGCCGCACGCCGTCCGCTGATCCTTTCAGGCGGCGGCGCCAAGAAGGCCGATGCGGCGCTGCGGCGTCTGGCCGAGATGCTCGGCGCCCCCGTGGTCGAGACCGCCAATGCGCGTGGCCTGCTGCATGGCCATCCCATGTGCGTGCCGGCGAGCCCCAGCCTCAAGGCAGTGCGTGCGTTGATGGCGGGCGCCGATCTGGTGATTGCCGCCGGCACTGAATTCGGCCCGACCGACTATGACGGCTATGGCGACGGCGGCTTCGTGCTGCCGCCGAGCCTGATCCGCATCGATATCGGCGCCGACCAGATCGCGCGCCGGCCGGTGACGGTTGGCATCCACGCGGATTGCGTGGAAGCGATCGAGGCGCTGCTTGCAGCGATCGGATCTGGCCATGCCGCGGCAAGCGATGGCGAGGCTCGTGCGGCCGCCGCGCGCGAGGCTGCTCGGGCCGAGCTGAAGCCCGAATACCTGGCGCAGGTTCGCGCCGTAGAGATGATCCGCGACGCGCTGCCGGGCGCCATCATCGTCGGCGATTCAACCCAGCCGATCTATGCCGCCAACCTCTATTACGACCACGACCGTCCCGGCGGCTGGTTCAACGCCGCGACCGGCTTCGGCGCGTTGGGCTACGGTTCGCCGGCGGCGATCGGCGCAGCACTTGCGGTGCCGGAGGCGCCGGTGGTGTGCCTCACCGGCGATGGCGGCTTCCAGTTCACCTTGCCGGAGATCGGCGCTGCGCTCGACGCCGAAGCGCCGGTAATCTTCGTCGTCTGGAACAATCGCGGCTATCGCGAGATCGAAACCTCGATGCTCGATGTCGGCGTCGAGCCGGTCGGCGTGTCGCCGGCACCGCCCGATTTCTGCAAGCTCGCCGAGGCCTATGGCATCGAGGCCGAGCGGCTGGCCGGGGCCGGCGGCCTGGCCTTGGCGCTGAAGCGCGCGCGGGCGGCCGGCAAGCCACGCGTCATCGAAATCACCGTCGACTGAAAGATCGGTGCATCTGCCGGTTGACCCCTTTCGGCGCCGGCAAATCGATGCCGCCCGCCAAGGTCCGACGCATGCAAAGACGCTGCGCCAGCCATGTCGATATTTCAATTGAGTGACAGCGCGAAAGGCGCGACGTTCGAGCCTGGGGCGGCATAACCCAAGATATAATCATAAAAAAATGACAGGAGCGGTCTAGGTATGACGGAAACGCTGAATGGCAGGCATGTCGTGGTGACGGGCGGCACTGGGGCGCTCGGCGGCGCGGTTGTCGGCAGACTGCTGGAGCAAGGCGCGATCTGCCACGTGCCAAATGCCCACGCGGCGGCCCCGCCGCATTTTCCTTACGCAGCCCATGCCAGCGTGCATTTGGCGCATAATGTCGACCTGTCGGATTCGGCCAAGGTCGAGGCCTTCTACCATCAGGTTCCCGAACTCTGGGCCTCGATCCACCTTGCCGGCGGCTTCACCATGGCGCCGGTCGAAAAGATCGAGTCGGCCTCCTTCGCCGAGATGATGGACACCAACGCACGCACGGCTTTCCTGTGCAGCCGCGCCGCGGTGCGCTCGATGCTGGACTCCAACACGGCCGGCCGCATCGTCAACGTCACCGCGCGCGCCGGACTCGATCCGAGGCGCGGCTCCGGCATGGTTGCCTATGCCGCAAGCAAGGCGGCGGTCGCGGCGATGACTGTGGCCATGGCCGAGGAGTTGAAGGGCAAGGGCATCCTCGTCAACGCCGTGGCGCCCTCGACGCTCGACACGCCCGCCAACCGCGCCGACATGCCCGATGCCGATTTCGCCAAATGGGTCAGCCTGGAGGCCGCGGCGGAAGCGATCGCCTACCTCGCCTCGCCCGCCAACCTCGCGATGAGCGGTACGCTGGTGCCGCTCTACGGACGCGCCTGACCGCACAGAAATCCAGGCAATAGAAAAACCCCGCCGGATCGCTCCGGCGGGGTTTTTGCTGTTCGCCAAAGGGCTTACGCAGTTCCGAGGGAAAGCCGCAAACGGCTTTCCCGGAAGGCTTTAGTTGCCCTGCTTCTTCAGCGCGGCGCCCAGAATGTCGCCCAGCGAAGCGCCGGAGTCGGTCGAGCCGTACTGAGCGACCGCTTCCTTCTCCTCGGCGATTTCCAGCGCCTTGATCGAGACCTGCAGCTTGCGGGTCTTCTTGTCGAAGGCGATGACGCGGGCATCGACCTTCTGGCCGACGGTGAAGCGCTCGGGGCGCTGCTCGTCGCGGTCGCGCGAAAGGTCCGAACGCTTGATGAAGGTCTCGATGCCGCTGTCGACCAGCCGCACGTCCAGGCCGCCATCCTTCACGCCGATGACCTCGCAGGTGACGACGGCGTTCTTGCGCAGCTCGCCGCTGCTGGCCGCTTCGCCGACAGTGTCGCGGGCCAGCTGCTTGATGCCGAGCGAGATGCGCTCCTTCTCGATGTCGACGTCGAGCACCTGCGCCTTGACCATGTCGCCGCGATTGTACTCTTCGATGACCTGCTCGCCCGGACGGGTCCAGTCGAGATCGGAGAGGTGCACCATGCCGTCCACGTCGCCTTCCAGACCGATGAACAGGCCGAACTCGGTCTTGTTCTTGACCTCGCCCTCGACCTGGCTGCCGACCGGATGGCTCGAGGCGAAAGCCTGCCACGGGTTTTCCAGCGTCTGCTTGAGGCCGAGCGAGATGCGGCGCTTGGCCGGATCGACCTCGAGCACCACCACGTCGACTTCCTGCGTCGTCGACAGGATCTTGCCGGGATGCACGTTCTTCTTCGTCCACGACATTTCCGAAACGTGGATGAGGCCCTCGATGCCCGGCTCCAGCTCGACGAACGCGCCGTAGTCGGTGATGTTGGTGACGGTGCCCTTGATCTTCTTGCCGATCGGGAACTTGGTGCCGATATCCGACCACGGATCCGACTCGAGCTGCTTCATGCCGAGCGAGATGCGGTGGGTTTCCTGGTTGATGCGGATGATCTGCACCTTGACCGTCTGGCCGATGTTGAGGATCTCGGTCGGATGGTTGACGCGGCGCCAGGCCATGTCGGTGACATGCAGCAGGCCGTCGATGCCGCCGAGGTCGACGAACGCACCGTAGTCGGTGATGTTCTTGACCACGCCTTCGACCACCTGGCCTTCCTCGAGGTTCTGCACGATTTCCGAACGCTGTTCGGCGCGGCTCTCTTCGAGCACGGTGCGGCGCGACACCACTATGTTGCCGCGGCGGCGATCCATCTTAAGGATCTCGAAGGGCTGCGGGTTATGCATCAGCGGGGTGACATCGCGGATCGGGCGGATATCGACCTGGCTGCGCGGCAGGAACGCCACGGCGCCGTCGAGGTCGACGGTGAAGCCGCCCTTGACCTGATTGAAGATGACGCCTTCGACGCGCTCACCCTTGGTGAACTTCTCTTCGAGACGCACCCAGCTCTCTTCGCGGCGAGCCTTCTCGCGCGACAGCATGGCTTCGCCAAGCGCGTTCTCGATGCGCTCGACATAGACTTCGACGGTGTCGCCGACCTTGAGAGAGGATTCCTTGCCCTTGGCGCCGAATTCCTTCAGCGGCACGCGGCCTTCGACCTTGAGGCCGACATCGATGATGGCCATGTCCTTTTCGATCGCGGTGATCGTGCCCCGGACAACCTGGCCCTCGCCGGAATGGCCGGCGGTGAATGATTCTTCGAGCATGCTCGTGAAATCGTCGCGAGACGGATTAGCTACTGACATTGTTTCTCCTGGAATACCCCGGTCTTCAAGCGGGGCGGGCGCCGTGGGTTAGCGTTGCGTGAGCCTGCCGGCGTTCCGGGCTGAAAGCCCTTGGCCGCTGTTCAGGCGGCAAGTCCGGCGCATGAAGAATGCTGGCAGGCTGGTTCGTGCCCGATATGGGTATTTTCGCCGCCAACGGCAATCGAAAAATCTGATCAGGCCTTGTTTCTCTTGGCAAGGACGTCGTCAACGATCGCCATCGCCGCCAGAAACGCGGCTTCTATAGCCATTTCGCTGGTATCAAGCAAGTGCGCGTCTGCCGCCGGCTTCAGCGGCGAGTCGGCGCGGCCCATGTCGCGCTCGTCGCGGCGCTCGATATCGGCAAGGATGGTGGCGAAATCGGCGCTGCCGCCCATGCTCTCGATCTCGGCCAGCCGGCGCCTGGCGCGCACTTCGGCGCTTGCCGTGACATAGAGCTTGATGTCGGCATCGGGGCACACCACCGTGCCGATGTCGCGGCCGTCGAGCACAGCACCCGGCGGTGCCTTGGCGAAGGCCCGCTGCTTCTCTACCAGGATGCGCCGTACGGTCGGAATGACCGCGACCTTGGAGGCCGCCTCGCCTACCGCATGCGCGGCCAGCACGGTGCGATCGAGGTTGGAGAGGTCCACCTGACGCGCAGCGGTTTCCGCCGCCGAGACATTGTCGAGCGGCAGGCCGAGTTCGAGCAGCTTGTGAGCGACCGCGCGGTAGGTGAGGCCGGTATCGAGCAGGTTCAGCCGGTAATGGTCGGAAAGCCGGCGCGCGAGTGTGCCCTTGCCGGCACCGGCAGGCCCGTCGATGGCGATGGTGAAGGGGGTGCTCATTGGACGGGCACAGCGATCGGAAGACGCGCTGAATAAGACGGACGCCGCGATCCTTCGCGCCCCTCTCTGTCCTGCCGGACATCTCCCCCTCTAGGGGGGAGATCAGCCGTCATCGCGGCTTTCGCCAATTGTCTGTGTTGCAGGATTGAGCGGAACGCCAAAGCCGCCAATCTCCCCCCTTGAGGGGGAGATGTCCGGCAGGACAGAGGGGGGCGCTGTCCCGCCGGCGTTTCAGTTTGGCTTAAACCCATCGACCTCACCCAATCTCCGCGCCCAGCCCCTTCATCAGCCCCATGAATTCCGGAAAGCTCGTCGCGATCATGTTGGCGTCGTCGATCGTCACCGGCTTCTCGGTGGCTAGGCCCATCACCAGAAAACTCATGGCGATGCGGTGGTCGAGATGCGTCTTCACCGCCGTATCGGGGCCGTTGGGATGAGCGCCCAGTCCCTTGCCGCCCGGTCTGCCGCGCACGGCGAGCGAGGCCTCGCCCTCGGAGCAGTCGACGCCGTTGAGCTCCAGGCCCCTGGCGACCGCCGCCAGACGGTCCGATTCCTTGACGCGCAATTCCTCCAGCCCCTGCATCAGCGTCTCGCCCTCGGCGAAGCTCGCGGCGACGGCCAGCACCGGATACTCGTCGATCATCGAGGGCGCGCGCTCGGGCGGCACCACCACGCCTTTCAGCTCCGAGGAGCGCACGCGCAGGTCCGCCACGTCCTCGCCGCCGGCATTGCGCGGATTGAGGATGTCGATCTTGCCGCCCATTTCCTGCAGGGTCAGCAGCAACCCGGTGCGGGTCGGGTTCATCAGCACGTTCTCGATGACGATGTCCGAACCCGGCACGACCAGCGCCGCGACCAGTGGGAAGCCGGCAGAGGAGGGGTCGCCTGGCACGGCGATCGTCTGTCCGGTGAGCTTGCCCTGGCCTTCGATAAAGATGTGGCGCACGCCGCGCTCATCCGTCTCGACGCTCAGGTTGGCGCCGAAACCCTTCAGCATCTTTTCGGTATGGTCGCGCGTCATCACGGGTTCGATCACCGTGGTGATGCCGGGAGTGTTCAAGCCGGCAAGCAGCACCGCCGACTTCACCTGGGCGGATGCCATCGGTACGCGATAGGTGATGGGTGCTGCATGCTTCGGGCCGCGCAGCGTGATCGGCATGCGGTCGCCGGGAGCGGCCTTCAGCACCTGCACGCCCATCTGGCGCAGCGGGTCGAGCACGCGGCCCATCGGCCGGCCCGAAAGCGAGGCGTCGCCGATGAAGGTCGTCTCCATGTCATAGGTGCCGACGAGCCCCATGGTGAGGCGCGAGCCGGTGCCGGCATTGCCGAAGTCGAGCGGGCCTTCAGGCTGCAGCAACGCGCCGTTGCCGGTGCCGCGGATGACCCATTCGCCGCCGTTCTTTTCGATATGCGCGCCCATCGCCTTCATGGCGGCGCCCGTGCGCATCACGTCCTCGCCTTCGAGCAGGCCGGTGATGCGGGTTTCGCCGGAGGCAAGGCCGCCGAACATGAACGAGCGGTGTGAGATCGACTTGTCGCCCGGCACGCGCGCGGTGCCGGCAAGGGCAGGGGATTTGCGGGCCGTGGCCGGCTTAGCGGCGGCGGAGTGAGACATCCTTGTCTTCCAAATGAAATGCCGGCTGACCGGCTCGGTTCGTCATGCTGCGGCGGTCTCGTATCACGGTGCGTTGCAATGGTCATCCCCTTGTGCGAGGCCTTCGAATACGAGCATTTTACAATGCCGGCTTTTGGCTTTGACAGCGCTCAAAACTGCCGTTATGGGGACCACTCTTTTATTGACGAGGCCTGCTGTGGCAAAAGCTGAACTTGGCACCAAGCGTGTCGACCCCGAAACGGGTCGGAAATTCTACGATCTCAACAAAGACCCGATCGTCTCGCCCTATACCGGCAAGAGCTATCCACGCTCCTATTTCGAGGAAGGCAAGATTTCCGCCCTCGAGGAAGATGAGGAAGTCGCCGAGAAGGAAGTGGACGCCGAGGAAGAGGAAGGCGCCGAAGTCGTCTCGCTCGAGGAGGCCGATGACGAGGTGAAGGGCGGCGGCGACGACCTTCCAGATCTTGGCGACGATGAAGAGGATGTCGATCTCGGCGACGATGAAGACGACACCTTCCTTGCCGACGAAGAGGAAGAGGACGATGACGTCGCCGATATGATCGGCGTCGGCGACGACGATGACGAAGTCTGAGTTCGTTTGCCGGCCATTTTGGCCTGTGACGAAAAAGCGGCTTTTCAAGGCTTGATCTTGACCGAAGGCGGCGCTAGAAGCCGCCAGCACTAAACGACGGCGCGATTCCCAATCGCGCCGGATCTCTTCGCCGGAAACGGCGCCGGCCGACTGCCGGGAGTGGGGCCATAGCTCAGTTGGGAGAGCGCTTGAATGGCATTCAAGAGGTCGTCGGTTCGATTCCGATTGGCTCCACCAAACAGTCTTTCCTGAAATTGCTCTAACCGCGCTGGGCGCGGGTTCTGGCTGCTTTGCGCGCTGCAGCCGATCGTCCGGCTGCGCCTTTGGTCTGCGCGGCCTTCCTTGCCGCCGCCGACTGCTCTTCGGCTGTGCGACCAGCTGCGGCGCTCTTGGCCTGCTTCGACAGAGCCTTGTGGGAGGCGGTGCTCTTCGGCTCGCCCTCAAGCACCTTCGACACCGCCTTCGAGACCTTCGGCTGGCGCTTCGGCTTCCGTTCGCCCTGGCCTGCCTCGTAAGCATATTTGGCGCTCTTGCGCGTGCTCTCCTTCACATCGCCTTTCTTCGGAGGCGGCAGGTCGACGCCCGCGCGGCGCGCCTCCGAAAGGCCGATGGCGATCGCCTGTTTGGTGGAGCGGGCGCCATGCTTGCCCTTGCGGACTTTGTCGATTTCCGCGTGAACGAATTCACCGGCCTGCGTGCTTGCCGACTTGCCTTCGCGCTTGTCCTCGCGCGCCTTTTCGATGGTTTTCTTGTCCGGCATTGTCTTTCTCCTCGTTCGAACGGGGGCATGATCGAATGCCGACAGGATGCGTCGGATCGCGCATCAGCGGCTTTCATATGTGCCGACGAGGTCGGCAGTGGCGATCATATGCGGCTCCGCCTGGGCCAGAAGATTCGCGATTTCCGGTTCTCCGCCGGGTTCCAGCGCCTCAACGTCGAGTGCTGAAAGGCGGAAGTGATAGTGGTGAACGCCGTGCCCTTTTGGCGGCTGGGGACCGTCATAATGGGCATTGCCGAAGTCGTTCACGGCTTGGTGGAAAGTTTCCGGTCCAGCGGTGCCTTCCGGCAAGCGGTCTCGCCCGGCGGCAATGTCGTAGACCGCCCAATGGCGAAACATGCCGCGCGGCGCATCGGGATCCTCGACGACGAGCAGGAAGCTTTTGGTCCCGGCCGGCGCGTTCTTCCACCGCAGGGGAGGCGACAAATTGCCTCCGTTGCGGACATAGGGCTCGGGAATGGTCTGGCCGTTTTCAAAGGCTGGACTCTCTATCGTGAAAGCCATGGCTGGAACTCCGTGCACCTATCGCGTTCTTCTCGAAAGAATTCACGAACGATCTTTGCTCGGATCGGCGGAGCGCGCTCGCTACTGGTTTCTTTTGGAACGCTGGGCATTGGCGGGAGTTCCGGCATCATGCCCGCGACGGAGCGTCGATGGATGCCTGCAAGTCGAGATGTCGGGAAAGCTGCTCCAACGGAAGCGAACGCAGCTCGTATCCGGCGAAACAAGCGCCGGAGGAAATCCCTATGCTGGTGGCCGCAACTAGGCTAAGGGCTTCCTGTCAGAGGGATGCTTATGAGAATTCCGGCTTTGGGTGGAAATCCGGCGCAGGGACGTGTTCGATCCGGGCTGCTTGCGCGACAAAACAATCTCTTGCCGATGCTTTGCATTGCAGCCGCGCTTGCTGCTTGTCAATCGACCCCGGACACACAGCCTGTTGCTGACCCGCAACCCGCTCCGGCCGCCGCTCCCGCTCCGGCCTCACCGAATTCGGCGGTGCTGGATGAGGCGGCTGCGGTCGTTCCACCCGGCAAGGGCGTTCCCGCCAGATACGCCGCATTCTCCGGCATATGGGCGGGGCAGCTCAACGGCATGTATGACGGCAAGCTGGCGATCCTGACCGTGTCTTCAGGCGGGCAGGTGACGGCTAGCTACGCATGGGGCGATCTGGCCGACAACAAGCCCGGCGTCGCCGACGGCTCCGGCAGGATCGTCGGCAGCACGTTGAAGCTCGGGCGCCTGCCGAACGGCGCCGATATCACCGCCACGATGGCGTCGCCGGGAACGCTCAACGTCACCTACGCGCTTGCCGGTCAGACCTATACAGGCTCGTTCGCGCGGATCGGCCAGTGAGCAAAGTCAGTCGCTAAGAACTCCACTCGCTAAGTTTAGGATTGAAGCCGGTCCCCGATGATCCGCACGCACATCGGCGTTCCGACCTCGTCGGTCTCGGCAAGCTTCTGCACGGCGAGCGTCGCCTCGTCGTAGACGCCACGCCCTGGAAGTAGGGCGCCTCGCGATTGAGGCTGCCAACAAAGGCAAGACAGGCGCTTTGCATCGATCTTCCTGGCGTCGCCGGCGGCTCCTCTGGTGCCGGCCTTGCGAAAAATTTCGTCGATCGTCGCTTGCAAGGCAATCCCATATGTGAAAATATTATTCACAAAAGAAAACTGTGGGAGGAAAGCGACCATGCATCTCGCCATCCGGCACCGCGCCCGGAACCGCCTTGCAGGCCGCGCCGGAAGCTGCCGGAGAGGATCATGAGCGCATTCTCGCCGACCGTCGGTGTCGCCTCGACGCATCCCGCCGACATGCCTGAGGCGCATGCCGACATCCCTGTCTGGAATTCGGAAAACTGGTTCTACGAGGACTGGCAGCCAGGCCACAAAATCCGCTCGCTTCGCCGCACCATCGCCGAGGGCGAAAGCCATATGTTCAACGCGTTGGTGCTGGACATCCATCCTTACGTGCAGGACCAGATGTTCGCCGAGAAGGAAGGTATCTTCGGCAAGCGGCTGGTGGCGGGCGCCTTCGTCTTTTCGGCCGGGCTCGGCCTCGTTGCCACCAATTGCATCAACGCGTTTTCCTATGGCTACGACAGATTGCGCTTCATCAAGCCGGTCTTCATCGGCGACACCATCTACTCGATCCGCACCAACCTCGACAAAAAGCCGCGCTACCAGGATATGGGCCTGATCCGCGCCAGCTATGAAGTCTTCAAGGGTGAAGGGGAGCTGGTGCTCTACTGCGAGCATCTGCAGACCGTGAAATACAAGAACCCGGCCGATTTTGTCGGCAAGACCGAGAAGTGAACCGTGGCCGCTGATAAAGAACTTCCGCTGACCGGCCTCGTCGTCGTCGACATGAGCCAGTTCCTGTCGGGACCCTACTGCTCGCTGCGCCTGCTCGACCTCGGCGCGCGCGTCATCAAGATCGAGCGGCCCGATGGCGGCGACCTTTCGCGCCGGCTCTATCTCAGCGACACCGAGATCGGCGGCGATTCCACCATTTTCCACGCCATCAACCGCGGCAAGGAAAGCCTTGCCATCGATTTGAAGAACGAAGCCGACCTCGCCGCGCTGCGCGGTCTTGTCGCCAAGGCCGACGTGCTGATCCAGAATTTCCGGCCGGGCGTCATTGAGCGGCTCGGCCTCGACTATGAGCATGTCAGCACGATCAACCCCCGGCTCGTCTACGCCTCGATCAGCGGCTATGGCGAGGAAGGGCCATGGGTAAAGCGCCCTGGGCAGGATCTGCTCGCGCAGGCTCGTTCCGGCGTGATGTGGCTGAACGGCGACGAGGAGCAGGGACCGGTGCCGTTCGGCCTGGCGATCGCCGACATGCTGGCGGGCGCCGGCTGCGCGCAAGGCATCCTCGCCAAGCTGGTGCGGCGCGGCATCACGGGCGAGGGCGGCCATGTCGAGACCAGCCTGCTCGAGGCGCTGGTCGATTTCCAGTTCGAAGTGCTGACCACGCACCTCAATGACGGTCGCCGCCTGCCTAAGCGCTCGTCCTTCCGCAGCGCCCATGCCTATCTCTCGGCGCCTTACGGCGTCTATCCGGCCAAGGACGGCTACCTGGCGATTGCCATGACGCCGATCCCGAAGATAGCCGACCTGCTCGAATTGCCCGAGCTAGACCCTTTCCGCGACAAGCCGGAGACCTGGTTCACCGCCCGCGACGAGATCAAGGCGATCATCGCCAAACGCATCGCGGAAAAGACCATCGACGAATGGCTGGCCATCCTCGAGCCCGCCGACGTCTGGTGCGCCAAGGTGCTGATCTGGCCGGAATTGATGGCGAGCGACGGCTTCAAGACGCTCGACATGCTGCAGACCGTGACCCGCGAGGACAATGTCTCGATCCTCACCACGCGTTCGCCGCTGCGCGTCGACGGCGCGCGCGCCAAGGTGGATCGCGCCGCCCCGCGGATCGGCGAGCACAGCGAAAAAATCCGCGCGGAGTTCGGCCTGTGAGCGATATTTCGTTGAAAGGCATGACCTGGAGCCATCCGCGCGGCTACGACCCGATGGTGGCATGCTCGGCGCTGTGGAAGGAAAGGACCGGCGTCTCGATCGAATGGGAAAAACGCTCGCTGCAGGATTTCGAATCCTTCCCGGTGGAAGAACTCGCCCGCGCCTATGATTTGATCGTTATCGACCACCCGCATGTCGGCCAGATCACCGCCGAGAAATGCCTTGCGCCGCTCGATGTGCCCGGACGCGAGGCGGAACGCGAAGCGCTGGCTGCGGCAAGCGTCGGCCAGTCCTATCCGAGCTATAGCTGGCAGGGCCGGCAATGGGCTTTCCCGATCGACGCCGCGACCCAGGTGCAGGCCTGGCGGCCCGATCTGATCGAAGCCGCGCCGGCGATCTGGACCGAGGTGCTGGCGCTTGCCGAGCAGGGCCGCGTGCTCCTGCCGCTTCGGCCGCCGCATTCGCTGATGTGCTTCTACACTCTGGCCGCCGATCTCGGCCGGCCATGCATCGTCGACGGTCCGGCCGACCTTGTTGACGCCGAGACCGGCGAAACCGCTTTCGAGATGCTGCGCGAGATCGCGGCGCTCGTCGATCCCGCATGCCTGACGATGGATCCGATCGCGGTGTTCGAAAGGATGGCGGAAGCCAATTCCCGTATCGCCTGCGCGCCGCTGATCTATGGCTATGTTCCCTATGCGGTGGCGGGTTTCCGCCCGCACCGCCTCGCCTTCGCCGACATGCCGGTCGCCAGCGGCAACGGCCCGGTCGGCTCGGCGCTTGGCGGCACCGGCATTGCCGTCTCAGCCTTTTCCGCCGCGCGCGAGGCGGCTATCGACTTCGCCTACTGGATCGCCAGCGGCGACGTGCAGCGCGGCCCTTATGCTGCCGCAGGCGGCCAGCCCGGCCACGCCGCGGCCTGGGAGGACGATGCCGTCAACGCCGTGACCGGCGACTTCTATCGCGCTACGCGGGCGACACTCGAGGGCGCCTGGGTCCGCCCTCGCCATGACGGCTACATGGCCTTCCAGCAGCTGGCTTCGGACCGCATCAATGAAGGCCTTGCCGGCCGACAGGACGCCGGCCATGTCGTCGCTGACATCAATCGCCTGTTCCGGGAGAGTTTCGCGCCAGCCGCCGGCTAGATGTGCCGATCGCCGCCGCGACGCTCGGCGAGCTTGACGTCTATATCCGCCACAGCCGGCGTGCATTGCCCGAGAGCAGGCGGGTCCGCTCTGAATCGCTTGCACCGGCCAGCAGCGCATGCGTGGCGGCGACCCAGGTCGTCAGCCCGCCGCCCAACGTGCAGACCGGCCAGTCGCTACCCCAGATCACCCGGTCCCAGCCGAAGCACCGGATCGTGTGCTCGACATAGGGCCGGAGCGTCTCGACCGTCCAGGTTGCCGGATCGGCATAGGCGACGACGCCGGAGATCTTGGCCGTGACGTTGGGCCGCTTGGCGATTGCTTCCATATGCTCTCGCCACGGATGCTCGGCATTGCCCTTGATGTCGGGCACGCCGCAATGATCGAGAACGAACTGGACGTCGGGCGCGAGGTCGGCGAGCGCCATTGCCTTTGGGATCTGATGCGGCAGCACCACAAGATCGAATGTCAGGCCAGTGCCGGCCAGCCGCTTGATGTTCTGGCGAAACAGCGCGCCTTCCGAGACATCGTCGGGAACGACATGCAGCACGCGGCGGAAACCCTTGACGAACGGCTCCGCCTTGACCGTTTCCAGATAAGCCTCGAAACCGGCCTCCTCGGGCCGGCAGGAGGCGATCGCGCCCTTGACTAGGCTGCCCGCCTGGCCGGCGATCGACTTGACGTGCGCCGTCTCGGCGGCCATGTCGGCGGGGTCTACGTCGACCTCCATATGCAACACGGCTTCAATGCCTGAGCGCCGCGCATCGGCGGCATATTCGGCATAGGAGAAATCGCGGTTCAGCGCCGGCACGCCGGCCAGCCACGGATAGCGAAGCGCGCTCTGGTCGATCAGATGCAGATGTGTGTCGATGATCATGACGGCGTATCCTCCCCGGCTTCCGACACTATCTCGCCGAAAAATCTATTATTCAAATAAGAAATTACGACGATTGTGGCACATCCGATCCGGCGAGCTGCGAGAGCCTTGCCGCTGCATCCTGCAGATGCCGGATCGTCAGTGTGATGTCCGGCGCCGTGGGCGCGTTGACCAAGGTGATGTAGGGAATGGTCAGCGCCGCGATGGCTCTGCCGTCCGGCCCCAGCACCGGCGTCGAAAGATTGTAGACGCCGGCGGTCTGCAGCGACGCCATCATCTCGTAACCGCGGTCGCGCACCTGGTCGAGGCGGGCGAAGAATTCCGGCGTCAGGTCGAGATGCTCGGTGCTCTGCAGATGCTCGGCGATCATCATCTTGCGCTCCTCGGGCGAGCGGAAGGCAAGCAGCACATGGCCGGAACCGGTGTCGAACAGGCTGATATGCGAGCCGACGCGGATCGAGATGCCCCAATACCGCGGCGCTTCCTGCTGCGCAATGACCACGGCGGCGCCCCGGTCGAACACCACCAGCTGGTTGGCCTGCGATGAGGTTTCGGCCAGCTCCCGCATGATCGGCGTCGCATAGGACACCAGCCGGCGAACCGGTGCGTGCAATTGCGCGAGGCCGAAGAGCTTGAGCGTCAGCGAGTAACGGTCGCCGTCGATCTTGGTGACATAGCCGCGCCGCACCAGGCGGTCGAGCATGCGGTAGAACTCGTTCGGGCTGCGGTCGAGCCGCTTGGCGATCTCCGCCTGCGTCAGCCCGCCGTCCACGCTGGACAACAGCTCGAGAATATCCAGCCCCTTGTCCAGCGCCGGCGCGCGGTAGCGGTCCCCGTCTTCTTCCTCTGCCACCCGTCCCTCCAGTGAATTTCGATCTGCATATATGCATGAACTTCATTCCGCTGGAAGCACAATCGGCTTGACCCGGGAATGAAAATGCTATTTGCATATGAATGAAGCTCAAGCGATCGGTCGCGCACTCGGCAGGCCGTCGCTACGAGCCCATGGGAGGAGAACATGACGAGACTGGTTCGAGGCATTTCCGCCGGCCTGGCTGGCCTGCTGTTGAGCGGCACTGCGTTTTCGGCCGATCTGCCCGGCAAATTTCCGGGCGTGACGATCGACGTGAAGCTGATCGGCGGCCAGCAATATGAAAAGCTCTACGAGCGCATCCCCGAATGGGAGAAGGCGACCGGCGCCAAGGTCAACATCCTGACCAAGAAGAACGGCTTCGATATCGACAAGGAGCTGAAGTCCGACATCGCCTCGGGCAGCACCAACTGGTGCGTCGGCTGGAACCATTCGTCCTTCGCGCCGCAATATACGGGCCTTTACACCGACCTCAGCAAGCTCTTGCCGAAGGAAGAGATCGACGCTTTCGTGCCCTCGACGATCAAGGCCGCGACCATCGGCGGCAAGCTGGAAATGCTGCCGCGCGCGCAGTTCGATGTCTCAGCGCTCTATTACCAGAAGAGCCTCTACGAGAAGGCCGACAACAAGGCCAAGTTCAAGGCCAAATACGGCTACGACCTTGCGCCGCCGGACACCTGGAAGGAAGTCACCGACCAGGCCGAGTTCTTCGCCAACCCGCCCAATTTCTACGGCACGCAGTTCGCCGGAAAGGAAGAGGCGATCAACGGCCGCTTCTATGAGATGGTGGTCGCCGAGGGCGGCGAATATCTCGACAAGGACGGCAAGCCCGTCTTCAACTCCGAGGCCGGTATCCGTGCGCTGGACTGGTTCGTCAATCTTTACAAGGCCAAGGCCGTGCCGGCCGGCACCACCAACTATCTCTGGGACGATCTCGGCCAAGGCTTTGCCTCGGGCACCGTGGCGATCAACCTCGACTGGCCGGGCTGGGCCGGCTTCTTCAACGACCCGAAGTCCTCGAAGGTCGCCGGCAATGTCGGCGTGAAGGTCGCGCCCAAGGGGTCTTCCGGCAAGCGCACCGGCTGGTCGGGTTTCCATGGCTTCTCAGTGACCGAGAACTGCCCGAACAAGGAAGCCGCCGCCTCTCTGGCGTGGTGGCTGACCAATGAGGACAGCCAGAAGCTGGAAGCCGCCGCCGGCCCGCTGCCGACCCGCACCGCGGTTTGGGACTGGGACCTGAAGCAGGCTGAGAACGATCCGTACAAGAAGGAGGTCCTCGCCGCCTTCCAGGAGGAAGCCAAGCACGCCTTCGCCGTGCCGCAGACGCCTGAATGGATCGAAATCTCCAACGCCGTCTACCCGGAGCTGCAGGCGGCGATCCTTGGCGACAAGACGTCCAAGCAGGCTCTGGACGAGGCGGCCGCCAAGGCGACGCAGATCCTTCAGGACGCCGGCAAGCTCTAAGCAGCACTCCCAAGGCTGCCTCCCCCATCGTGAATGGGGGAGGCGACAGCGTCTTGTCGCCGCTGACTTTCCGCTCCGGCCGGGGCCATGCCCGTGGCGGCCCGAAATGAATGCAATACACCACAGGATCCTGATGAAGGACTTCAAGCCATCCGCGCCGTTCCTGCTGCTGCTTCCGGCCATGGTCGTGCTGACGGCTGTGGTGGTGCTACCGTTGATCCTGTCGCTCTATTCCAGCTTCACGCCCTTCCGCCTGACGCGGCCCGAGACCTTCTTCGTCTTCGTCGGCTTCAGGAACTATCTGTCGATCCTCACCAATGCGGATTTCTGGTGGGCCTTCGGCCGCACCGTTCTGTTGCTCACCATCGCGCTGAACCTCGAGATGCTGCTCGGCCTCGGCCTGGCCATGCTGGTCGAGAAGGCAACGCGCGGCCAGCGCATCCTGCGCACGCTGATGATGTTCCCGATGATGTTCTCGCCGATCCTCGTCGGCTTCCAGTTCAAATTCATGTTCAACGACAATATCGGCCTGGTGAACAATGCGCTGCAGTCGCTGGGCATCACTGAGGACGCCATCCCCTGGCTGATCGAAGGCCATCTCGCCTTCATCGCCATCTCGATCGCCGAGATCTGGTCGTCGACCTCGATCTTCGCGATTCTGATCCTGGCCGGCCTGCTCGCCATGCCCAAGGAGCCGATCGAGGCGGCGCGCGTCGATGGCTGCACGCCCTGGCAGACCTTCCGCTATGTCACCTGGCCCTTCGTCATGCCCTTCGCCTACATCGCCATGACGATCCGCTCGCTCGATGTCGCGCGCGCCTATGACATCGTCAAGATCATGACCGATGGCGGCCCGGCCGGCCGCACCGAGCTGTTGTGGACGCTGGTCGGGCGCACCGCCTACAGCGATGCCCGCATGGGCCTCGCCAATGCGATGGCCTATTTCTCGATCCTGCTGTCGATCGCCTTCACCGTCTATTTCTACAACAAGCTCGCCGCGGCGCGCGCGCAGATCGGCGCGGAGTGGTGAGAATGGACGAGAACGCCTCCGCCCGCCTCACGCGCCGCGCGCTGACTATCGCGCACCGTGTCGGCCTATTCCTCGCCATGCTGGTGATCTGCCTCCCGGGCATATGGATCGTGCTGTCGTCGCTGAGGCCGACGGTCGAGATCATGGCCAAGCCGCCGGTCTGGATTCCGCAGCAGCTATCCGTCGACGCTTATGTCGCCATGTTCAGCGGCATCGGCAAAGGCGGCATCCCGGTGCTTGACTATTTCCGCAACTCGCTGATCATCTCGGTCACCTCGACGGTGATCGCGGTGGCCATCGGCATGGCTGGCGGCTACGCTTTTGCGCGCTACCGCTTCCGCGGCAAGTCGGGCATGTTCCTCGGCCTGATGCTGACGCGCACCGTGCCCGGCATCGCGCTCTCGCTGCCCTTGTTCTTCCTCTATGTGCGGCTGGGCATCATCGACACCCATATCGGCATGATCCTGGCTTATGTCGCGCTCAACGTGCCGTTCACTATCTGGCTGATCGACGGCTTCTTCCGCCAGGTTCCGAAGGACCTTGCCGAAGCAGCCCAGATCGACGGCTGCACGCGCTGGCAGGCGTTCTGGCAGGTCGAATTCCCGCTGGCGCGTCCGGGCATCGCCTCGGCCGCCATCTTCGCCTTCCTCACCTGCTGGAACGAGTTCGCTTTGGCCTCGCAGCTCACTCGTTCCGTCAATTCCAAGACGCTGCCGGTCGGCCTACTCGACTATACGGCCGAGTTCACCATCGACTGGCGCGGCATGTGCGCGCTGGCCGTGGTGATGATCATCCCGGCGCTGACCCTCACCTATATCGTCCAGAAACACCTCGTCGGTGGCCTGACCTCCGGCGCGGTGAAAGGTTGATTTCCATGGCAACGGTTTCGCTGAAACAGCTCACCAAGCGCTACGGCAATATGGAGATTGTGCATGGCATCGATCTCGATATCGCCGACCGCGAATTCATCGCGCTGGTTGGCCCTTCCGGCTGTGGCAAATCGACGACGTTGCGCATGATCGCCGGGCTGGAAGATATCAGCGGCGGCAACATCGATATCGGCGGCCGCACGGTCAACGACCTGCCGCCGCGCTCGCGCAACATCTCCATGGTGTTCCAGTCCTATGCGCTCTATCCGCACATGACGGTGCGCGAGAATCTCGGCTTCTCGCTCAAGATCGCGGGTGCGGCCAAGGACAACATGGACCGGCGCGTTGCCGAAGCCTCCGCCATCCTCGGCCTCGACGAGCTGCTTGAGCGCCGCCCCTCGCAGCTCTCGGGTGGCCAGCGCCAGCGCGTCGCCATGGGCCGCGCCATCGTGCGCGATCCGGATGTCTTCCTGTTCGACGAGCCGCTCTCCAACCTTGACGCCAAGCTGCGCACGCAGATGCGTACCGAGATCAAGAAGCTGCACGCCAAGGTCAAGTCGACGGTGATCTATGTCACCCACGACCAGGTCGAGGCGATGACGCTGGCCGACCGCATCGTCATCATGCGCGCCGGCTATATAGAACAGGTCGGCACGCCGGACGAGGTGTTCAGCCGGCCTGCGACCCACTTCGTCGCCGGCTTCATCGGCTCGCCGCCGATGAACCTGCACCAGGCGACGGTGAGCGGCGGGCGACTGATGTTCAGCGGCGGCGACAGCCTGCCGCTGCCCGGCCAGTTCAAGTCGAAGACGGCTGCCGGCGACAAGGTCGTGTTCGGCATCCGTCCCGATGATTTCTATCCGACCGGCCACGGCCTGAGCTCCGGCGGCGAAGCGGAAGTCCATCGTATCGAGCTGCCGGTCAGCATCACCGAGCCGCTCGGCAACGAAACGCTGGTCTTCGCCGAATTCAACGGCACCGACTGGGTCTCGCGCATGCTCAATCCCAAGCCGCTGAAAGCCGGCGACAGGATCGGCATGAGCTTCGACCTCAACCGCGCGCATCTGTTCTCCGCCGAAACCGGCAAGTCGCTGAGGAGCTGACATGGCGAAAATCGAGAAAATCGAGCTGCGCATGGTCGACCTCGTGCCGAAGGTGAAGCGCACCGACGCCATCCAGAGCTTCGTCAGCCAGGAGACGCCGATTGTCACCATCACCGATGCCGACGGCGCATCGGGCACCGGCTACAGCTACACGATCGGCACCGGCGGCTCGTCGGTGATGCGGCTTCTGGCCGACTATCTTGCGCCACGCCTGATCGGCCGCGACGCCGACCAGATCGAGGCGATCTGGCACGAGCTCGAATTCGCCACCCACGCCACCACCATCGGCGCCATCACCGCGATCGCGCTCGCCGCCATCGACATCGCCTTGTGGGACCTGCGGGCGAGAAAACAGAACCTGCCGCTCTGGAAGCTCGCCGGCGGCGCCAAGGACCGCTGCCCGCTCTACACGACAGAGGGCGGCTGGCTGCATATCGAGACGCAGGCACTGGTCGACGATTCACTGGAAGCGAAGGCCAAGGGCTTTGCCGGCTCCAAGGTGAAGATAGGCAAGCCGCACGGTTCTGAGGACGTCGCGCGGCTGTCGGCAGTGCGCAAGGCGGTCGGCGACGGCTACGAGATCATGACCGACTGCAATCAGGGCTTTTCCGTCGACGAGGCGATCCGCCGCGCCGAGCGGTTGCGCGATCTCGATCTCGCCTGGATCGAGGAGCCGCTGCCGGCAGACGACATCGGCGGCCATGTGCGGCTGTCGAACTCGACCGCGACGCCGATCGCGGTCGGCGAGTCGCTCTATTCGATAAGGCATTTTCGCGAATACATGCAGAAGGGTGCATGCAACATCGTCCAAGTCGATGCCGGTCGCATCGGCGGCATCACCCCTTGGCTGAAAGTCGCCCACGCCGCGGAGGCTTTCGACATGCCGGTCTGCCCGCATTTCCTGATGGAACTGCATGTCAGCCTGGTCTGCGCCATCCAGAACGGCAAATATGTCGAATATATTCCGCAACTCGACGAGTTGACGGGCGACAAGATGCGCATCGAGAATGGCCATGCGCTGGCGCCCAGTGAGCCCGGCATCGGCATCGACTGGGACTGGGACGCCGTGAAGGCAAAGAGCATGGCCGAGTTCACCACGGCGATCGCGAAATAGGGAGACGGATATGCAGCGGATGGGAATGGTGCTGGGCCTAAAGCCCGAAAAGGTCGAAGAATATGTCCGCCTTCACGCTGCTGTCTGGCCGGACGTGCTGACCATGATCTCGGCCTGTAACATCAAGAACTATTCGATCTACCTGAAGCGGCCGGAGAACCTGCTTTTCTCCTATTTCGAATATCACGGCACCGACTACGCCGCCGACATGGCCAAGATGGCCGCCGACCCGAAGACGCAGGAATGGTGGTCCGTTTGCATGCCCTGTCAGGAGCCGCTTGAGACGCGGAAGGAAGGCGAGTGGTGGGCCTCGATGGACGAGGTCTTCCATTATGACTGATGCCTTCGATCCGGCATCGCTGGCGCAGTCCTGGCCGAAGCCTTTAAAACCGCGCTCGATCGTGACGTTCGGCGCCGGCTCGATCGTCGGCGACGCGCATTTTCCCGCCTATCGTAAGGCCGGCTTCCCGATTTCCGGCCTCTACGATCCGGATCAGGCCAAGGCGCAAAAACTGGCTGAGACATGGGGCGTGACGGCGTTCCGTTCGGTCAAGGAAGCGGCCGCCGTGACGGACGCGATTTTCGACCTCGCTACGCCGCCGGGCCGCCATGCCGAGGTGCTGAAGGCCCTGCCGGATGACGCCGTGGCATTGATCCAGAAGCCGATGGGCAATTATCTCGGCGAGGCGACGGAGATCCTCGAAATCTGCCGCGCCAAGCAGCTCAAGGCGGCGGTCAATTTCCAGCTCCGCTTCGCGCCGATGATGCTGGCGCTGAAGGACGCCATCGCCCGTGGATGGCTGGGCGAGGTCGTCGATTTCGACGCGCTTCTGGCGCTCGACACGCCCTGGCAGCTCTGGGAATTCCTGCTCAAGGCGCCGCGCGTCGAGATCGCCATGCATTCGATCCACTATCTCGACCTGATCCGCCAGCTTCTCGGCAATCCGCTTGGCGTGCATGCCAAGACGCTCGGCCATCCCAATCACAAGGTCGCTCAGACCCGCACCAGCGCCATCCTCGACTATGGCGATACGGTGCGCTGCGCGCTCTCGATCAACCACGACCACAAATTCGGGCGTCGCCATCAGGCTTGCGAGTTCCGCATCTGCGGCACCGAGGGCGCGGCCTATGTCAAGCTCGGCCTCAACCTCGACTATCCGCGCGGCGAGCCGGACATTCTGGAAATCTATCCGAAAGGCGGGTCGGAGTGGGTCACCGTGCCGCTCGCCGGCGAATGGTTCCCCGATGCCTTTGTCGGCCGCATGGCCAATGTCCAGCGCTTCGCATCCGGCGAAGACGCGGAGCTGGTCAGCTCCGTCGAGGACGCCTGGCACACAATGGCGCTGGTCGAGGCCGCCTATAAATCGAGTGCCGCGCCGGCGACGCCGCTGGCCGCAAAGCCGTAAGGCCGGACATGGAACAGACCACCTATTTCGAGGACTACGAGATCGGCTCGTCGCGCCTCACCAGCGGCCGCACCATCACGGAGACGGACTTCGTCGTCCATGCCGGCCACACCGGCGATTTTTTCCCGCATCACATGGATGCCGAATTCATGAAGACCACGCCCTTCGGCCAGCGCATCGCGCATGGCACGCTGGTCTTCTCGGTCGGCGTCGGGCTGACGGCGAGCGTCGTCAATCCCGTCGCCTTCTCCTATGGCTACGACCGCCTGCGCTTCATCAAGCCGGTCTTCATCGGCGACACGATCCGCACGCGCACAACCATCGCCGCCAAGGAAGACGACCCGAAACGGCCAAACGAGGGACGCATCATCGAACGCGTCGAGGTTTTGAACCAGCGCGACGAGGTCGTGCTGGCGGCGGATCACATCTATATCGTCGAGCGACGGCCCGGCTGAACACGGAGACAAAAACATGGCGGATATCACTGGCAAGGTCGTGGTGGTCACGGCGGCCGCGCAGGGCATCGGACGGGCAAGCGCGCTGGCTTTCGCCAAAGCCGGCGCCATCGTCCACGCCACCGATATCAACGAGACGGCCCTGGCCGAACTCAGCAAGACGCCCGGTATTACGACGCGAAAACTCGATGTGCTGAACGAGGACGCGGTGAAGGCGGCCTTCGCCGAAATCGGCCAAGTCGACGTGCTGTTCAACTGCGCCGGCTTCGTCCATGCCGGCTCGATCCTGGAGATGAAGGATGAGGATCTCGACTTTGCCTTCAACCTCAATGTGCGCGCCATGATCCGCACCATCCGCGCCGTGCTGCCCGGCATGTTGGAGCGCGGCGACGGTTCGATCATCAACATGGCATCGGTTGCGGGCGCCCCGAAGGGCGTGCCGAACCGCTTCGCCTATGGCGTGACCAAGGCGGCCGTGATCGGCCTGACAAAATCGATTGCCGCCGACTACGTCGCTAAAGGAATCCGCTGCAACGCCATCTGCCCTGGCACCGTCGAAAGCCCCTCGCTTCAGGGCCGCATGCAGGCGCAGGGCGACTATGAGGCGGCGCGCGCGGCCTTCATCTCCCGCCAGCCGATGGGCAGGATCGGCACGCCGGAGGAGATCGCCGACCTTGCGGTCTACCTGGCCGGCGCCACCTACACGACAGGACAGGCCTATAATATCGACGGCGGCTGGTCGATCTGAGGCCGTTTCGGCCGCCAGTTGAGTTGTGAGGCAAGCCAGTTACGAGGCAGCAATGACCAAAATCACAGACCTCAGAACCTTCGACCTGCGCTTCCCGACATCGCAAAGCCTCGACGGCTCGGACGCGATGAATCCGGACCCGGATTACTCGGCTGCCTATGTCATTCTCGACACCGATGTTCCGCCGCTGAAAGGCCATGGCCTCACCTTCACCATCGGTCGTGGCAACGAGATCTGCTGCGCGGCGATCGAAGCGCTGCGCCACCTCGTCGTGGGGCTCGATCTCGACTGGGTGAAAGAGGATCCCGGCCGCTTCTGGCACCACGTGACCGGCGACAGCCAGCTGCGCTGGATCGGGCCGGACAAGGGCGCCATGCATCTTGCGGTTGGCGCGGTGGTCAATGCTGTCTGGGATCTCTGGGCCAAGGAAGCCGGCAAGCCGGTCTGGCGGCTGGTCGCAGAGATGAGCCCGGAAGAGATCGTGCGCATCGTCGATTTCCGCTACCTCACCGACGCCATCACGCCCGCCGAGGCGCTGGCGATCCTGAAGAAGGCCGAGACGGGCAAGGCCGAGCGCATCGCCACGCTCGAGCGCGAAGGCTATGCCTGCTACACCACCTCTGCCGGCTGGCTCGGCTATCCTGACGAGAAGCTCAGGCGCCTTTGCCAGGAGGCGGTCGACGATGGCTTCAACCACATCAAACTCAAGGTCGGCCGCGACCGCGCCGACGACATCCGCCGTCTCAGGATCGCCCGCGAGGTCATCGGCCCGGACCGTTATTTGATGATCGACGCCAACCAGGTCTGGGAGGTCGACCAGGCGATCGACTGGCTCAAGGACCTCGCCTTCGCGAAACCCTTCTTCATCGAGGAGCCGACCAGCCCCGACGACATCGCCGGCCACGCCAAGATCCGCAAGGCTGTCGCGCCGATCAAGGTCGCGACCGGCGAGATGTGCCAGAACCGCATCATGTTCAAGCAGTTCATCGCCGGCGGCGCGATCGACGTGGTGCAGATCGATTCCTGCCGCATGGGCGGGCTGAACGAGGTTCTGGCGGTGCTTCTGATCGCCGCCAAATACCGCCTGCCGGTCTGGCCGCATGCCGGCGGCGTCGGTCTATGCGAATATGTCCAGCATCTGTCGATGATCGACTATATCGCGGTGTCGGGCAGCAAGGACGGACGGGTGATCGAATATGTCGATCACCTGCATGAACATTTCATCGAACCCTGCGTGATCCGCGATGCCGCCTATATGCCGCCCCGTGCGCCCGGCTTCTCGATCGAGATGAAGGCACAGTCAATCGAGGACTACCTGCATCGGCCCTGAAAGGTGACGCTGCAAACTGTTACTACGCCCGCGCGACTGGACCGCTGCGAATCGGCTATGCCTGCCGAATGCAGGAGACTTCCCTCTACGAGCCGGTGAAGCGGTTCCTCGAGAGCCTGGATTTCGCCGTCAAGGGCGAGATCGGCGGCTGCGACGTGGTCGGCGTGCGTGCCGGCGAGCCGCCGGTTGTCGTCATCTGCGAGTTGAAGCTGCAGTTCAACCTCGAGCTCGTCCTGCAAGCCGTCGACCGCGCGGCGGCCTGCGACGAGGTGTGGCTTGCCTCCTATATGTCGGCGCGCGGCAAGGGCCGCGAGCATGACCGCCGCTTCCGCGCGCTCTGCCGCCGCCTCGGCTTCGGCCTGCTAGGCGTCGGCAAGAAGGGCGAGGTGGAGCTGCTGCTCAGTCCGGCCGCCTTGCCGCCGCGCCGGGATCCCAGGCGGCGCTCACGCCTAGTCGAGGAGCATCACCGCCGCAAGGGTGATCCGTCCATCGGCGGCAGCACGCGCAAGAAGCCGATCATGACCGCTTATCGCCAGGAGGCGCTCGCCTGCGCCGCCGCGATGGTCGACGGCCCGAAACGGCCGCGCGACCTCAAAACCCTTTCGCCGCGCGCCGCCAGCATCCTTTTGCACAATTACTATGGCTGGTTTGCCAGGGCCGAGCGCGGCGTCTATGCACTGACAGAAGCCGGTCTTGCCGCCATCGGACCTTTGCCGGCGACGTTGTAAGGACGATTTGCCGACTTACCATTCCGCCTTGTGACCGGAAAACCCGCCATTCGGCGTCGGGCTTGGTTTCGGTTGTTGACTCATCTTTCCGCATGTGCAGAAATTGGTTGGACCATTGAACCACTTTTAGGCCCAGCCGGCGTGACCGATTTCCTACCCCCCATCCAGACGACGGCGCGCGACGACGCGGTGTTGAAGGCCCTGGCGGGATTCGTGCGGCAGGAGGCTCTGGGTCCCGGCGAGAAGCTGCCGACGGAGCGCATCCTCGCCGAACGCCTCAAGGTCAGCCGCAACACGGTGCGTGAGGCGCTGACGCGCTGGGAAGGCCTCGGCCTTGTCGAGCGGCGGCAGGGTTCGGGCACCTACCTCAAGGCCGCCGTCTCGCCCGATATGCTGCACATGCCGCTGACACTAGCCGGTGGCAATGATTTCGCCGGCCTGATGTCGACGCTTGAGATCCGGCGCGCGCTGGAAGCGGAGGCCGCCGCCCTCTGCGCCATTCGTGCCGGCAAAGCTGAACTCGCCGAGATCGAGCGCAAGCTCGACCTCATGGAAGAGGCCTTCCAGACCCGCGCCGGGATGTCCTCGGACGAGGATTGGGAATTCCACCAGGCGATTTTCCGCGCTTCCGGCAATCCGCTATTCGAGCAGATCATCGCCGCCATGTACGAGCTGTTCCACCGCTTCTGGGAGCATCCTCTCGGCGTGCGCGACTTCGGCCATGCCAGTTTTCCTTATCACCGGACCATCTTCAATTGCATCGCCGCGCGTGACCCCGATGGCGCTCGCGCCGAGGCGCTAAAACTCATCGCCACCGTCGAGGACGATTTGAAGCGCGGCGCTGCCAACCTCAAACTTTCGGACCGCAGATGAACGAGCAGCCCAGTACTTTCGACCCGGCCTCGATGGCCAGCGACTATCTCGGCGAGGCGGCGACGCTGCTGGCGCATGACGATCCGTTTCCCGACGGTGCGGTGGTGCCGCCGATCTACCAGACCTCGCTGTTCACCTTCGCCAATTATGCCGACATGGCCGACACCTTCGCCGGGCGGCGAAAGCAGCCGATCTATTCGCGCGGCGACAACCCGACGGTGATGGAATTCGAAGCGCGTGTCGCCGCGCTCGAAGGCGCGGAGGCCGCGCGCGGCTTTTCCAGCGGCATGGCGGCCATCAGCGCCACGGTGCTCGCCTTTGTCGGCGCCGGCGAGCGCATGGTTGCGGTGCGCAACTGCTATGGCGACGCCTACCGCCTGTTCGAGCGGCTGTTCCCGCGCCTGCACATCAAGGTCGATTATGTCGACGGCTCGGATCCCGACGCGGTTGCCGCGGCACTTCCCGGCGCCAAGCTGCTCTACCTCGAAAGCCCGACCTCGATGATGTTCGAGCTACAGGACCTGGAGCATCTGACGCGACTGGCGAAGGAGCAGGGCATCGTCACCACCATCGACAATTCCTGGGCGACCCCCGTCTTCCAGAAGCCGATTTCGCATGGAGTCGACCTGGTGCTGCATTCGGCATCGAAATATCTGAGCGGCCACAGCGACACCGTCGCCGGTGTGGTGGCCGGCTCGGCCGCCCACATCAAGCACATCAACGAGCAGACCTATTCGCAGCTCGGCGGCAAGCTGTCGCCCTTCGAAGGCTGGCTGTTGCTGCGCGGCCTGCGCACGCTGCCGCTGCGCCTGCCGCACCACATGAAGAGCGGGCTCATCATTGCCGAGCGGCTGAAGGCGCATGGCAAGGTCGAGCGGGTCAACCACCCCGCTTATTCCAACCACCCCGGCAAGAAGACTTTAGCCGGCTATGCTGGGCTGTTCTCCTTCGAGGTCACCGAGGATGTCGACATCCCGGCCTTCGTCGACGCCCTGAAATATTTCCGCATCGGCGTCAGCTGGGGCGGCCATGAAAGCCTGGTCGTGCCGGCAAAAGCCTCGCTCGAGCAGACGCCGGGCATCAATTCGATGGCGCGCTTCGGCGTCAGCCCCCGAACCATCCGCTTCAATGTCGGATTGGAAAATGTCGAGGACCTCTGGGCCGACATCGCCCAAGCCTTCGACAAATCAAAAAAATAGTCGTCCAAAATGGGAGTCCCGAAGATGAAAAAACTGAGCTTCATGTTTGCCGCCGTGGCCGGCCTGGCGATTTCCGCCAGCGGCGCGCTGGCCGATACCACCATCAAGCTGGTCGAGGTCATCACCAGCCCGCCGCGCACCGAATTCCTGAAGAAGCAGATTGCCGAATTCGAGACGGCGAACCCGGGCATCAAGGTGGAGGTGGTCTCGCTGCCCTGGGGCCAGGCCTTCGAGAAGTTCCTCACCATGGTGCAGGCCGGCGACACGCCCGATGTGGTCGAAATGCCCGAGCGCTGGATGGGCCTCTATGCCAACAACGGGCAGCTTGAGGATCTCGGCCCTTACATGGCCAAGTGGCCCGACGCCAAGACGCTTGGCGACCGCGCCAAGCAGTTCGGCTCGACCGTCAACAACACGCAGTTCATGATACCCTATGGCTATTATGTGAACGCGCTGTTCTGGAACAAGAAGCTGTTCAAGGAAGCCGGTCTCGACGGTCCGCCGGAAAACCTCGACGAGTTCGTCTCCTTCTCCAAGAAGATCTCCGCCATCCCCGGCAAATACGGCTACTGCTTGCGCGGCGGCCCGGGCGCTTTCAACGGCATGCACATGTTCATGAACATCGCCGACGGCAAGGGCGGCTATTTCACCGACGATGGCGTCTCGACCATCAATGACGAAGGCTCGGTCAAGGGCCTGCAGATGCTGGCCGACATGTACAAGAACGGTCTGGCGCCGAAAGATTCGGTGAGCTGGGGCTTCAACGAGACGGTGACCGGCTTCTACTCCGGCACCTGCGCCATGCTGAACCAGGATCCGGACGCGCTGCTCGGCATCGCAGACAAGATGAGCGCCGACGATTTCGCCGTCGCGCCGCTCCCCGTGGGCCCGAGCGGCAAGTCCTATCCGACGCTGGGCTATGCCGGCTGGGCCATGTTCGCCAATTCCCAGCACAAGGACGAGGCCTGGAAGCTGATGGCGACGCTTCTGTCGCCCAAGGACAATCTGGAATGGGCCAAGGAAGTGGGCGTCGTGCCGATCCACAACGGCGCCGACCAGGACGCGCATTTCAAGACCGAGCAGTTCAAGGGCTGGTTTACCGAGCTCAACGACAGCTCCAAGTACGAAATGGTGACGCCGCCAACGCATCTGGAAAACCTCGGCAACTTCGTCGACCAGGTGGCGATCAAGAATTTTCAGGAAGTGCTGCTCGGCCAGAAGCAGGCCAAGGACGTGGCCGACGAATGGGCCAAGTTCCTGACCAAGGAACAGCAGGACTGGCTGGCAAAAAACAAGAAGTGAGCGCAGGCCATTTCCTTCTCCCCGTTCTACGGGGAGAAGGTGTCACGAAGTGATGGATGAGGGGCGGCGCTGACTTCTGAGTGGCTGGCTCCGCCCCTCATCTGCCTGCCGGCATCTTCTCCCCGTTGAACGGGCAGAAGGACGCTGTCGCCGTCCCCGGCACCCACTCACCACCGTAGAGCCGAAACGTATGACCTACGCCGTCTCCGAAATCCGATCCGCCGCCCGGCCGCGAAAGCAACGGCTGAGCAAGGCCGCGATCGAGCCGTGGCTCTATCTTTCGCCGGCCATCGTCCTACTGGTCCTGGTGCTTTTGGTGCCGCTGATCATCGGCATCAGCTACTCCTTCCGCAAATTCTCGGCCTTCAAGTCGCAATATGTCGGCCTTGCCCAATACCAGGCGATGCTCTCCGACCAGGTGCTCGGCCAGGCGCTGATCAACACGTTGTGGTGGACGGTTGCCAGCCTGCTCTTCCAGTTCTTCCTTGGCCTGGGTCTCGCGCTGCTGCTCGACAAGCCCTTCTACGGCCGCAAGGTCGTCCAAGCGGTGGTATTCCTGCCCTGGGCGGTGCCGTCCTTTCTCTCAGGCCTCACCTGGGCCTGGCTGTTCAACCCGATCATCGGGCCGCTGCCGCATTGGCTCTTCGCGCTTGGCCTGAAGGCGGAGCCGACCAACGTGTTGTCCGATCCTGCCACCGCCATGTGGGGGCCGATCGTCGCCAACATCTGGTTCGGCATCCCGTTTTTCGCCATCACGCTGCTGGCGGCGCTGAAGTCGATCCCCTCCGAGTTGCATGAAGCGGCGGCCATCGACGGCGCTTCGCCCTGGCAGCGCTTCACCAAGGTGACGCTGCCCTTCCTGGCGCCGACCATCGTCATCACCGTCATGCTGCGCACCATCTGGATCGCCACCTTCGCCGACCTGATCTTCGTCATGACCGAGGGCGGGCCGGCCGGCTCGACCAGCACGGTGCCGGTCTACATCTATGTCAGCGCCTTCAAGTCGCTGGACAAAGGCTACGCTTCGGCGGTTGCGGTGCTGCTTCTGGTGCTGCTGATCGCCTACGCCATCGGCCTGATCGCCATCCGCCGCACCCTCGTGAGGCACGTCTGATGATCGCCGGTCGCTCCACCTCCTCGCGCATTTTCGGCGGCATCGGTCTCTACGGCGCTATCGCGGCCTACGTGATCTTCGCGCTGTTTCCGATCTTCTGGACGCTGAAGATCTCGGTGACGCCCGAACGCCTGCTCTATTCCGAAGGCATCACCTTCTGGCCGTCGCAGACGACTTTTCAGAACTTCGCCACCGTGCTCGAGGCCTCCGACTTTCCGCGCTATTTCCTCAACAGCGTCATCGTCTCGGTATCAACGGCCGCCTTTGTCACCGTCATCGCCACGCTTGCCGGCTATGCCATGTCGCGCTTCACTTTCCGCGGCAAGGCGACTTTGGCGATCCTGTTGCTGCTCACCCAGACCTTCCCGCTGGTCATGGTCATCCCGCCGATCTACCGCATCATGGGCGATCTCGGCCTGACCAACAGCCTGATCGGCCTGATCATCATCTACACCGCCTTCAACACCGCCTTCGCAACCTTCCTGATGCAGTCCTTCTTCGACGGCATCCCGAAAGACCTGGAGGAAGCGGCGATGATTGACGGCTGCACCCGCGCTCAGGCGATGCGCCGGGTGATCGTGCCGCTGACCTTGCCCGGCATGGGCGCGACGCTGGGCTTCGTCTTTACCGCCGCCTGGAGCGAGTTGCTGTTCGCGCTGATGTTGATTTCCAGCGACGAGCAGAAGACCTTTGCCGTCGGCCTGCTCACCTTCATCGGCAAGTTCGCCGTCGACTGGGGGCAGATGATGGCGGCCTCCATCCTGGCGCTGATCCCGGTCTGCGTCTTCTTCGCTTTCCTGCAACGCTATCTCGTCACCGGCCTCACCGCCGGTGCGGTCAAAGGATAAAAGATGGCTTCCGTCACGCTGCAAAACGTCGAGAAGGATTACGGCGCGCTGCGCATCCTGCACGGCGTCGATCTCGAGATCGCCGATGGCGAATTCGTCGTGCTGGTCGGCCCGTCCGGCTGCGGCAAGTCCACGCTGCTGCGCATGATCGCCGGCCTGGAGGAAGTTACCGGCGGCGAGATCCACATCGGCGAGCGGCTGGTCAACGACGTCGCGCCGAAGGACCGGGACATCGCCATGGTGTTCCAGTCCTACGCGCTCTACCCGCATATGGATGTCTCTTCCAACATGGGCTTCAGCCTGCTTTTGAAGAAGGCCGAGAAGACGACGATCGACGGCAGGGTAGGTGCTGCCGCCAAGCGGCTCGGCCTCGACGCCTATCTCGGCCGACTGCCGCGCCAGCTTTCCGGTGGCCAGCGCCAGCGCGTCGCCATGGGCCGCGCCATCGTGCGCGACCCCAAAGTGTTCCTGTTCGACGAGCCGCTCTCCAACCTCGACGCCAAATTGCGCGTCCATATGCGTGCCGAGATCAAGGCGCTGCACCAGCAGCTCAAGACCACTTCGGTCTATGTCACCCATGACCAGGTCGAGGCCATGACCATGGCCGACCGCATCGTCGTCATGCATGACGGCTATGTGCAGCAGGTCGGCCGCCCGCTGGAGCTTTACGACCGTCCGGTCAACACCTTCGTCGCCGGCTTCATCGGCTCGCCGGGCATGAACTTCTTGCCGGCTAAGGTCGCCAAGGGTGGCAAGGCGGATGCCGTGCTCGCCGATGGCCAGAAGCTGCGGCTGCCGGATGGCCTGCCGATCAGCGACGGCGATGACCTCACCATCGGACTGCGGCCAGAGCACATCAAGCTCGTGGACGACGGCGCGCTGAAGGCCGAGGTCGAGGTGGTCGAGCCGCTCGGCCTGTCGACGCAGTTCTATGCCAGGCTGGCCAACCAGCAGGTCTGCGTCTTCGTCATGGGCCGCAGCGATGTGAGGTCGGGCGACACCATCCGCCTCGGCGCCGATCCGGCTGCGCTGCATCTGTTTGATCCGAAGAGCGGAAACCGGATTGGATAGGTCCGCGGATCAGCGCCAGCGGAAAGCGCCCAGAGTGTAGTCAGGCCACGCGCCAAGGTCTGCGAACAGCCCCGTCAGGTCGCTCCTGTCGGCCAATATTCCCGTCATCACCAGCGCGGTCGACACGCCGGCCGCGTTGCCGCCGGCTATATCGTGCTCGACACTGTCACCGACACAGATCACATCGCTGAGTGCCGGATGTCCCGCAAGCGCCAGCGCAGCTTCGTAGATCGCCGGATAGGGCTTGCCGATACGGGTGACGCTGCCGCCGAGCTGTTCGTAAAGATCGGCGATCTCGCCGGCGCCGAAGCGCGGTCCGACCACGGTCAGCATGATCCGATCGGGGTTGGTGCAGAAGCACGGCACCTTCCGCGCCGCCGCCGGGCCGAGAAGTCTTCGGTAGTGGTCGAGGTCGTACCGGTCGCCTTCACTGGCCGCGATCAGCACCAGATCGGCGTCATCGCCGCGCTCGGTCAGAACGAGTGGCAGGCCCTCGATCGCCGAACGGTCCTCGTCGCGGCTGATCAGCAGGCATCTCGTGCCAGCCCGCAGCGCGCCCGAGTCCGCCATGTTTCGGAAGATGCGCCAAGCCACCTCGCCGGATGAGACGAAATGATCCCAGCTTCCCGCTTCGAAACCAAGCTTCAGCAGCCGCCCTTCGTTTGGCTCCGCCCGCTTGCCGGAATTCGAGATCAGCACCACGGTCTTGCCGGCGCGCTTCAGCGCCGACAGGGCTTCGACCGCGCCGGGATAAGGCTGTTGTCCGCCATGCAGCACGCCGAACTGGTCGAGCAGGAACACTTCGTAGCGTTCGGCGAGCGCTGCGATCCCGTCGAGATGCACGGCGTGCTTCGCGCTCACAGCAGCAGCCCCGCCTCCTTTGCGCCCATCAGCGCCAGCCGCGCCGTGCCAGCCGCAGCCTCATCGGAGAGCGCCGGCAGAAAATCGACACTGAGCTTGCGCCGTCGGATCGCGGTCCAGGCGGCATTGGCGGCGCCGCCGCCGACGCTTCGAACCGAGGTGAGCTTCGGCGCGCCGAGTTCGGCGAGCCTCTGGTAGCCGAGCGCCTCGATGGCCGCGATGCCTTCCAGCATCGCCTTGAGATAGTCGGCGTCCGATTCCGGTCGGGGCAGCAGGCGCGGCTGGAGCGTTGGATCGGTGACAGGAAAACGTTCGCCGGCCGAACCGAGCGGATAATAGTCGAGGCCGGTCTCTGTCGCGGGATCGATTGCGGCGCTGAGTTCGACGATGCGCGCGAGCGAAAAATGCTGGGCGAGCACCTTGCCGCCGGTGTTCGACGCGCCGCCCGCGAGCCAGGCATCGCCGAGCCGGTGGCTGTATATGCCGTAGCGCGGCGCCGAGATCGGCCGGTCGGACAGGATCTTGATGGTCAGCGACGATCCGAGAGCGGTGACGCCGTCGCCCGCGGCCGCCGCGCCCGTCGCCAAGAAAGAGGCGCAGCCGTCCGTGGTGCCGGCGACCACCGCGACATCGCGCGGCAACCCGAACAGGTCGGCGGCGGCGGCCGTAAGCCTGCCGGTCACGCTACCCGGCTTGACAATGGTGGGCAGAAGCTCCACGCGCATGCCGGTCGCCGCGATCCATTCCGGCCAGCGGCGCGCCTCGGCATCGTAGCCGGTCTTCAGGCTGTTGTTCTCGTCGCTGATGTCGAAGCGGGCCGAGAATTGCCCGGCAATCCAGTCGGCCTGGTGCAGCACGGCGTGGATGCCAGGCAGGCGCTGGAACCAGAGCGCCTTGGCGAGACCGGAGGTCGCCCCATGCGCAGCACTTGCCTCCGGCGCCGTGCCGGCGATCACGGCGAGGATGGCCGCATCCGGAACCTTGTCGTTGTACATCAGCGGCTCGGCCAATGGCTGTCCGGCGCCGTCGATCGGCAGCAGGGTGCCGGACGTGCCGTCGACGGCGATCGCCCGCACCGCTCCGCGGTCGATTTGCGAGAGGAGCTCCTGCAATGTCGCCCCGATCGCGGCCCACCAAACTGCGGGATCGCGGCCGTTCGCGCCGAAGCGCTCGAGTGGCATGGTGGCGCTCGCGGCGATGGAGAAATCAGGACGCATCGCGACGGCGCGCGATCCGGACGTGCCGATGTCGATGCCTAATGCAAGCGGCGCCATTCGCCTAACCCGCGGCGTTGAGTCTCTGGCGATACTGCTCGGCATCCCAGTTGACCAGCTCGTCATTTTCGGCGGCGGTGAGATAGTTCAATTTCGCCGCGATGTTGATCCGCGCGGTCACGTCGGCGAGGCAGCGCTGCATCGCGTCCGCGCCGGAGCTGGCGTCGCCGCGCATCAGCACGCCGGCGCCCGGAAAGAGGACCGCAACGGGGTTCGTGCCCAGCCGCGCGACGACGTCGGCGACCTTCTCGCCAGGCCTTGCCACCACGGAGCCCCGGCCAAGGAAGATGACGTGGTCAGGGTAGAGGCTGCCGGCTTCGGCGATGCGGCGGCTGTCCGCATCGAGCGCCACCGCATGCGCCTCGATATCCGCCGGCAATCGGTAACCGCTGCCGCCGGCAAGTGCCGCCAGCGCCACTATATCCGGGATCGGTGTCTGCCGCGCCGGGCGGGCCAAAAGCGATCTCACCCGGTGCAGCAGACGCTCCGCCTCGGCCACGGTCTCCGCTGCGACGACCAGTCCGTGATTGCCGAGGATCAGCACGTCGACCCCCTGCCGGAGACGCTCGGCAATGCCCTGGGCAAGCGGCAGGCCCGGCCGGCGATAGGGGACATAAGCCCACGCGATGCCCTGGAGACGCCGCCCGGCCTCGATCTCGCAATCGGCCTGAACGGCGAGTGAGATTGTCTCGACGCAGTGGACATGCAGCACCACTCGCTGCGGCATCAGCGCGTGAACGGTGGTCTCGATCGAAGGGCGCAAGCCGCGCGGATTGAGGGCATCGATGGCAAAGGCTTGCGGCTTGTCGGCGCTCGGATCGCGCCGTTCGAGGGCCTCGACGAGCGGACCCATCGCGACCGGTACCATGATGTCGTCGGTCAGCGCGTCCCTCAACCAGGTGCCGGAGGCCTTGATCCACAGCGTGTCCCCTGCCTTCAGCGATGTGTTGCCGCCGGCTGCCTGTATCAGGTGCGGATCGTCGCCGATGGCTGCCGAAAGTGTCCGCAAGGCTGCCAGCTCCTGCGCATCAACTGTGGTCGCCATTGCGATCTTCCTCCAACGGCTCGTCGGTCTCGCACGATCTCCCATTACAGGAGAATGATTGGTGCTGATATCGCAGATGCGAGCGATCTACGTCAACAGTGATCTATTATCGTCAAAACGGGCTTGCAATCCGACTGATGTTGAGTAAGTTGCATCAATTGTCATGCAAAATGGCATTGTCGGGAGGAAGAGTTGAGCGACTCCGGCCGCCAGCGTCAGATCGTCGAGCTATTGCGGGACCGGCCGTTCGCTTCGGTGCGTGAACTGCAGGAGCGGCTTGGCGTGTCGGCGGCGACGGTCAGGCGCGACATCGACAAGATCGACGAGGCCGGCGAAGCCAGGAAGGTCTATGGCGGCATCTCGGCGCTCGACGGCGCCTCGCATGCCGGCATCGCCTATGCGAGGCCCTATGACGAGAACCGTGACCTGGCGGTCGATGCCAAACGGCAAATCGCCGCTGTAGCCGCCACCATGGTGCGGGACGGCGATGCGGTCATCGTCCATGGCGGCTCGACCTGCTTCCATCTCGGCGTCAAGCTTGCCGACCGCAACATTCGCCTCTTCACCAATTCCATGCCGCTCGCCGCCTATCTCAGCGATCATGGCCATTGCAGCCTGACCATCGCCGGCGGCGATCTGCACCGCGAGCCCGGCATCATCCATTCGCTCACCCAGGCCGTGCCGTTTTATGCCTCGAAGTTCTTTCTCGGCGCGCAGGGCCTCGGCCATGAGGGCGTGCTGGAATCGCATCCGCTGCTGGTGCGCTCGATTATCGATCTCAGCCTTTGCGCCGACCAGATCGTCGTGCTGGCGGACAGCCGGAAGCTGTCGATCCACGCCCGCAATGTCGCGCTGCCGCTGTCGCGCATCGGCTCGCTGGTGACCGATGACGGCCTGTCCGACGCCGATGCGCGCATGCTGGAAGATGCCGGTGTCACCGTGCGTATCGCCTCGCCTTCGGGAGCCGTCCAGTGAAGGTGGCGGTGCTCGATTTCGGCAAGACCAATTCGAAGCTGTTCGTCTTCGACCAGGACGGGCGCATCCTCGACGAACGGCGCACGAAACCCGACTGGATACGCAAAAGCGGGCTCAGCGTGCTTGACGAAACGGCGCTGCATAACTGGGCGCTGGACGCCGTCAACGAGGCCGCTGATGCCCACGGCATCGAAGGTCTGATGGTGTCGGGCCACGGCTGCACCTTCGCGCTGGTCGACGATACGGCGCTGACGCATCCGATCCTAGACTATGAGCAGGAGCCGCCCGCCGAGATCGCCGCGCGGATCGATCGGCGCATTCCCGATTTCGCCGAGACCTTCTCGCCGCGCCTGCCGCTCGGCTTCAACTATGGCCGCCACATGCTGTGGCTGAAAGAAGTGGAGCCCGGCGCGTTCTCGGCGGCGAAGGCGATTCTCGGCTATCCGCAATATTGGAGCTGGCGCTTCGGCGGCCACGCCGTTTCGGAAGTCTCCTATCTCGGCTGCCACTCGCATCTGTGGGCACCGAGCAAGCGTGACTTCTCCTCGCTGGTCGATGCCGAGGGCTGGCGGGGCCGCATGCCCGCCTTCGCGCACGCCGGCGGCGTCATTGGCGAGCGGCGCTTTGGCCGGGCGGGCAGACCGGTCGCCATTCACAACGGCGTTCATGATAGCAATGCCGCGCTCCATGCCTATCGTCGGCAGGACCTCGGGCCGCTCACCGTGGTGTCGACGGGCACCTGGGTGATCGTTCTCAACCCTGACTGTCCGTTCGAGGCGCTCGACCGCGAGCGCGACATGCTGGCCAATGTCGATGTCGATGGCGGCCCGGTGCCTACGATCCGCTTCATGGGCGGGCGCGAATTCGCCGTGATCAGCGGCAACTGGCAAGGCGCGATCGCCCCGGCCGCCATACAGCGGGCGATCGACGCCGGCACGATGGCCGTGCCGAGCTTTGCCCCGGGCGGACCGCTGCCGGGCCGGACGGGCGAGATCCTCGGGCCCGTTTCCGGTGCTGGGGAGCGCGCCGCCGTGGCGCTGCTTTATGTGGCGCTGATGATCGATCTCTCGCTCGACCTGATCCGTTCGGCAGGCACCGTCATCGTCGATGGCGGACTGAATGCGGATGGGATGCTTGCCGGCCTCCTGGCGGCGCTGCGGCCCGGCCAATCCTTCCTGCAGGGGGCCACGCTGGAAGGCAGCGCCACGGGCGCCGCGGCTCTCGCCTTCGAGAGCATCGGCCGCGAATTCGCCGCCGATAGGCCGGAGCCGGTACGCGCCGCGGACTTCAAAGGCCTGGATCGCTACCGCGACGACTGGCGCGGCCTTATTGCCGGACGCCACATCGCCGGCGCGGCGGCAGGAGGTGCGCAATGAGCGCCGCCGCCCGCGTCGAGGCGTCGCAAAGGCCGGTGCTGGAGATGCGCCACATCTCCAAGACTTTCGGTCCCGTCCGGGCCCTGCACGACGTATCGCTCACCGTCAATGCCGGCGAACTGCATGCGCTGATGGGCGAGAACGGCGCCGGCAAGTCGACGCTGATGAAGGTGCTGTCCGGCGCCTATCGGCCGGATGCCGGCGGCGAGATCCTGATCGAAGGTGCGCCGGTCGCCAGCGGCGATCCGATCAAGGCTCGCGCCCAGGGCATCGCGGTTATCTACCAGGAGCTGTCGCTGGCGCCGAACCTGACTGTGGCGCAGAACATCTTCCTCGGCAACGAGCCGCGTAGGTTCGGCATCGTCGACCGCGACCAGTGCAACCGTCGCGCCAGGGAAATCATCGAGCGGCTCGGCGTCTCCTTTTCGGCGCGCGCCTTGGTCTCTAGCCTGTCACTGGGCGAGCGCCAGCTGGTCGAGATCGCCCGCGCGCTGTCGACCAGCGCCCGCATCATCGTCATGGACGAGCCGACCACCTCGCTGACCTCGCGCGAAACCGACCGGCTGTTCGAGGTGATCGGGGCGCTGAAGGCGCAAGGCATTGCCATCATCTACATCAGCCACCGCATGGAGGAGGTCTACCAGCTCGCCGACCGCGTCAGCGTGCTGCGCGACAGCGGCTATGTCGGCACGCTGGAACGCGCCGATCTCAATGCATCGCGCCTGGTCTCGATGATGGTCGGCCGCGATCTCTCGGCCTTCTACAAGAAGGATCACCGGCCGCCGGACAGCCAGCGCCCGGTAGCGCTGTCGGTGCGCGGCATGTCGGACGGCGGATTGCTGAAGGACTGCTCGTTCGATCTTTACCACGGGGAGGTGCTGGCGTTGGCGGGGCTGGTTGGTTCCGGCCGCACCGAACTCGCGAGGCTGATCTTCGGGGCCGACCGCCGCAGCGCGGGCGAGCTGGAGCTCGACGGCAAGCCGATTGCCATCGCTTCGCCACGCGAGGCGCTGGAGGCCGGCATTGCTTACCTCACCGAGGACCGCAAGGAGCTCGGGCTGTTTCTCGACATGTCGATCGCCGACAACATCAATATGGGTGTGCTTGCGAAAGACGCGCGCGCCGGCGGTTTTCGTGATTTCACCGCCGCCGAGCGGCGTGCCGCCAAGGCCATCGCCGATCTCTCGATCCGCACGCGCTCGGCGCAGGCCAATGCCGGCTCACTGTCGGGCGGCAACCAGCAGAAGGTGCTGCTTGCCCGCCTGCTCGAGACCGAGCCCAGGGTCGTCATCCTCGACGAGCCGACGCGCGGCGTCGACGTCGGCGCCAAGTCGGAGATCTATCGGTTGATTGACAGTCTTGCCGGCCGGGGCATCGCCATTCTCATGATCTCCAGCGAACTGCCCGAAGTAATCGGGGTGGCCGACCGCGTGCTCGTGATGCGCGACGGCGCCATCGCCGGCGAGGTGACGGCGTCGGAGGGTAGGCCGCTGCGTCAGGAAGAAATCATGGAACTTGCGACGGGGGCGGCCAAGAAAGGACCGACAAGATGACCGACAGCTCAACAGTGGCGAAAGCGGCGGATCAGGCAGCGGTCAGGAGCCGACGGCTGCGCACGGCCTTCGCCGCGCTCGGCATGCTGCCGGTTCTGGTGCTGCTTGCTGTCGGCTTCCAGTTCATCAACCCGCGCTTCCTTACCGGCACCAACCTGCTCATCGTCAGCCAGCAGTCGTCGATCAATATCGTGCTGGCCGCGGGCATGACCTTCGTCATCCTCACCGGCGGCATCGACCTATCCGTCGGCTCGATCCTCGCGGCCTCGGCGATGGTCGCTGTGCTGGTGTCGCTGGTGCCGGACTGGGGCATGCTCGGCATTCCGGCCGCCATTTTGCTCGGCCTCGGCTTCGGCGTCATCAACGGGCTGCTTGTCGCCTACATCAAGCTGCCGCCCTTCATTGTCACGCTGGGCTCGCTGACCGCCGTGCGCGGCGTCGCCCGCCTGCTCGGCGAGGATACGACAGTCTTCAATTCCGACCTGCCTTTCGACTTCATCGGCAATGGCTCACTGTTCGGCATTCCCTGGCTTGTCATCATCGCGCTGACCGTGGTGGTGCTGTCCTGGCTGGTGCTCAAACGCACCGTGCTCGGCACCTGGATCTATGCCGTGGGCGGCAATGCCGAGGCGGCGCGCCTCACCGGCATCAAGGTGCCGCTGGTGCTGCTCTTCGTCTATGGCGTGTCGGGCCTGCTCGCGGGCCTCGGCGGCGTCATGTCGGCGGCGAGACTCTACGCCGCCAATGGCCTGCAGCTAGGCCAGTCCTACGAGCTCGACGCCATCGCCGCCGTCATTCTCGGCGGCACCAGCTTCGTCGGCGGCGTCGGCTCGATTTGGGGCACGCTGATCGGCGGGCTGATCATCGCCGTGCTCTCCAACGGGCTCATTTTGGCCGGTGTCTCGGACATCTGGCAGTACATCATCAAGGGATTGGTCATCATCGTGGCGGTCGCCCTCGACCGTTACCGGTTGCAGGCCGGAGCAAGAACGTGATTGACCTCGGTCGCCGGCCTAGACGGGCCGGATTGTGTGTAACGCACCGTGAGAGGCGCGGGGCAATCGGAGGAAGCAAGTAAATGAAGACTATCGCCAAACTGCTCTGCGGCGCAGCCCTCGCGGCCCTCGCCATCGCGCCGGCATCGGCCAAAGACCTCAACAAAGTCGGCATCTCGGTCGGCCTGCTCGGCAACCCGTTCTTCGTCGCCACCATCAAGGGCATCGAGGACGCGGCCAAGAAGATCAATCCGAAGGTCGAGGTGACGTCGGTGTCGGCCGACTACGACCTCAACAAGCAGGTCTCGCAGATCGATTCCTTCATCGCCGCCGGCGTCGATGTCATCATGCTCAATGCCGTCGATGCCAAGGCGATCGCGCCCGCGGTCAAGAAGGCGCAGGCGGCTGGCATCGTCGTCGCTGCCTTCGACGTCTCGGCGCCGGGCGCCGACGTCACCGTGATGACCAACAACGTCAAGGCCGGAGAGGAGGCCTGCCAGTATCTGGTCGATCACACCGGCGGCAAAGGCAACTACGTCATCCTCAACGGCCCGGCCTCGTCGTCGATCCTGGAGCGCGTCAAGGGCTGCAAGAACGTTCTTTCGCAGCACGCCGACATCAAAATCCTGTCCGACGACCAGAACGCCGAGGGATCGCGCGACGGCGGCCTGAAAGTGTTCCAGTCGCTGCTCACCCGCTTCGACAAGATCGACGCGGTGTTCGCCATCAACGATCCTACGGCGATCGGCGCGCAGCTCGCCGCCAAGCAGCTCAATCGCTCGGAATTCATCATCACCGCGGTCGACGGCGCCCCGGACATTGAGAAGGAGTTCGCGTCCGGCACCTCGCTGATCAAGGCCTCGGCCTCGCAGGATCCCTATGTCATGGCCGGCCAGTCGCTGACGATGGCGGCAGATGTGCTTGCCGGCAAGAAGCCGGCCGAGCCGACCGTGCTGCTCGATCCGAAGCTGATTACCGCCGAGAACCTGAAGGACTACAAGGGCTGGACGGCGGCCCGCTAAAAAGCCTGCTCCCAAGGCTGGCGCGGCCGGATCGGTCCGGCCGCGCCTCATTCATCGGACGGAGACGATCATGTCGCGCATTGGTATCCATTCTTTCGTCTGGTCTGCGAGTTCGGCGCAGGCGGATCTCGAACGCACGCTGGCCAACACGAAGGAAGCCGGCTTCGACCTGATCGAATTCTCCTATCTCGATCCGGCGGATGTCGATATCGGCAGGCTGGCCAAAAGCATCACCGATCTCGGCCTGGGCGTAGCGATCAGCATTGGCCTGCCTGCCGACGGCGACATCTCCAGCCCAGACAAGGCGGTCGCCGCGCGCGGCGTCGAGATCCTGAACCGCACCGTCGCCCTCACGCGCGATCTCGGCGGCCAAAAGATCGGCGGCATTCTCTCGGCAAGTCACGGCCTGCAAACCGAACCGCCGACGCGCGATCAGTGGAACCGCAGCGCCGCTACACTTGCCGGGGTTGCGGAAACGGCCAAGGCCGCCGGCGTGACGCTCAATCTCGAAATCGTCAACCGCTTCGAAAGCAACCTGCTCAACACCGCCGCGCAAGGACTAGCTTTTATCGAAGACACCGGCTCCGACAACATCTTCCTGCACCTCGACACCTTCCACATGAACATCGAGGAGGCCGATGTCGGCCTGGCCATCCGCCATGCCGCGAGGAAGATCGGTTATGTCCATATCGGCGAGAGCCATCGCGGCTTTCTGGGCACCGGCAGCATCGATTTCTCGGCGATCTTCGATGCGCTGGCGGCGATCGGCTACAGCGACGATCTCAGCTTCGAATCCTTCTCGTCCGAGATCGTCGACGAGAATCTGTCGCGGAAGACGGCGATCTGGCGCAATCTGTGGACCGACAATATGGAGCTTGCTCGTCATGCGCGCCGCTTCATCGCGGTCGGCCTGGAGACGGCCCGGCGCAAGGCCGATCTCGTCTCGGCTTCGCAAAGGCCCTGACGTCTTCGAGAATGTCGAGCAGTGAATTGCGGCTTTCGAGGGCCATGCTCTGCTAGACTCCTGTTGATTCGTCTCGACAGGAAAAGGCATGAGCAAGGCCCTCGGCACATTCGCACTGGTCACGGTTTTGAGCGCTTTGCTGATGGCGCTGTCATTGGCCGTGGCGAGGCACGGCTATCCCTATGGCGCGTTCGGCGTGAAGCGTCTCGACGGCATCGCCGACGCCGGCTCATTCCTGGCGATCGCCGCCGTCTATTTCTTCGCTGCCATGCTGATGATGATCCTGCCCATCCGCGCCGCCGGCGTCGTGCTGACCCATGCGGCCGATGCGATCTTCTGGGCGACGATCGTATTGTTCGCGACCATCGTCGGCTCGCTGATCGCCAGATGGGCCTTCGGCCAGCACGAGGTGCTCTGGGCGCTTTTCAACTGGCGTTTCCTGTTCGTGGCAGTGATCGTTGCGGCGCATCTCACCATGAACGAGCTTCGCCGCAACATCCTGCTCAGAAGCCTGTTCTTCGTCGCCTTCGGCGCGGTAACGCTCGCCTGTCTGTTCTGGTCGTTCTCGACCTGACGCGGCAAAGCCCTAGGTTTGTTGCAGAAGGCCGGTAGACCTTCCGCGGGACAATCATTATATCATTTGTCCGACAATTGACCGGCCGACGGACTGCCGCTACCCCAGCTTCAAGGAACAAGACAATGACCGTGCTGCGTAAGAACCTGATCGACGGCGAGTGGCTTGGCGAGGCCGGCTCACGCAACATCAACCCGTCGAACACCAACGACGTCGTCGGCGAATATGCTTCGGCCGGGCCTGAGCAAGCCAAGCAGGCTATCGCCGCCGCCAAGGCGGCCTTCCCCGCCTGGTCGCGCTCCGGGCCTCTTGCCCGCCATGCCGTGCTGAAGAAAACCTCCGACGAGATCATGGCACGCAAGGACGAGATCGGCCGGTCGCTCGCGCGCGAGGAAGGCAAGACGCTGGCAGAGGGCGTCGGCGAGACGATCCGCGCCGCGCAGATATTCGACTTCTTCGCCGGTGAGACGCTGCGTCTGTCGGGCGAGATGGTGCCGAGCGTTCGGCCTGGCGTCGGCGTCGAGATGACGCGCGAAGGCGTCGGCGTCGTCGGCATCATCACGCCGTGGAATTTCCCCATCGCCATCCCCGCCTGGAAGATCGCGCCGGCGCTGGCCTACGGCAACACGATCGTCTTCAAGCCGGCCGAGCTGGTTCCTGAAAGCGCCTGGACCATCGTCGATATCCTGCACCGCGCCGGCCTGCCCAAGGGCGTGCTCAACCTCGTCATGGGCAAGGGATCGGTGGTCGGCCAGGCGATGCTCGACAATCCCGATGTCAACGCCATCTCCTTCACAGGCTCGGTCGGGACCGGCAAGCGCGTCGCCGCGGCAAGTGTGGAGCACATGCGCAAATTCCAGCTCGAAATGGGCGGCAAGAATCCGCTCGTCGTGCTCGACGACGCCGATCTCGCGGTGGCCGTCGACTGCGCGGTCAACGGCGCTTATTTCTCGACCGGACAGCGCTGCACGGCGTCCTCGCGCCTGATCGTCACCGACGGCATCCACGACCGTTTTGTCGACGCGATCAAGGAGCGGCTGGACAAGCTCGTCATCGGCGATGCGCTCGATGCCAAGACCCAGATCGGTCCTGTCGTCGACCAGAACCAGCTCAAGCAGGACGAGGATTACATCGCCATCGGCCGCCAGGAAGGCGCCGAGCTCGCCTTCGGCGGTGACCGGCTTGAGCGCGGCGCGCCTGGCTTTTATCTGCAGCCTGCGCTGTTTGTCGGCTCGACCAACGCGATGCGCATCTCGCGCGAGGAGATTTTCGGCCCCGTCGCCAATGTCATCCGCGTCAAGGACTATGACGAAGCGCTGGCTGTCGCCAACGACACGCCGTTCGGTCTCACCTCCGGCATCTGCACCACCAGCCTGAAGCACGCGACGCATTTCAAGCGCAATTCCGAGGCCGGCATGGTGATGGTCAACCTGCCGACGGCCGGCGTCGATTTCCACGTGCCGTTCGGCGGCCGCAAAGGCTCGAGCTACGGCCCGCGCGAACAAGGCCGTTACGCGATGGAGTTCTACACCACGGTGAAGACCGCCTATACATTCGCCGGCTAGAGCAATTCCAGAAAAAGCGTTGGCGGTTTTCCGTCCGGAATTGCGCAAAAACAAGGAGATAGGGCGTTTCGCCGTTTCCATGAAACGGTGAAACGCACTAGTCCAATCCGGGAGGAGATCGATGAGCGTGGCCGACATGACATGGCTCAACCCGCCGCCGCACCACACGGTCGAGGACGGCACGCTCACCGTCCGAACAGGCAAGCACACCGACTTCTGGCGCGAGACCTTCTACGGCTTCTGGCGTGACAACGGCCATTTCCTCTACCGTTCCGTCGAGGGTGATTTCAGCGCCGAAGTCACCGTCAGGGGTGACTACAAGGTGCTCTACGATCAGGCGGGGCTGATGCTGCGCCTGAGCGAAACGCACTGGATCAAGGCCGGCATCGAATACACCGACGGGCTGGCATACTTCTCCGTCGTGGTCACCAACGACACCTCCGATTGGTCGCTGGTCGCCATTGCCGCCGGCAAGGATGGCGTCAGGATCCGCCTGACCCGCCACGCCGAGGCGATCCGCATCCAGTATCTGGACGCCTCGGACGGCCACTGGAAACCGGTGCGCCTGGCCTATTTCCCCATCTCGAAATCGGTCGATGTCGGCATGATGTGCTGCTCGCCGCAGCGCGAAGGCTTTGAGGCGACCTTCTCCGGCTTCACGATCGGGCCGGCGATTGCAAGGGAGCTGCATGGGTGAGTACGGACCGCGTGGTTCTTTCGCGATTGCCGCGATAAGGGTAAGACGGCGCCTTGCCAGAGCGGAAGGGTCCGATGTCGTTTGATACTCCGCTGATCCTGTTCTGGACGCGCTGCTTCAACAAACCGACCGACATTGCGGCCACGCCGCAACATCCAGCACCCGTCGAAGGGACCAACGACCGGCGACGGCTTGATCCCCAGATCGTTGGCGAGCACGCCAAAAGCCCTCAGGTCGGCGCCGGCATGCGGCCGATGGCCGGCCTCTCGTCCTCGGCGGCAACGGCCATCTGGCGGCGCCGGAAAGCCGGCAATGGGTTCAGCTTGAACAGGCCATAATAGACGATGAAGGACGCCATGAAATAGGGGCCGAGCATCTCGACCTCGAAGAAGGAGCGGATCAGCATCAGCCCGGTCGCGCCGGCAAGCACCACCGAATCGGCACTCCACCCGCCGAACACCACCTTCGATACATGGCCGTAGAAGGCGCGCAGGATGACCAGCGCCAGCAAGGTGACGCCGATGAAGCCGATTTCGACCAGCGTCTCGACATAGGTGTTGTGGAAGTGGAAGCCGGAACGCGTCGAGATATAGAATTCCGCCCACAGCCGCTCCGGATCGGCAAAACCCTGCACCCAATAGGCGGCATAGCCATAGCCGAGCAGCGGACGCTGCTGCGCTGCTTTCCAGCCCTGTTCCCACAGATAGGTGCGGCCGGTGAGCGTCGAATCCTTGCCGAAGATGCCGAGCACGACATCCAGCAGCCCGAGGTTGAGCGCTGCCACCACGCCCGTCACCAGCGCCCCGGCGCCGACGACGAACAGCACCCGGCGATAGCGTCGCGACAGCACCTTGGTCATGGTGAGCAGCATCACGATGCCGATCACCGCCGGCAGCGAGGCCACCGACGTCGCCGAATGGGCGATTGCCAGCATATAGACCGACAAAAGCATGATCGGCGCGGTCCAGACGAAGCCCAGCCAGTTGCGCCGGTAGAAGACAAGGAACGCCAGGCAGAAAAAGATGCCGAGCGAAGCGAAGAAGCCGACCTGGTTCTTGGAACCGAAGGCGCCGACGAAATTGACCGTGCCGTCGATCGTGTCGAGCGCGTAACCACCGACTCCGAGTGAATAGAGCAGCACGAAGAAGATGCCGATCAGCGAGCCGACCACCAGCGTGCGCACGCTGATGGTGCGCGCCGCGACATAGGCGCAGACGATGTGCGAGGAATATTGCACCGCCGCGCGCGCGCTGATGCCCGCCGCCTGCGACCAGAACACCGAGAGGCAGACATAGGCCGCAAGCAGAATGGGTAGCCAGGCGCTGGAGAGTTTCCAGGTGAAGCGCCGGTAGTCGACGAACAGCAGTGGCAGCCAGACGGCGTAGTAGGCGAGGATCAGGATCTGGCCGAAATTGGGCGAGTAGGCGAAGGCGAGCGTGGAAACCGCGACGGCGAAAATGCCGTAGGTCTCGTTGCGATCGGGATCGATCAGGATGGATTTCGGAATCTTCATACCGGCCTTTTTGTCCCGCGCTAAGCCACGGCCCGGGCGCGCTGCATCTGCCGCTGCAGGAAGCGCCGCACCGGCTCATCATAGACGCGCGTGGCGATGTCGGCGATGACGACAACCATCGCCGCCATCACGATGCCGAACAAGGGATGATGCGCGAACGGATCGATCGAGAAGGCCTTGCCGGCCCCGGCGATGATCATCAGCATCGGCGTGTGGATGATGTAGATCGGGTAGGAAATCCGCCCGAGCCAGCCATAGACGCCTGACAGTCGCGGCGCGGTCGGCGCCACCGCGCCGGTCATCACCATGATCGGGAAGACGATGACGATGGCGCAGAGGTCGTAGGCAACGCGCGCGGCGCCGGCAGCCGGGGCGATGGCGAAGACGGCAAGCGTGAGCAGGATCGCGCCCTCGACCCAGAAGCCGCGCCGCAGGAAGCCGAAGCTGCCCTGCCAGCGCGCCATCGATCGGCAGAGCAGCACGCCAAGGAAGAACGAGAAGGTTACGCGTGGCAGCCCGCTGACGATGGTCTTCCCGGTCATGCCGAAATCGAGCGTGCCGGCGAAAACCGAGGCGACGACGAGCAGCACGAGGCTGGCGCCGACGATCCCCGTCAGCACCCGCCGCGACAAGAGCACGAAGACAGCGACATAGGCGATGTTGACGATGAGCTCGAAGAACAGCGACCACGATGCCGGGTTGAGAGGAAAGATCGTATGATAGGCGTCGCTGACCAGCGGTATGAACAGCATGCCGGTTGTCAGCTGCATGCCGATCTCGGACAGCGGCATATATTCCGCCGGCATCAGTCTGTTCTTGACCAGCAAATAGAAGAAGCCGAGCAGCGTGCCGGCTAGATAGAGCGGATAGAGCCGGATCAGGCGGATGGCCACGAAAGTGCCGAAGCCCATGCCGGTTTCGATCTTGCGGTCATAGGCATGCGCGATGACGAAGCCGCTGAGCAGGAAGAACAGATCGACCGCGAGATAGCTCGACGGCAGCACCTTGCCGTCGGCGAGGAATGGCGAGAAATGGTAGAGCATGACGCTGATCGCCGCCACGCCGCGGATGGCGTCGAGGTTCAGATACACGTGACGCTGGGCTGCGGGCTGCATGTTATGCCTTCAAGCGGTCCAAACAGATCGCTCGCCCGCGCTGCGCGCGAACGAGCCTGGCTTGTCCCTCCCGCCTTCGTCCCGGTTCGCTTCGGACAAACCCGGGCCGGCGGCGCTATTGGCTGGCCGTCGGCGCCAGCTTCACCTTGATTACGTCGCCCGGCAGGATAGGCGTGTCTTCCTTGGCTTCGACCTCGCTGGTCTTGCCGTCGACGACGCGCACCAGCGAATAGAGCAGGGCTGGCTCTTCATTGCCGGTGTAGGCGGCAGCCGTTGCCGGATCCGATGCCTGTGCGATTAGGCCTTTCTGCATGCCGACCCTCAAGGCCGCCTCATTAAGGTTCGCTTCCGTTTGCTGCCGATCGGCGGTGAGGCTCGAACTCAGTGTGTTGCGGGCATCGATAGCGTCCTGCTCCGCCTTGCTGATCGACTGCTTGGCGGTGAGGATCGCCGTCTCATAATCCAGGATCTTGCCCTGCAGGTCGGTGACCGACTGCTGCGAGGAAAGCAGGCGCGCATTGGCGACCAGGCCCTTCTGCGCCAGCGGACCGATGCTGTCGGCCTGCTTCGAGGCCAGATCGACCTGCTTCTGCTGGTTGGCGATCTTCTTTTGCAGCGATTCGATTTCCGACTGCAGAACACCCTTCAGGTCGTCGAGTGCGTCGAGCTTCAGCTTCAGCGATTTCTGGTCGGAGACCAGGATCGCCGTTTCGTCGGCGACGATGGTCGGCAATCTCGGATCGCCTTGAATTTCCTGAGGCACCTCGAAAGTCGTCTTCCCGGCGAGGTCGGCGTCGATGCGGGCTCGCTTGACCATCAGCCGCAAGCGCTGGTCGTCATAGATCTCATAGCTGCCCTTGGCGGTAATCAGATCCTTTTCGAGCTGCGGACCATAGTCGGCATTGCGCCGGATACCGCCAGCAATGCTGATTGCCTTGAGCACGGTCAGATCGGGCACGAAGGGAAACTGCCCGGGGTTCTGGACTTCGCCTGAAATGTAGAACGGCCGGAACTGCGCCATCTCGACCGAGGCTTCCGGCTTGTCGGGCAGCGCCAGCTTTCGTTGCAGGGCGAGCCCGATCGCTGAAGCGATCTCGGCCGTCGTCTTGCCGGCGGCCTGCATGTCGCCGACGAACGGCACCGAGAGCATCCCGCCCGGGCCGACCGAATACTCGCCATTGACGGCCGACCAATCGCGGAACGTGCCGTCGACGGTCTGCCATTCGGCGACCCGGATGTTGAGCTTGTCCAGCGGTCCAAGCCGATAGTCGCTGGCGGCAGCGACCTGCGGCATGACCAGCAACGCAGCAAGCAAGACGCCGCCGAAGCGGGCTGTGGTCCTGGATATGAGACTGCATGCGAAGGGCAGTCCGAAGAGGTCTTTTGTCAAATACGTTTTCCGATTCGCTTTGGCCCCATCCGCCCGATGAGATCACTGCCGGATGCCTACCCCGAATCTGGCGGAGCAGGCCCGTCGGTCAATAGCTGCCGCGTGACATCCACACGGCAGGGACAGTCTTGAAGATGATGCGAATATCCCCGGACAACGACCAGTTCTCGACATAATGGCGATCGAAGGCGACGCGCGTGTCGTAGGATACGTCGTTGCGGCCGCTCACCTGCCACAACCCGGTGAGACCAGGGCGCGATTTCAGGTAATAGACCGCCGCGCTGCCGTAGATTTCCAATTCGTCGCGCACGACCGGGCGCGGGCCGACAAGACTCATGTCGCCCTGCAGGATGTTGAGGATCTGCGGCAGCTCATCGAGGCTGAGCTTGCGAAGCACCTGGCCGACGCGGGTGACGCGCGGATCGTTCTTCAGCTTGCGCGTCGCTATCCATTCGGCGTTGGCTTCCGGATTGGCCGCCAGATACGCAGCGAGCACGCGCTCGCCATCCGGCACCATGGTGCGGAATTTGAGGCAGGAGAAAATCCTGCCGCCGCGGCCGATACGCTTGTGGCCATAGAAGATCGGACCATTATCCGAAAGCTTGACCAGCAGCGCGACCATCAGGAAGAGCGGGCTCAGCAGGATCAGCCCAGCCAGGGAACCAACGACATCGAAACTGCGTTTGAGCAGACCGCCGATGGGGGGTGGAAAATCAACGCCGGCCTGCGCAAAACTCGCATTTGCCGACTTGGCGACGTCCCTCATGCAGAAGCTCCATACGTTGAACGGATGGTTTACGGCAAGATACCAAAAAAATGCTGCAGCGCAACACACAATTTCCCATCGCGTTGAAATGTTCACGTCATGAATTGACTAAATAATAAACCTGCCTTGCCCAAATTTTCACCTTTGTGGCGCGTTTATGACAAGGTGAGAGAAAACCAGGAAAATGTAGTCCGATTTTCGGGCCATTTTTGGACAGTGCATTCTTTGCTGCAGAAGAAACGCGGTTGCAGGCCGCTGGAAGCACTCGCAATGGTAAGTTATTCACATAAAATACTAATCAAAGTCATGAGTTTGACTGAAGCGGCAGACGTCTCATTGAATAGCTCTCGGAGCCAGAGTGTGCGGCGCAGCATGGCAGAGTCGATCTCGTAAAATCGTTGGAAACCATACCTGCACGGCCTTGCTCCGGCAGGCCGGCCTTAATAGAGTCGCAAATTGTTCCTGTCATAGTCTGCACGGGTAAGGAAGGTCGGAAGCAACCGGCCGGATTGGGCAGCCAGAAAGAGCTCTTTGGCGCAACGGGGAGTTACGCGGGTGGGTAAGTCGCAGCTTCTGCATGCTCGTCTCGGTTGAGAGGGCGGCGATCATGTCTTTGCCGAAATTCATCGTCGGTATGATCTTCGCGCTCGCGATCGTCATCGGCTGGTCCTATTTCGATGGCGCGTCGGCGGGAACCATCCTGCTTCGCACCATCGTCTGCGCCGTCATTATCCAGGCTGGCTATTTCCTTCTGGTCTTTGCCATGATCGGGGGAGCCAGGCCGACATCGGCCGACAAGACCCGCGAGGCGGACCGCGGCCCGATCCTGAGCAAGGTCGCTGAAGGCGAAAAGCTAAGCGCCAGACGCAGCCTCCACTGAACGTTCGACCGGCGCGGAGGTCAGCCCGGCCGCGATCGGTGGCGCGCTTTCGCGCTCCGCCTGCTCGCCGGACAGCATCCTTGCAAGCCGGCTGCCGGCTTTCGCCCTCAACCGCCGATATTGTCCGACCTCGACGATGCGTCCGTTCTCGATGGCCACGACCCAGTCGGCGAAGGCGATCATCGACGGCCGGTGCGCGATGGTCAAAATCGTCATCCGGCCGCGCAGCGCCTCGATCGATTGGGCGATCAGCGACTGATTCTGCCAGTCGAGCGCGCTTGTCGCCTCGTCGAGGATGAGCAGCGAGGGTTTGCGCAGCAGCGCACGCGCCAATGCGATGCGCTGCCGCTCTCCGCCGGAAAGGCGGACGCCGCGGTCGCCCACCACCGTATCGAGCCGCGAGTCCAGCCGCTCCACGAAATCGGCCGCATGGGCGTTTCGCAGGGCCGCCCACAATTCTTCGTCGCTGGCCTCAGGCGCCGCAAGGCGCAGATTGGCGGCGATCGTGTCGTGCAGCAGGAACACATCCTGCGGCACATAGGCGACCTGATCGCGCCAGGCCCTGCGATTCTGCGCTGTGATCTCCACGCCGTCGGCCAGAATACGTCCTTGGGTGGGTTCAAGCAGCCCAAGCAGCATGTCGGCGATCGTGCTCTTGCCGGAACCCGAAGGGCCGATCAGCGCCGTCACCTTGCCGGCCGGCAGGCCGAAGGTGATGTCGCTGACCACCGGTTTGCCGCCGCCCTCGCCATAGGCGAACGCCACATCGCGGATGTTGAGGCCGGTCTCAAGCGACAGTTTTGCGCCTTGTTCGGTCACGTTCTCTTCCGGCTCGCGCTCGGCATCGAAGCGAGCCTGGAGGCTTTGCATCGAAGCATAGGCCGGCAGGTTGATCAGCACTTGTTGGGTCTGAAGCTGCATGTCCATGAAGCGCGGCGCGACCCGCATGAAGACCAGCAGCAGCACGACGATCTCGGCCAGCGACAGGTGGAAGCGAACCAGCGCGATATAGATGAAGAGGCTCAGCCCGATCACGCTCGTAACCTGGAACAGAGCGGTGCCGAGCGAGCTGTTGCGGACGAAGGCGATGTTGTCGGCCTTCATCCTGTCCAGCGTCGCGCCGAGCTCGGCAAAATAGCTTGCCTCGACGTTCAGGCTCTTGGCGACCTTGATGCCGCCGAGGAACTCGGAGACCGTGCGGTATTGGTCCTGGCGATTGCCGGTCAGCGTGCGGCCATAGGCGCTGGCGCGCGCCCGGAACGGCTGCAGCGCAACCAGCAGCACCAGACCGACAAGGATGGCGAAGCACGTCATCACCGGCGAGATGAACAGCGAGACAATGAGATAGCCGGCCAGGAGCAGTGTGGCTTGAGTCAGCATCAGCAGCGAGAAGGCCGCAACCTGCACCCGGTCGACGTCGCCGTTCAGCGCATGGTCCAGATCGGAGCTGCGGATGCGGGTGAAAACGCCCCAGCGCGCCTTGCCGATGCTCTCGAACAGGTTCATGCGCACGCGGTTGACGAAGTCATAGAGCAACCGCGCCATGTAGACCGACTTGAAGCGGTTGAACATCGCTTGCAGCGCCACCAGCGCGACGAGCAGTGAGAGCACGCTCGCGAGCGACAGCGTTCCGCCGGGCACCAGCCGATGCAAGGCCTCCGGCACCCGCACCGCATAGTCCTGGTCGGGCTTGCCGATCAGGCGCAGCAGCGGAACGAGCAGCAGGATCGAAATGCCTTCGGTGAGGCTCCCCAGGATCAGGAAGGCAAGCGCCGTCGCCGTGCGCCGTCCGCCGACATGCGCCACCATGGCGCCGAAACCGGCGACATCGCGCAAAAGCGACAGGCAAAACTTCGAGGACCAGCCCATGCCCTGGCTCACCTTGTTCCAGACGCCAGGTCTGTTTCGATCGCGGCAACCGCTTCATCGAGCCTGGCGAGTCCGGCCGGCACTTCGAGGCGGTTGACGCCGATCAGCCCGGCGATCTCAGCGCATTGGCTGAGATGCGTGGCGGCGAGATCGCCGGTCAACGCCTGCCGGCCGAAGCGCGTGATGTATGAGAATTTGATGATCGCCGGCAGCGCGGCGACACCGGCAAGCTGCGAGATCGCCGCGCGTTCGCCGCGCTCGAGCACATAGATGCGCGATACCGGCACCGCCTCAGTGGCAAATCCGTCGTGCAGCCGGTGCTGCGCCTTGTCGATTTGCGGATGCACCTGCGGGCGCACTTCCGCCTGCTCGAGGCGAATGGCGCCGGCCGCATCCGCGGCCAGCTTGAGCTGCGGAAATCCGGGCAGGATCATCGGTCGTCCAGGGTCGGACAAATCCAGCGCGACGACGTCGTCGGTGATCAGCCGATGGCCGGCACGGATCATCGCGCCCGCCGTCGTCGATTTGCCGGCGCCCTTGTCGCCCATGAAGATCACGCTCTTGCCGCCGACGGCAATGGCGCTGGCATGCAGGACGAGCAGCCCGCGCCGATGCAGGGCAAGAGCCATAACCGGCCCGAGCAGCGGAAAGGCAAGCAGCGGATCGTCGATCCCCGGCGCCGGATCGACATCGATCCGCCTGCCGTCGCTGATCATGAAGGTGCCGACCGCCTGCCAGGAAAGATATTGGCGCGTCGCCTCGAACCGAAAGCCCGTGGCGCCATGCGATGCGCCGTCGGGAAAGTCGATCGGCCCGACCGCGATCTCCAGGTCCGGCGTCGCCGGCGCCGTCGGCGTCAGTTCCGGCAAGGCCACGTCCGAGCTGACGATCAGCCCGTAGGCCTTGTAGAAATGGCGGACACGTCCGCCCCGCGCCATTGTCCCGGTGGCGGGCCCCGGTCGCGCAAGGGAAGCGATCGGAAGATTCATGCGGGGCTTCCTTGGACTTGCCGCAGCCACAGCGATAGCGAAACCGAACGCCAGACATGCTGGACGTCGGGCAGCCTTGCCTGCTCGGGCTGGCTGAGCAGGCGCTCATAGACGGCGTTCACTTCAGGCAGATTGACATAGGGCGCGATCCGCTCGCCGTCCGCTATCAGCAGCCTGTCCAGAAGCTCGCGGTGGTTGCCGAGCATGCCCTTGACCAGGTTGGCGGTGAAATCGATCTTGTCGCGCCGCCATTGCACGGCCGGCGGCAGAACGCCTTGCATGGCCCGGCGCAGCACGTGGCGGCCAAAACCGTCCCTGAGCTTTTCCTCGCCGGGCAGCGCCAGGCAGAACTCGACGAGCGGCTTGTCCCAGAACGGATAGCGGGGCTCGACGCCGGAATTGGCGGCGGCCTTGTCGAGCACTTCGAAGGCGTGCGGCACCAGCCCGGTAGACAGCAGCCAGCGATGCGTCAGCGCTTCGCTGGCGCTCACGGCGGCGGGCATGTAGCCGCTGCGATGAAACCGCTCGGCAAGATCGGTGCGCCTGGCAAGGTCCGGATTGACCAGGCCCGCCCAGGCGCGCGGCGCCGATGCCGGCCTCTGCCGCACCTTGCCGACAAGGCGTCTGGCCATCGATCTCATCCGGGCGATCCGCCAGGCCGGTCCATAAATGGTCAGGAACTTGAAATAGAGGGAGAACATGCCCTCGCCATAGGTGTTGGCGGCGCTGTGCAATTCGCGCCACAGCTCGAGCCAACGGCCGGCATTGGCGAGTTCGTGAAGGTGCCCATGGCCCTGCGAGACGACCTCGTCGCCGCCATGCCCGTCGAGAAGCACCTTGACGCCCTTTGCGCCCGCGGTGCGGTAAAGCTCGCGGGTCAATGACAGACCGGGCGCCAGGAACGTGCCTTCCTGTTCCTCCAGGATACGCTCGAACTCGGCGAAGGGCGCGTAATTGCTCACCGCAATCAGCGTGGCGTCGAGCGGATTGTCGTCGAGCACCGCATCGATGAAAGGCTTCTCGTCCATCGACGAGCCTCTGTCGAACACCAGCGAGAAGGTCTTGAGCCTCGGGTTGCGCCTCGCCGCCGCGCGAAGACCGGCGACGCAAGCGATCGAGGAGGAATCGAGCCCGCCGCTCAGCATCGCGCCGACGGCCGGCGTGCCGCGCATGCGGTTCTCCACCGATTGCGCGAAGAGATGCCGGAATTCCTCAGCCGCGTCCGGGCGTGGCGGCCTCTGCGACGGCTCGATCTGCCAGTAGCGCTGCAGCACCACCCGGCGGTCGGTGACGGTCATGCTGTGCCGCGCCGGCAGGCGGAAGATTTCGGCGTAGAGCGTGGCCTGCGGATCGTCCGTCAAGCCGGCCAGGAAGCCGGAAATCTGGTGTTCGCTGAGCCGCCTGCCGACATCGTCCAGCGCAAGGATCGGCCCGATCTCCGAGGCGAAGGCGAAGCGCCTGCCGGTCGAATGATAGTAGAAAGGTTTGACGCCGAAATGGTCGCGCGCGCAAAACAGCGCCCGGCCCTCGCCATCCCATATCGCGAAGGCGAAATCGCCCTGCAGATAGGTCGGGCAGGCCTCGCCCCATTTAAGGTAGGCGCGCATGATGAGCACAGCGTCGGCGACCGACCGGTCCCGCATGCCGAGCCGCGCCAGAAGCTCGTCGCGATTGTCCAGCCGGCAGTCGGCGGTGATGGCGAGCTTGCCGCCGGCCATCGTCAGCGGGCCGGGGCCCTCCTCGCCGGTCGTGTCGAGCCAGGCGTGGCCGAGCGCGACGCTGCCGTCCGCCCACCATGAGCTGCCGTCGCGGGCGCGGTGGCGCATGCGCGAAAGCATCTCTTGGATATCGCCGGCCGCGGCGGGCCGGCCATTATCGCTGAGCACGATTCCAGCGACGCCGCTCATCGCTCACGACCTATGGTCGACCAGATGGGCAAATCCTTTGATCGAGCCGCCAAGCACGATGTGGTTGCCGCTCATCAACCAGGCATGCGCCTTGAGCTCGCTGCCGGTCCCTCGTTCGATGCCGATGCTGATTTTCGATGCGCTGCCCTGGCGGGCGAGCAGATATTGTCCGGCCAGCGCTTGGGTCAGGCAGCTGGCGCCCGGCACGAGCCGCGCCGCGGCGGCGACGCCCCATGCGACACGCCGCAGGTCGGCGACGCTGGCGTCGCGTCTGGCGTGCATTCCCGTCACCAGGCTACGGACACGGTTATAGGAGGACAGCGTCAGCGCGAGCCGCACAACGCTCACCACCATCAGGCAGCGCGCCAGAAACAGCATTTCCCAGGCGCTCAGCGAGCGGAGCCTAGACCAGTTCCTCATTGTGGAGCCTCGCAAGCCCTGCTTCGCTCAGCCCCTTGAGCAAGCCTTCGACATCGGCCCTGCAGCGTTCGGCATCGACATTGTAGCGCGCAAGCACGGCGCTGCGGATATCGAGCATGGATCGCGGCTCCTGGATCTGCTCCCAGATGAAGGCGCCGACGCCGTTCAGGCTGTAATAGACATTGGATTTGAGGTGGAGCAGCGCCAGTCCGGCGCCGAATTCACAAGCCACCGCCTCGTTCGTCGCGACGACGCGGTCATGGTCCGAAGGGTTCCAGTGCATCCTAAAACCTCGTTGCTGGCCCGTCGCGCCCTTTGGCTTCCACCGGGATCGGTTGCCTGCGATCCGCGGCAGGAATCCGGGGGACAACGCCCCCCGGCTCACCTGTTGGAGAGCATCCGGAGCCCCAACTCAGACACCCGGACACCTGTGTGAGTTTTAAGAGAAAGTCAGCTCGCCGACCGGCGTGTGCGCGGGAAAGCTCGCGTCGAGCGCCGTCGTGCCTGCACCGCCCTGCGTGATAGTTTCAATCGAACCGTGAACCGTCAGGCTGGGGGTTTCATACTCATGCTTTTCAACATTCTGTTCCATTGTACTCTCCAATTAAGGACTGGAAGCGGCTGCAGAATGCCGCCAACATATCGCTATGCTGCAGCGCAATTGCTGCATGGCAACATCCATGAGTCAAGCTTGATTTACCAAGCATTAATCAATTCTTGGTTGCGCTCGTATCCGTTGTTAATCAAGGCCTAGGCAGCGTCATCCTAAACCTCACCCATCCAGGAATTCAACCGTAGGTCCGTGTCGTTTAGATAAGCGGTTGATTTATCTGCGATAATTTTTCAGGCGAAAAAGACATCTCGCAATTGCGAAGAATTTGTCACAAAAAATCGTCATTTTCCGGCCAGCCGGGACGCCCCCGGAATTGTCTTCAAAAGTGATTGAACGTGAAGCGATTTTAAACGCTGGGGTTGCGGTCAGGAGGCGACCTCAGCCGCTTTTGGCGTGAGCGCGTCAATTTTTCCGATGCTTTTCTTCGCAGGTGCAGTATAAACCCTTTGGGCGGCATTTTGCGGAGAACGACATCGGGCATGGCGGTGCAGGATGGCTCCTATGAAAGGCTGCGCGCCGCCGGCTGCGCCGATGAAGTCGCTTATGTGCAGGCCTGCCTGAGGCTGTTTTTCGCGCCACGAGCCAACATCACGGATGGCCGGGTCGATGTGCCCGCGCCGACGGTGTCGGCCACCCCGGTCCCGGCGGCCCCAATTTTGGCAACCAACGTCGCCGACATCGCCAGGCTGAATAAGGTCGCCGTCTTCCTGCTCAAGGCGCTCGCGCGGGCGCCCGCGAATACCGCGCCTGCGGAGTTGCCTGGCTGGCTCGACAGCTACCGCCGGCGTACCATGTCGATGAATGTCGCCTGCATTGGCGATTCGGTGGCCATCGCTCGTGTGCTGCGCGACAGGCAGGTCGATTTCGTCTTCCTCAAGGGGCCGCTCCAGCAGCATCTGCTTTATGGCGACCACTTCATGAAGCCATCCGGCGACGTCGACATACTGGTTTCGCCGACCGGTTTCGCCAAGGCCCGCGATGCGTTGCGCACGATGGGCTACGAGGTTGCCGGCAAGTCGCGTTCGGTCTGGTGGGTGCGCTTCCTCGGTGAGCAGCATATGGTGCGCGAAGACGGCGCGAGGGCCTCGACAGTCGACCTCCACCACCGGCTGCAGCAGCCGGGTTCGCCCAGCCCGCGCGACACCGACGGCTTCCTGCGCCGCAAGCGCGAAGTCGAGTTGGCCGGCGCCGCCATGCCGATCATCTCGGCCGCCGACACCTTGCTTTTGTCCTCGATCAGCGTCGCCAAGGCCTTTTTCAACCGCGAGCCCTGCGCCGGCTATGTCTGTGACGTCAGGGCCAGCGTCAGCCGCCTGAGCGAAGCCGAGCAGCGGAGGGTGCTCGACCACGCCGCCGAACAGGGCCTGGCGGATACGCTGCTCTTGGGATTGCGCGCCGCCGACGTGCTACTCGGCGGCGACGGCACGCTGCTTTCGGATCGCGCCACCCGCATGCTGGCCCGCATCGACAACGCCGACCTCTTCCACATGGTCATGGCGCCGTGGCTCGCGTCCCTGCGCTGGCCGCAGCGCCGCCATGTGCTGTGGGAACTCTGCGGCCGCGAGCCGGTCCGCTACCTGGCTGAAGCCGGCTGGGCGGCCTCCGCCGACCTCAGCCGGCGCATCTTCGAGCGCCCGGCCACGGCCGGGCCGGCGCGGAGCGAAATGATCAGAATCGTGGGCGGGGCGGCCAATCATGCAAGCGAAAGGTGAGCCCATGCCCGTGACGACGCCCATAACGACCTCGGGAGTCTGCGTCATCATCGCCGCGCGCAATGCGGCGCGCACCATTCCCGGCGCCATCGCTTCGGCGCTGCGCGAGGCCGAAGTCGCCGAAGTCATCGTGGTCGACGACGCCTCCACCGATGATACCCGGGATGTGGCTTTGGCCGCCGACGACGGCAGCGGCCGGCTTGCCGTCATTCGCTTCGACGTCAATCGCGGTCCTTCCGCCGCGCGCAACGCCGCCATCCAGGCCTCCAAATCGCCCTTCATCAGCATTCTCGACGCCGACGATTTCTTCCTCGAAGGCCGCTTCCGCCGGCTTTTCGCCAGCACCGACTGGGATTTCGCTGCCGACAACATCATGCTGATCCGCGACGATGCCGCGACCGACCTCGCCAAGGTCGCAGCCCCGCCTTTCGCGGCCGAGCCGGAATTTCTCGATTTCGAGCGCTTCATCGACGGCAACATCTCGCGCCGCCGTGTGCGGCGCGGCGAGCTCGGTTTCCTCAAGCCGGTGATCAGCCGGGCTTTCCTCGAGCGGCATGGGTTGAGCTACGACGAGAACCTCAGGCTTGGCGAGGACTACGAACTCTACGCGCGCGCTGTCGCTTACGGGGCTCGGTTCAAGATCATCAAATCCTGCGGCTATGGCGCGATCGTGCGCGCCGATTCGCTGAGCGGCCGCCACAGGACGCAGGATTTGAAGCGCCTTGCCGATGCCGATCTGGCGCTGCTCCAGATAGACAGCCTTCCGGAGCGCTCGAAGGCCGCGTTGCGGCGCCATGAGCGCCATGTCCGCGACAAATACCGGCTGCGCAACTTCCTTGATGTGAAGGCCGAGCGTGGGCTGGCATCGGCCGCGGCCTACGCTTTCGCAAGCCAATCGAATCTGATCCCGATCGTGCGCGGCGTCGCCACCGACAAGCTCGACGCGCTGTTCCGCCGCACGGGGATTGTTGCGCGGCAGCAGATGCCGCCGACGCGCTTCCTGATGGCGGCAACCAGCGCCGCAAGCGCGTGATCGTGCATTGTCCCGGAAGCCGCCGTCCCTCAAAAAATCGCATTCCGGAAACTATGATGTTGCCTAGTCGCTGCCGGAATGGCAGTCTATGTTGCAATGCAGCAATTTCGAAAGGCCGATAGGATGGCTTCGATTTTTAGCTTCAGATCCCGGGATCCGGCTCGCGACCGGCAGACCGATCTCCAGCGTTTCGACCGGCTGGCGAAGCTGTTCGACCAGATCGCGGCCGAGATCGAGGCGGAGAAAACCGGACTGGAGAATCGTTATAAGTCGACGGCTGCCAACGCCGCCTTTCTGGTCGAGGCGATGGAGAATGGTTCGGCGTCGGCCAGCAAGGGATCGGATGTCGCCGCGATGACCAAGTCGATCCTGAACTGCGAGCGGCGCATTGCGGAGCTCGTTCGCCAGAAAGGCCTGGTGAAGGAACTGCGTCATTCGCTCGACGCGATCGTCGAGGATGGTGCCGAGCGGTCTGCTGCGCAGGCGACGGCAAGAGGCTGACGGCGCGTCAGGCGCCGTCATGGTACGAGACGTTACAGGACATTAGAGGAGTTCACAGGGCGGAAGATCGGAAGCGGGTCGCTCATGCGAACCGAGGATGACTTTGGGTTGGGCGGACAACACAAGGTGAGTTTGTTATGAACGCAGATCCGGACAACACCTCCACCGAGGCGGCTTGCGAGGTATCGCAGGCGCCAGGGAGCGGATTAACCAGCCTGAGGCTTGGCGTGGTCGGCGCCCTGTTTGCGGTCGCTGCGGCCCTTGCGGCGAGCCCGCATCCCGCGCATGCGCAAGCGGCGCAGCAAGAGCTGCAAAGCGCGCCGTCCTTCGTCGACAATTTCTCGAATTTCAATCAGTCCCGCTGGTTCGTCTCGGACGGCTGGACCAATGGCGCCCATCAGAACTGCACGTGGTCGAAGGATCTCGTGCGGCTTTCCGACGGCGTGCTTTCGCTGGGCTTCGAAAAGCGCAAGCTGAAGGACCGCGAGTTCGCCTGCGCCGAGATCCAGACCAAGCAGCGCTACGGCTACGGCGTCTATGAGGCACGGATGAAGACCGGCACCGGCTCCGGCCTCAACGCCGCCTTCTTCTCCTATATCGGCCCGCAGGACAAACAGCCTTGGGACGAGATCGACTTCGAGGTCCTCACCAAGGATCCGTCCAAGGTGCAGGTCAACAGCTACATTCAGGGCAAGCCGAAGAACGGCAAGCTTGTCGACGTCGAAGGCGGCGCCGACAAGGGCTTCAACGATTATGGCTTCGTCTGGGAGAAGGACCGGCTGCGCTGGTACGTCAACGGCAAGCTCGTCCATGAGGTGACCAACCCCGACGAGTTGCCGAAGCATTCGCAGAAAATCTTCTTCAGCCTCTGGGGCAGCGACAAGCTGGCCAACTGGATGGGCGCCTTTGTCGATCCCGGCAGCAAGGTGACCATGGAGGTCAAGCGCGTCGCTTTCACCGCTTTGGGCCAGCCATGCCAATTCCCGGAATCGCTGGCATGCAGCATTAGCAATTCCAACTAGGCATGATCCCCCAAAGTGGAGCTGATTTTGGGATAGAATCATGCCGAACCAACTTGGCCGTTTGGCCTGGGGACATCTGAACCGGCCGGACCGCTTTTGCGGCCCGGCCTTTGACAGGAATAGAACCAAATGAATTTGACGGTATTTGGGATTGGCTATGTCGGTCTCGTCCAGG
>NZ_JAIUHT010000009.1:0-245256 GCF_020165255.1 Mesorhizobium sp. CA12
GGACCGAGCCATGCCACGGCCTGTCCGAAAGGACGACCAGGATTCATTCGGTCTCCTTCCCACTTCAACCATACACCGGAACCAACACACAGGATTCTATGGTCTGCGCCGCGTCGCTTCGCTCCTTGCTCCGCCATAGAATGACGAGACGAGAGGCGTTTCGGCCAATCACGAAGGCAGGCGATCTGATCGCCTTGGGGCGCCGTGGCAAATTCAGGTCAGGCCGAGTCGAAAATGGTGGCTTCCGAGAACCGGAGCGGAGCGTACTTTCCGTACGTGAGCACCGGAAGCGCAGGAAGCCACCATTTGCAGGCCGGCCTCACCTGAATTCTAGTTCACCTCGAATCCCAGCTTCTGCCGCAGCTTCAGCATCCGCTGGTCGGCGATCCTAAGGCTCTGCCCGCCGCCTTGCGCGACGCGGTTCAACATCCTGAGCAGGTCGTCCCGCTCATGCGGATCGAGGCGCTCGCGCAGGAACGGCGCCAGCTTGTCGATGACGATCGTGGTGTCGTCGATCTGCGCGGCGGCCCATTTGGCGTAGACGACCGCCTCGTCGGTCTTCTTCTGGCTGTCCGCGATCTGCGCGATCACCTCGCGAATGACCGCCTCGCGCTGCGACAGGACCGGACCGTGCTCCGCGACGATAGCGGTGATCAGCGTCGCCGCCGCCACCACCGGATCGTCGATCGCGGTCAGCGGTGAGAGCGCGGCCTGATTGCGCAATTTCTTGCGACGGATGTTGCCTCGGACGCGCCCGACGACATCGGCGACCTCGCGCGCGGCGTCGCTCATATATTTCAGCCGGTACCACCAGATGGCGGCCGCTCCGAGCAGGCCGAGAATAGCGATCAGGAAAGGCATGCCGAATTCCCCCGAAATCGCGGCGACGATAAAAGAAGCGCGGCATCGCTTCAACACGCAACGGTTGCGGCCGGTGAAGAAACCCTGAAGATGTTTCCAGCAAGAGACAGCTTCAACCGATGCCGCGCCCATGCTGACCGGCGGCTATGAGCCCGGCACGTTGTAGATCGCCCTGATTTCGACCGTGCCGAGCTCCGCCAGCGGGATCTTGGCCGCGATGTCGAGCGCCTCGGCAAGATCCGCCGCCTCGACCATGACGAAGCCGAGCAATTGCTCCTTGGTCTCGGCGAAGGGGCCGTCGGTCACCAGCACCTTGCCCTTGCGCCGCCGGAGCGATTTCGACGTCTTCACCGACTGCAGCGCCTGCGCGATGACCAGCTTGCCTTGCCGGTCGAGCTCCCGATCATAGCCGAGCGAGTCGGCATCGAGCTTGGCCATGCGCTCGGGGGTCAGCGCGTAGAGGTCCTTTTCCTCGCCATAGACCAGCAGCACATATTTCATTTCGAGCTTCCTTTCGTCGATAAATTATAGGAGGCAACGGCGTCGGTTTTGCCTGCCGTCGCCGCATGGTCGAGCAGGCATGTCGCGACGCCGATGATGGCGATGGCCGCCGCCAGCCGGCCGAAGCCAAGCGCCGGCGGATCGAGCCAGAACTCTTCAAGTCGCCTCCCTTTTCGCTCGGGCTTTCCCCAGACCGCAAGAAACAGATTGTCCATCTTAACCTCCATCGGCCGGGAGTGGCCGCCCGCAGGACGGTCGGGCAGACGGGAAGTCGACATTTTTACATGCTCTTTTTTTGAGAATTTTCGAAGCGCCTCGCGCAAGCACAATCATGCCGGGCCATGGATGGTCTTCCGCCGCGCCCGCGCTATAGTTCCTGGGAACGTCGGCGCCCGCCGGCGCAAACCCCGACAAGGCAGGAGGATTCCATGGACCGCACCGCAAACGCCGTCTGGAAAGGCAATCTGAAGGAAGGCAACGGCACGCTGGACACCCAGAGCGGCACCTTGAAGGGCACGCCCTATTCGTTCAAGGCGCGTTTCGAGGACGAGAGCGGCAAATCCGGCACCAATCCGGAAGAGCTGGTCGCCGCCGCGCATGCCGGCTGCTACGCCATGCAGCTGTCGCACTTCCTGGCCGAAAACGGCACGCCGGCCGCCGAGCTCGACGCCAAGGCCGTGGTGACGCTGGTGCCCGGCACCGGCATCACCGGCAGCGCCCTCACCCTGGTCGGCAAGGTGCCGGGCATCGACGCGGCGAAGTTCAAGGAGCTGGCCGAGAAGGCCAAGGCCGAATGCCCGGTGTCGAAGGCGCTGGGAGCGATCAATGTGTCGTTGGATGCCAGGCTGGCGTAACGGCGCTTTCTAGCCGCCGGCAGGCATTCCTTCGCCCCCCTCTCTCCCCTGCCAGGCATCTCCCCCTCAAGGTGGGAGATCAGATGTCGCGTCGGCTTTCGCCAATCGCCGACGGTGAAAGAAGGGCGCCGGCGCCGGAACTGCTAATCTCCCCCCTTGAGGGGGAGATGTCCGGCAGGACAGAGGGGGGCGCCTCGCGCCAGCCTTTCCAGTGAGCTAACCGCCCAGCGCCTCAATCTTGGCGCGCAACCCAGCGACCTCTTCCTCCAGCGCCTTGACCCGCGCCTCGAGGTCGGTGTCCGAAGATGTCGCCGCCGGCTGCCAGGACGCCGCCGCCGCCGCTGCCGCTTCCACCGGACCACTCAGCAGATGCACATAGCGCTCCTCGCGCTGGCCGGGCGCGCGTTCGAGCAGCTGGATCAGCGGCGGCCGGCGGCCGATCATCAGGTCGAGATTGCCGCGCAGCTCCTCAATCGAAGCAAAGCGCGCCATCCGCTCCGAACGGGCCAGCAATTCATGCGCCGTCTGCGCCCCGCGCAGCAGCAAGAGGCCGATCACCGCGATCTGCGGCGTGGTCAGCGAAAAGCGCTGCGCCATCAGATGCTCGTAGCGCTCAACCCGCGAGGCGAAGACCTGGCGCACCAGCCCCTTCTGCTCGAGCGTGCTCAGCGCCCGCCGGATCTCGGTCAGCTCCAGCGCCATGACAGGCTCGCGCGCCGTCTTTTGGTTGGCGGCCTGGTGCGCGCCGTTGAGCGTCAGCGGATAGACGTCCGGCGTCAGTTCCTTCTTCTCGATCAGCGAGCCCAGCACACGCGCTTCGACGGCGGACAGGATGGGAAGATCGGTCATGGGCTTTCTGCCTCCCTGCGATAGAAATCCGTCGCCAGGGCGCGGTTGCGCGCCTGCCGCGCCTCGTCGCGGACTGAACCGGCCAAGTTCATCTCGTGGTGACCATAACGCGCTTCGAGATAACGCGCGATCTCGGTCGGAATAGAGCCAGTACCCAGCTCGCGCGTCACGCGTTTTTTCTCGATAAGCCGCCGGATTTCGCTGGTTGCCTTTGCTGGAATCTCGGTCTCGGCTAGGCAGTCGACCATATTCATCGGCGGCAGCCTGACAAAGTCGCGCTGCTCCATCCAGTCCAGGGCTACGATCGGGCGGATCAGGTAGAAGAGCTTCTTGAGCTTCACCTCTCCGGCAAAGCTGCCGATCTTTGCCACATGTGATCGCGCGAGGCCCAGATAGTGGCGCGAGACCCTAGCTGGATCGACGATCTCGGCAAGTAGGTCGAGAAGGCGGTCCCGAAAACCCTTCGCTTCCTCATATACAATCGGCGACTTGGCCCATTCCACGATCACCGCATTGCCGCCAAGAGCCAGAAGTAAGGCCTTGCGAAGATCCCAACCGCCAGCGTCGATTTCTCCTTCAAGCGGAAACTCGATCACGTCGCGCGGCTGCTCCAGCGCGAGGTGTTCGGCCACGGAACGTATATAGACAAAACGGCAATCATAATCGCTGTCCGGCGACGGAAAACCCCAGGCCCGGCTGCCGCTTTCGATGGCGAAAAGAATTCGCGCACCCTGCGCACGGGCCGTGTCCAGCCGCGCGCGGATCGCCGCGACCGCATCCGGTGCGAAATCGGCAGGCAGCGACATTCCCAGCCTAAACGCGCCGCTCCACCATCATCTTCTTGATCTCGGCGATCGCCTTGGCGGGATTGAGCCCCTTCGGGCAGGTCTGCGCGCAGTTCATGATGGTGTGGCAGCGATAGAGCCGGAACGGGTCTTCGAGATTGTCGAGCCGCTCGCCCGTCGCCTCGTCGCGGCTGTCGATCAGCCAGCGATAGGCCTGCAGCAGCGTGGCCGGGCCCAGATAGCGGTCGCCGTTCCACCAATAGCTCGGGCAGGAGGTCGAGCAGCACGCGCACAGGATGCATTCGTAGAGCCCGTCGAGCTTCTCGCGGTCCTCGTGGCTCTGCAGCCATTCCTTGGCGGGCGTCGGCGAGACCGTCTTCAGCCACGGCTCGATCGAGGCGTGCTGGGCATAGAAATTGGTGAGGTCCGGCACCAGGTCCTTGATCACCGGCATATGCGGCAGCGGATAGATCTTCACCGCGCCGGAAATGTCCTCGACGCCCTTGGTGCAGGCCAGCGTGTTGGAGCCGTCGATGTTCATGGCGCAGGAGCCGCAAATGCCTTCGCGGCAGGAACGGCGCAGCGTCAGCGTCGGATCGATCTTGTTCTTGATCCACAACAGCGCGTCGAGAACCATCGGCCCGCAATCGTCCATGTCGACGAAATAGGTGTCCATGCGCGGATTCGCGTCATCGTCCGGCGACCAGCGGTAGATGCGGTATTCGCGCAGGTTGGTCGCGCCTTCCGGCTTCGGCCAGGTCTTGCCTTGCTGGACCTTCGAGTTCCTGGGAAGCGTGAGTTCGACCATTACCTGCGGTCCTTTCGGATGACGAGCTTCAGCCCGGACCAGATTTCGTTCACGGCGGCGACCTTGACGTCGACCAGGTCGCGCTTCAGCGCCTCCGACCGGATGACGTCCTCGGTGACGTCGGTCGGCACTTTCGATGCCTTCTTCGGCCAAGAGACCCAGACCATGCCGTCGCGCTTGATCGCCGTCTCGATGCCGGCCAGGCCGTCCTCGACCTCGGCGCGCTGCCGGGTGAAGGCGTGCACGGCATCGTATTTCCGGCTGCCCGAGATCGCCGACCACTCGGCGAGCCTGTCGACGCCGGCAAAGGACACCGCCTCGGTCAGCGCATCGAGCTCTGGCGGCAGCGCGATAAAGGCGGCGACCATGCCGTCCCTGAGGCCAAGCTTGGCCGGGAGCGGCGTGCCGGAATATCCCGTGGTCGCCTGCGCCATGGTCAATACACCCGCGCCTTCGGCGCGATCTTGGCCAGGCTGATGCCGCCGTCCTTTTCGGCCAGCAGCGGCTCGGTATGCACCGGCCTGTAGGTCAGCGTCACCTTGCCGTCCTCGCTCAGATGGGCCAGCGTATGCTTGCGCCAGTTGGCGTCGTCGCGCGCCGAGAAATCCTCGCGCGCATGCGCGCCGCGGCTCTCCTTGCGCGCCTCGGCGCCGTAAACCGTGGTGATGGCGTTGGCCATCAGGTTTTCCAGCTCCAGCGTCTCGACGAGGTCGGAATTCCAGATGATCGAGCGGTCGGTGACCTTGATGTCCTTGAGCTCGCCCCAGAGTTCCGAAATGCGCCTGCAGCCGTTCTCCAGCGATTCCTGCGTGCGGAATACGGCGGCGTCTTCCTGCATGGCGCGCTGCATCTTTTCGCGCAGCACGGCCGTCGGCGTCGAGCCGTTGGCATGGCGCAGCCTGTCGAAGCGCTCCATGATCTTCTCGACCGAGGCCGCGTTGGGCGACGGGATCGCCGACTTGCGGTCGATCACATGGCCGGCGCGGATCGCCGCCGCGCGGCCGAACACGACGAGGTCGATCAGCGAGTTGGAGCCGAGCCGATTGGCGCCATGCACCGAGGCGCAGCCGGCCTCGCCTACCGCCATCAGGCCGGGCGACACGCGGTCCGGATTGTCGAAGGTCGGATTGAGCGCCTCGCCCCAGTAATTGGTCGGCACGCCGCCCATATTGTAGTGCACCGTCGGCAGCACCGGGATCGGCTCCTTGGTGAGGTCGACGCCGGCGAAGATCTTGGCCGACTCGGAAATACCCGGCAGCCGCTCGTGCAGCACGGCCGGGTCAAGATGGTCGAGATGCAGGAAGATGTGATCCTTGTTCTTGCCGACGCCGCGGCCCTCGCGGATCTCCAGCGTCATGCAGCGCGAGACGACGTCGCGCGAGGCGAGGTCCTTGGCCGACGGCGCGTAGCGCTCCATGAAGCGCTCGCCCTCGGAATTGACGAGATAGCCGCCTTCGCCGCGCGCGCCCTCGGTGATCAGGCAGCCGGCGCCGTAGATGCCGGTCGGATGGAACTGCACGAACTCCATGTCCTGCAGCGGCAGCCCGGCTCTGGCCGCCATGCCGCCGCCGTCGCCGGTGCAAGTATGCGCCGAGGTGGCGGAGAAATAGGTTCGCCCATACCCGCCGGTCGCCAGCACCACCATCTTGGCCGAGAAGCGATGGATTGTGCCGTCGTCGAGGTTCCAGGCCACGACGCCGGTGCAGGTGCCGTCCGGTTCCATGATCAGGTCGAGCGCGAAATATTCGATGAAGAACTGCGCGTTGTTCTTCAGCGACTGGCCGTAGAGCGTGTGCAGGATGGCGTGGCCGGTGCGGTCGGCGGCCGCGCAGGTGCGCTGCACCGGCGGACCGTCGCCATAGTTCATCATATGGCCGCCGAACGGCCGCTGGTAGATCTTGCCCTCTTCGGTGCGCGAGAACGGCACGCCGTAATGCTCGAGCTCGTAGACGGCGGCCGGCGCCTCGCGCACCATGTATTCCATGGCGTCGACATCGCCCAGCCAGTCCGAGCCCTTGACGGTGTCGTACATGTGCCACTGCCAGGAGTCCGGCCCCATGTTCGACAGCGAGGCGGCGATGCCGCCCTGCGCGGCGACGGTGTGCGAGCGCGTCGGGAACACCTTGGTGATGCAGGCGGTGCGCAATCCCTGCTCGGCCATGCCGAGCGTGGCGCGCAGGCCGGCGCCGCCGGCACCGACGATCACAACGTCGAATTTATGGTCGACAAAAGTATAGGCGGCAGCCGTGCTGGCTGTATTTGCGTTGGCCAAGACGTCAGCCTCCGAATGCGAGTTTGAGCAGGGCGAACAGCGAAGCGACACCGACTGCCACGCAGAAGAAGGTGTTGAGAGCGATCAGCGCCAGCCTCATACCTTCGCCATGCACGTAATCCTCGATGATCACCTGCATGCCGATGCGCATGTGGTAGAGCGGCGAGATCAGCACCAGCCCGAGCACGACCACCACGAACGGATTCGCAAGCGCCGCCCGCACTTCCGTGTAGTCATGGCCGTTGACCGCGATCAGGAAGCCGACGAAGAACAGGATGAGCGGTATGTTGGCGATCGCCGTCAGCCGCTGGCGCCAGAAATGCTGCGTGCCCTCGCGCGCCGAGCCCAGGCCCCGCACTTTCGCCAACGGCGTGCGCATGTCCAAATTGTTCGCGCTCATCACAAAGCTCCCCGCGCCATGTAGCCGGCGATCCAGATCAGCAGCGTCAGCACGATCGAGCCGGCGAGCGTCGCCCAGGCGATCCTGGACGCTGTGTGTTTTTCCAGTCCCGCGCCGGCGTCCCAGATGAGGTGGCGCAGCCCGCCCAGCATGTGGTGCATCAGCGCCCAGGTGTAGCCGAACAGGACCAGCCGGCCGAGCCAGGAGCCGAAGGCCCAGTTGACCCAGTCGAAGGCGGCCTGCGAGCTCGCAGCGGCGATCAGCCACGCCGCCACCAGCAGCGTTCCGAAATAGAGCGCCCCGCCGGTGATGCGATGGATGATCGACATCGTCATCGTGATCGGCGGCCGGTAGATCGTCAGATGCGGCGAGAGCGGCCGTTCACGTCTGGCAACTGCGCGGGTGGCTGGTGATTTGCTCATGGCTCCCCCAGTTCGGCATCCCGAATGCCGCGATGGGAATACGGCGTTTGCCGCCCCCATTTATGGCCTCGGACAGCCGGTTTCTAATGCTCTTTTTGCACCGCGTCAAAGCCGGAAAATCGTTTTGGAAACATCATTTAGTCTGACAAATTGAGGGCCGCGCGCTTCAATCGATTAGCGGCTGTTTCGAAGCCGGCGCAGCGTTCGCTGCAGCGCAGCAATCAGATGACCGACGCGGCGGCCGGCCGCGTCGGAATCCCGCGGGCCGGCCTCACCCGAATATCGTCGCACCTCAGCGCCTGCAAGTCTGCGGGGTGGATCCCCTCTTCATCACCAGCGCCTCGCGTCCGTCGATCACGATTGCGTCATGGGTCGCTGCTTCCTGGTAGCGGCTGCTCTGGTTGGCGGGCGAGGCCGCGAACTCTTCGGCCGTGCCATCGGGCCGCATGACGCGCAATGCGTTGCCCAGATTCTGGATGGTGATCATGCCGCCATTGCCGCATCTGTAGGTGGCCGTGCCGACGCCGGAACGCGGCACGGTAAGGTCGGTGACGATCCTGGTTGCGGGCGCAGGCGTTGCAGGCGCCTTCGCCCTCGCAGGTACTGGCGCCGTTGTAGCTGCCGGGGCCGTTGCAGGTATGGCGGGCGTTGCAGCTGCCGGCGTCGTCGCGGGTGCGGCGGATTGCGGGGGAGGAGCAGGCGTGGCGGCGGGCGCCGCGGCATTCGCCACCTTTGGCGCGCCGTCCTGCGGCACGCAGGCCGCGGCCGCGAGAAGCAGCGGGATGGCGATCGACACTCGAACCGTGCGGCCAAAGCTCATGCGCTGCCCTTTCGTGCGCGGCACGCTACAGCAATTCCAGGAAAAGTGTGAACGGTTGGGTTCGGCGCCTTCGCCATGGCCTTCCGTCCGGAATTGCATCGAAACAACGAGATAGGCGGTTGCCCTTTCGGTGAGACGGTGGACCGCTGTAGCCATGCGGCGCCGCAAGATCAAGTTGACCCTGGGTCAGCCGGTTATCCAGAACCGCGCCCGTCGCCTGATGGAGCTCGATCCTCGAAAATTAACCATGTTCCTTAAGAACCGGCGCCGAAAGCCTCCCGCCTCTTAACAAAGGTTAAGAAAGAGTTAACTTCCGATTCGAACCGGATTCCAGGCGCGCGATCCGCGCGCCGACCAGGGAGAGCGACATGCGTTCGAATTCAGTGCGGATAAGCCTCGCGGCCGCAACGCTGGCGGCGCTGGCGATCGCCGCGCCGGCCGAGGCCGGCTTGCGCCATCACGACCGCGTCTATGCCGATTCCTTCGGCAATCTCGTCATCGACAGCGCCGCCGGCTACAAGCGCATCATCGTCGGCGAAGGCAAGCTCGCGAAAGAACTTTCCCAATACACCGGCGGCCAGCCGGATGTGATCTATGACGATGCGGACGAGACTGGCGCGCCCGGCTGCTACCAGCCGCCGGTGCTGGTCAAGGGCCGTTCCTATATGTACGGGCTTTCCGACGGCGAGATGCCCAATCTCAATCCTTGCCGCTGAAGGCCGTCGGCGTTCGGCTCCGCCACAGCCTGACACGCGCCTGGTGTCATGGACGGCAACCGCGCGGCGCCCCAACAGCCTCGCGACAAGCAGGTTGATCATCAGGCTGAAGTCCGCGCTGCCCACATCCCCCTTCATTGGACGGTCCGCGTTAGCCTGCGATCAGCCGACGGCGAGCGGCTCGGCAGCGAAGGCGGTTTCAGGTCTCTCATAGGACAGGCACACGCTGTCGCGGCCGTTCTTCTTGGCCTTGTAGAGCGCCTCGTCGGCGCGCCGCATCAACGGCATCAGCCCTTCCCTGCCGGAGCGGGCGGCGACGCCGAAGCTGGCGGTCACCCTGACGCCGGGCGGCAGGCCCTCGATCGCGCCGGCCGAATAGAAGGCGCGGATCGCTTCGGCAAAGAGCCTTGCCGCCCCCAGGTCGCTGAGCGGCAGAAGCACGGCGAACTCTTCGCCGCCGATGCGGCCGGCGGCCCCGCGCGCGCCGGTGGCGGAACGCAGCTTGGCGGCGAAGTCGGCAATCACCCGGTCGCCTGCCTCATGGCCGTGCCGGTCGTTCAGCGCCTTGAAGTGATCGAGATCGGCAAGCACCAGCGCGACGGGAAATCCGGCCTTGCCGCACTGGTCGAGCAACAGGTTCGCCCGCTCCTCGAAGCCGCGGCGATTGAGGATGCCCGAGAGCGGGTCGGTATGGGTCTCGTCCTTCAGCGCCCTCATCACATCGAGCGCCGCCGCCGTGAACAGGCAAAGCGCGGTCAGCAGCGACAACAGCGCGTGCGAAAGCAGCGCGGTCGTCCAGTAGGACGATCCGTAGAACCCGTCATAGCCGTGGAACGGCCCGTGCGCGATAACGACGATCAGCGTGCGGGCGATGAAGTTCAGCCCCGAAAGCAGCGACAGCACGAGCAGGATTTTCTCGGTTGGGCCGTTGTGGCGCACCGTTCTCAGCTCGGCGCCGACCAGCAGGCTGAGCGCGCCGAAGCCGAAATTCATCGCAAGCACGCGCCAGGTGAGGTCCGGCTGGACGAACATGAACCAGATGAAGGCGGCGAGCCCGCCGCCGGTCACGATGCCGATCCCGACATAGGGCACGCGCCGCCCGTAGCGCGCGATGATCGCGCTGGAGAGGCAGCAGGCCGCGATCGTGAAGCAGATGTTGGAAACGAGCTTGGTCAGCGCCACGCCGATCGGAAGCGTGAAATATTGCAGCAGGAAACCCGGCGCCGACAGGCAGTAGCTCGCGCCGAGCACAGCCAGATACGGTCGATGGCGCTGATAGGACCACAGCACGAGGAACGCAGCGCCGAGCGCCAGCGCTATCGTCGGATTGAGCAGCGCTATGAGCAGACCGGTGTCCAAAAGACTGCGACTTTTCCCAACTTACCCAACGGGAGATACTAGGACGCAAGCCCAAACAAGCGGTTAAGTCTCGATAGATACATCGCATGCCACGCGGAACCGGCCTGCCGGAGCGGCGTTGTCCGGCCAGACAGGAGACGCCAGACGGGAGACGATCGAGATGGCGGGCACGATCACTTTGACGAACCACGATGAAATCCGCTCCTGGGCGGCGGCGCGCGCCGGCTTCCCGGCCATCGTCGACGTCTCGCCCGAAGCCGGAACGCAGCCCATGCTGCGGCTGGTTTTTGGGCAGCAGGCCTATGAAGACACCGACCGCCCGGAGCGTCCGATCAACAGCGGCGGCTACGAACTCGTGGAGTGGGACGAGTGGTTCAGGATTTTCGACGAGCGGCAGCTGGCCTTGGTCGTCGCCGCCGACGAGCCCGGCCGGCGCGAGGAGTTTCACGAGATCATTCGCAGATAGATCGCTGAAAGCAAAAGGCCCGGACGTCGTGTCCGGGCCCTTGTTGAGAGACGCGGCCGGCTGTTACTTCCAGTCGCGGATGTCGACGAAGTGGCCGGCGATCGCCGCGGCCGCCGCCATGGCCGGCGACACCAGATGGGTGCGGCCCTTGAAGCCCTGCCGGCCCTCGAAATTACGGTTCGAGGTCGAGGCGCAGCGTTCATGCGGCTTCAGCCGGTCGTCGTTCATGGCCAGGCACATCGAGCAGCCCGGCTCGCGCCAGTCGAAGCCGGCGGCGACGAAGATCTTGTCGAGGCCCTCGGCCTCCGCCTGTTCCTTGACCAGGCCCGAACCCGGCACGATCATGGCATTGACGCGCGGATTGACCTTCTTGCCCTCGACCACTTTGGCTGCGGCGCGCAAGTCCTCGATGCGGCCATTGGTGCAGGAACCAATGAAGACGCGGTCGAGCTCGATGTCGGTGATCTTGGTTCCGGGCGTCAGCCCCATATAGTCGAGCGCGCGGATCTTCGAGCTGCGCTTGTTCTCGTCCGCGATCTCTTGCGGATCGGGCACGGTACCCTGCACCGAGACGACGTCCTCGGGCGAAGAACCCCAGGAGACGATCGGCGGCAGTTTCTGCGCGTCGAGCACCACGACCTTGTCGAAATGCGCGTCTTCGTCGGACTGCAGGGTCTTCCAATAGGCGAGCGCCGCATCCCAGGCGGCGCCCTTCGGGGCGCGCGGCTTGTCCTTGACATAGGCGAAGGTCGTCTCGTCCGGCGCGATCAGGCCGGCGCGGGCGCCGCCTTCGATCGACATGTTGCAGATCGTCATGCGGCCTTCCATCGACAGCGAGCGGATCGCTTCGCCGGCATATTCGATGACGTAGCCGGTGCCGCCGGCGGTGCCGATCTCGCCGATGATGGCGAGGATGATGTCCTTGGCGGTGACGCCTTCCGGCAGTTGGCCGTCGACGCGCACCAGCATGTTCTTGGCTTTGCGCTGGATCAGCGTTTGCGTCGCCAGCACATGCTCGACCTCGGACGTGCCGATGCCATGCGCAAGCGCGCCGAACGCGCCATGCGTGGAGGTATGGCTGTCGCCGCAGACGATGGTCATGCCGGGCAGCGTGAAGCCTTGCTCGGGCCCGATGATGTGGACGATGCCCTGGCGGATATCGTTCTCGGAATAATAATCGATGCCGAAATCCTTGGCATTCCTGGCGAGCGCCTCGACCTGGATGCGGCTTTCCTCGTTCTTGATGCCGAACTTGCGCTCGGGCGAGGTCGGCACGTTGTGGTCGACCACGGCCAGCGTCTTTTCCGGATGCCGGACTTTTCTGCCGCTCATGCGCAGGCCTTCGAAGGCCTGCGGGCTGGTGACCTCGTGCACGAGGTGGCGGTCGATATAGAGCAGGCAGGTGCCGTCGTCCTGGCGGTCGACCGTGTGGTCGTCGAAGATCTTGTCGTAGAGGGTGCGCGGTGCGCTCATGTGCGTAAATCCGTCGATATGAGAATGGGAAAAGGACGCCGGCAATCCGGCGCGACGACTGCGATCGGTCGGTTCAGCGAAGTCGGCTGGTGAGCGCGCCGCAGACGCGCGCGGAGAAACGCGACGGCAGGCGCTTTCTGTCCTGCAGCACGAAACCCTTATAGGCCGGATCGCTGAAAAGCTTTTCCATGGCGCGGTAGATAGCAATGTTTTGGCTTTTCGGCAATTAGCGCGACTTCCCCTTCTCCCCCTGTGGGAGAAGGGGAAGGCTGCGCTCACACCACCTCGAACACAAACGTCTTCACCAGCGCCTCCGGGTCGCCGATGGCATAGCAGCGGAACCACGGACTTTCCTCGACCAGCCGCCATTTCCCCGCCTGCGCCAGCTGGTCGAACACTGCCTGAAAACCGCCGCTCTCGAAGACCTGGTCGCGCACGGTGAAGATGGCGTGGCCGCCGCTTTTGGTGATGCGCACCAGTTCATGCAATCCCGAAGCCGGCGCGTGGCCGATGGTGAAGACGCCGGTCGAGAAGAAGGCGCGGAAATGCCGGTTGGGCCAGGGCAGCGGGCCGCCGAGCATCGCTTTCTTCAGCTCGCTATAGGCCGGCTTGCCATCAGCCTGGCGGCTGCCGGCGATCTTCAGCATGTCGTCGGAGAGGTCGAGCCCGGCGATGTCGCCATAGCCCAGAGCCTTCAGCGACGGCCCCGACAGGCCCGTGCCGCAGCCGGCGTCGAGCAGCGGACCTTCGCTCGCCGGCACGTGCCGCGCCACCCAGGCGGTGATGAGGAAAGGCAGAAGGTAGCCCAGCGAGGCGGTCTCGCTGTCATAGGTTGCGGCCCATTCGGCATAGGCCTTGGCGAGGCCTTCCGGCGAGTCGGCCGAATAGACGGAGTCCAGCGCCGCATTGGCCTTGTCGAAATTCATGGGTATCTCCTCCGCCGGATGCACATGACCCAAGCTAGAGCAATTCCAGGAAAAGTGGGAACCGGATTTCCGTCCGGAATTGCGTCAAAAACAAAGAGGCAGCGCGGACTTTTGCTGCCGGCTATTCCTGATGCTGGCGACGTAGCCGCTGTTCCAGCGCCCTTAGCGCCAGCGACAGGCCGACGGTGAGGATCAGGTAGATATAGGCGACGATCGAATAGGTCTCGAAGAAGCGGAAGGAGCCCGCGGCATAGACCTTGCCCATCTGGGTGATGTCGGCGACGCCGAGCACCGAGACCAGCGAGGAGTCCTTGACCATGGCGACGAAGTCGTTGCCGAGCGGCGGCAGGATGGTGCGGATCGCCTGCGGGAAGACGATCAGCCGGAAGCGCTGGACTCGGCTGAGCCCGAGCGCCTTGGCCGCCTCGATCTGGCCCTTCTCGACCGACTGGATGCCGGCGCGGAACACTTCCGAGATGAAGGCCGAGTAGCCGATGGTCAAAGCCATGATGGCGCGCCAGAGCAGCGAGACGTCGCGCACCAGCAGCTCGCCGATCAGGCCGGCGCCCTGCAGCGGCGCGGTCAGCGCATTCCAGGCGGCGACGAAGGCCGGCGCGCCGGCAAAGGCGATCCAGAACAACAGCACCAGGATCGGCACGCCGCGGATGATCTCGACATAGAAGCGCGCGGTCTGGCGCAGCCACTGCGATCCCGACAGCGCCATCAGCGCGATGCCGAGCCCGAAGGCGGAGGCTAAAGCGAAAGCGACCGCAGTGACGAAGATGGTGATGCCGATGCCCTTGGCGACGGTGGCGAAGACTTGCGCATAGAGGTCGCTGGAGGCGATGGCGACAGCGGCGGCCAAGGCAAGGATGGCCGCAGCCGCCAGCCACCAGGGGAATTCGGGCTTGGATGTGGGTGTCGGCATCAGGCGGTGCCGATGGAGCGGACGTCTCGAGAAGATAGCGCCCAGGCCCCCCTCTCTGGCCTGCCGGCCATCTCCCCCTCAAGGGGGGAGATCGAACGTTGCGTGGGCTTTCGCCAATCACCGACGTTGAATGAAGAGCGCCGTGGTCGGAGCTGCCAATCTCCCCCCTTGAGGGGGAGATGCCCGGCAGGGCAGAGAGGGGGGCCTGGGCGCAATGTCAGCGCAATTTCCTGCAAACTCACTGCGCGCAACAAGACGAGTTCACTGCCCCATCTTGTAATCGAGGAACCACTTCTTGTTGAGCTTGTCGAACGTGCCGTCGGCCTTCAGCGAAGCGATGGCGGCATTGACCGGCTTCACCAGGTCCGAGCCCTTCGGGAAGATGAACCCAAAATCCTCGGTGCCGAGCGGTCCGCCAATCAGCTTGAGCTTGCCTTCGGAGGCATCGACATAGCCCTGGCCGGCGGTGCCGTCAGTGAGCACAACGTCGACGTCGCCCGATTTCAGCGCCTGCACGGTCGCGCCGAACGTCTCGAACAGCTTTATGCGCGGGTTCTGCTCATTGCCGTCGAGCACGCTGTAGACGGCGGTGTAGAAGGGCGTGGTGCCCGGCTGGGCGCCGATCAGCCCGTCCTTGAAGGCACCGAAGCTCTTGGCGTCGGTGAAGCGGCTTTCGTCGCCGCGCACCAGCATGAACTGCTCCGAGCGCATATAGGGATCGGAGAAGTCGACCTTCTCCTTGCGGTCGTCCTTGATGGTGATGCCGGTCATGCCGATGTTGTACTGGTTGTCGGAAACCGCCTGGATCATCGCGTCCCAGGAGGTGTTCTGGTACTCGACCTTGAAGTTCAGCCGCTTGGCGATCTCGTCCATCGCGTCATATTCCCAGCCGATCTGCTTGCCGGTCTTCTTGTCGATGAACTGCAGCGGCGGATAGGCGTTTTCCGTCACCACCACGACCTTCCTGCCGCCGAGGTCCGGCAAATTGTCGGCGAGCGCCGCGACAGGCGCGAGAAGCCAGGCCACCATGGCGGCCAGCAGCAGTTTCGACTTGGTCATGACAAACTCCCCGAAGATGATTGGCCGCGCGATGTTCACGCGCCAAGAGAAAATCCGGCGCCGACTTTAGCTTGCCGCAAGCGCCTTGCAAGCCGCTCCGCACTGCCGCGGCGCGTGAATGCGCAATCCAGTGCTCTTCAAGGATGGTTTCGAAACGCGAAGGCTTCGATCAAATTCCGCACGCTTGCGAGAGCTGCACAACGAAAAAAGGCGGCCGAAGCCGCCTTTCCGAAACCTGTCTCGCAAAACCTTATTCGGCCGAAGCGGCCTCGGCGGCAGCCTTCTTCTCGGCGGCTTCCTTGGCGGCCGTCTCGGCGGCCAGCGCCTGGGCGGCGGCGACCTTTTCGGCCTCGATGCGGGCGCGTTCGGCGTTCAGCGCATCGCGCTCTTCGTCGTTCAGCTTGCGGGCGCGTACGCCGGTGTTTTCCGAAATGCGGGCCGACTTGCCGCGACGGTCGCGCAGGTAATAGAGCTTGGCGCGGCGAACCTTGCCGCGGCGCACGATCTCGACGCCCTCGACCATCGGCGAGTAGACCGGGAAAACGCGCTCCACGCCTTCGCCGTAGGAAATCTTGCGTACGGTGAAATTCTCCTGGAAGCCCGAGCCGGCGCGGGCGATGACGACGCCCTCATAGGCCTGGACGCGGGTGCGGGTGCCTTCGGTGACGCGCACCTGGACGCGCACGGTGTCGCCCGGCTGGAATTCGGGCAGCTTGCGCTTGGCTTCGATCTTGGCGGCCTGTTCGGCCTCGAGCTGACGGATGAGATCCATCTCAAATATCCACTTCTTGTTCTTCCGACAGTCAGAGCGTCCTGCGCTCGCCTTGCAGTTCCAATGACCGCTCGGCTATGCCCTTTGTCGAAACATCGGGCAGGGACGGCTACACCGCACTTGTTGACGGGTCCAGAAGATCGTTCTTCCGGTTCGGGCGGGCACATACAGCCATTTTGCCGCTTTGTCACGCCCTAATGCATGTCACCCGGAACTGGGCGCGGTTCCGGGACGACGACATGCACCGAAACGAGCGCTTTGGGGCTATTTTGCGTCCATGGCCCCATGTTTGCTGCGGTCGTGCCGGGTTGCGCGCGGCTTGCAAGCTTCCTAAGCGGGGAAATGACTTTTTTCGATGCCGCCTTGCTCTTTCTCTCGGGTTTTGTCTCCGGCGCGGTCAATGCCGTCGCCGGTGGCGGCACCTTCGTCACCTTCGGGGCCATGAGCTTGGTCGGCCTGCCGCCGATCGTCGCCAATGCCACCTCCTCGGTGACGCAATTTCCCGGCTACATCACCTCGACGCTCGCCTATCTCGACGACATCAGGCATTTCTGGCGCCAGGCGCTGCTGCTCTGCGTCATCTCCGCCCTCGGCGCGCTGGCCGGCTCGCTGATCCTGCTTGCGCTCTCCAACCCGTCCTTCCGCGCGCTGGTGCCTTGGCTGCTGATCGCCGCCACCGCGCTGTTCGCCGCCGGGCCGTGGCTGAAACCGGCGCCCAAGCCTGGGGCCGAAGCCAAGGTCGGCTCATTCGCCGGATCGCTCGCCCAGTTCGCGACCTCCGTCTATGGCGGCTTTTTCGGCGCCGGCATGGGCGTGATGATGCTGGCGACGCTCGGCCTGACGCAGGCCGGCGACTACCACCGGCTCAACGCGCTGAAGAACATGCTGGCCGTGGTGATCGCAGCCATCGCCATCCTGGTCTTCGTTTCGGGCGGCGTTGTCGCCTGGCCGCAGGCGATCGTCATGATCCCGGGCGGCGCGCTCGGCGGCTATGCCGGCGTCTGGATCGCCAAGCGCGTGCCGCAGGGCGTCGTGCGCGGCTTCGTCGTCGCCGTTGGCCTGTTCCTGGCCTTTTATTATTTCACCAAGGGCTGAGCGCGCAGCAAGTCAGGCCGCCGTTCCCGCGTCAGCTTCTCGGCCTCCGCGCGACGCCATTCTGCAATCTTCTTGTGGTTGCCGGAAATCAGCACGTCGGGTATCGGCCTGCCTTCGAATTCCTGCGGCCGCGTGTAATGCGGATGCTCGAGCAGCCCGTTCTCGAAACTTTCTTCCTCGCCCGAGACGGCATTGCCCATGACGCCCGGCAGCAGCCGCACCACGGCATCGAGCAGCACAAGTGCTGCCGGCTCGCCGCCCGACAGGATGAAATCGCCGACCGAGACCTCCTCCAGTCCCCGCGCCTCAATCAGCCGCTGGTCGACGCCTTCGAAGCGGCCGCACAGGATGACCGCGCCCGGGCCGGCGGCGAGCTCGCGCACGCGCGCTTGCGTCAGCGGTTTGCCGCGCGGACTCATCAGCAGCCTTGGGCGCTTATCACCCGGAGGCGCGGCGTGGTCGATGGCCTTCGCCAGCACATCGGCGCGCATCACCATGCCGGCGCCGCCGCCGGCCGGCGTGTCGTCGACGGTGCGATGCCTGTCGGTGGCGAAATCGCGGATCTGGATCGCTTCGAGCGACCAAGTTCCGGCCTCCAGCGCGCGGCCGGCCAGCGACAGGCCGAGCGCGCCCGGAAACATCTCCGGATAGAGCGTCAGCACCGAGGCGGCAAAGCTCACCGGTTGCCCCCGGCATCCTTCGGTCCGCGCGGCCGACCCTTCGGGTCGAAGCCGGCATTCCTGGGCGCTTCGTCGCCTTCTTCGTCTTCGACCAGCCCCGCCGCCTGAGGGTTGACCTCAACGAATCCGTCGGCGATCGAGACATGCGGCACCGCGGCCTGCGTGAACGGTATCAGCACGCCCTTGCGACCGGCAAGCGTGACGTCGAGTATGTCGCCGCCACCGAAATTATGCACGGCGACGACCCTGCCGATGACGCCCGTATCGTCCCTGACATCGAGGCCGATGAGATCGGCGTGATAGAATTCGTCCTCCTCGCCGTCGTCGGGCAACACCGAGCGGTCGACGAAAAGCTCGGTGCCGGCCAGCGCCTCGGCGGCGTTGCGGTCACCGACGCCTTTGAAACGCACGACCACCACAGTCCCGGCCGGCCTGATATCGGTGATCTGGAAGACGCGGCCGTCCCTGGCATAAAGCGGGCCGTAATCGGCCAGCGCCAGCGGGTCTCCGGTGAAGGTTTTCACCCGCAATTCGCCCTTGATGCCGTGCGCGGCACCGATCACGGCCATCTGTACGGGGTTTTCGAGCTTCGGCATCGGCGGCGCTTCCTTTGCCCTGCTCTAATCCCCTCAAGCCGTCATTTCAATGACGGCCTCTTCACCGCTTCCTAACCCGCACGTCCGAAACTGCCAAAAACGGAAAAAGCCCATGCAGGAATTCCTCATCCCGGCAAAACCCGACCTTCAGGCGGCCCGCGAGACCTGGCTGAAAACGCTGGCGCATGAGCGCCGCCTGTCGCCGGAGACGGTCGAGGCCTATGAGCGCGACACCCGCCAGTTCCTGCATTTCTTGACCGGCCATTGCGGCGGCGCGCCGGGCATCTCCGACATTGCCGAGCTGCGGCCGGCCGATCTGCGCGGCTTCCTCGCTGCGCGGCGCAATGAAGGCGCCGGCGCCCGCACGCTGGGGCGCGGCCTTGCCGGCATCCGCTCGCTGCTGCGCTTTCTCGAAAAACGCGGGATGGTCAACGCGGCAGGCGCCGCAGCCCTGCGCGCGCCGCGCCAGCCGAAATCGTTGCCCAAGCCGCTGACGGCAAGCGACGCCAGGCAGGTCGTGGCGATGGAGGGCCAACTGGCGGAAGAGCCGTGGATCGCCGCACGCAACGCCGCTGTGCTGACGCTGCTCTACGGCTCCGGCCTGCGCATCTCCGAGGCGCTGGGCCTGACCGGCGCCGATCTCGCAGCGGAAGCCGACAGTGTGCTGCGCGTCACCGGCAAGGGCGGCAAGACGCGGCTGGTGCCGGTGCTGCCGGTGGCCCGTAAGGCGGTTGCCGAATACCGCCGGCTCTGCCCTTTCCACATTGGTCCCGACGGCCCGCTGTTCCGTGGCGCCCGTGGGGGCCCCCTCAACCCGGCCATCGTCCAGCGCGAGATGGCGAAACTGCGCTCGGCGCTCAACCTGCCCGACACCGCGACGCCGCACACCTTGCGGCATTCCTTCGCCACCCACCTGCTCGGCCGCGGCGGCGACCTGCGCACCATCCAGGAACTGCTCGGCCACGCCAGCCTGTCGACCACCCAGATCTATACCGGCGTCGACACCGCGAGGCTGCTCGACATCTACGAGAAGGCGCACCCAAGGGCGTGATCGCTTCTGAGGCCATTCGGAGCCCTCCGAACTCGTCATTCTAGGGCGAAGCAAGGAGCGGAGCGACGCGCGCAGACCCTGGAATCCATGCCGTGCACTCGGCCGTGGGGTGCAACGGTGCAGAATTCTGGGCCGCAGCGGCGCTTTGAAGGCACGGCATGGATCCTCGGGTCTGCGCGCGTCGCTTCGCTCCTTGCTTCGCCCGTGGATGACGACGTGATGGGCGTTTCCGCTAACCACCAAGGCGCGCCATGTCCATACGCGTCGCCAACCCGCAGAACGTCTACGCCGCAAACCAGAACCGACCGAAGACAATTTCCCCGATCCGATTAACCGTTTTGCCGCTTTTCGGCGCTAAGATGCTTCTTCATGAAACGCGTCATCGCCATCGCCGACCGCGCGGCCCTGGTCTCGTTGAAGCTGCTTGCAGCGCTCAACCTGCTGTTCTTCTTGTCTTTCCTGGCCGTCCTGCTGCTTGCCGGCCGGGCGCTTGCCGCAGCGCCCAATTGCGCCGGCGCCGATCTGTTGACGGCGCTGGAGAAGAACGATCCCGCCGCCTTCAAGAAGGTCGAGACCGAGGCCGCGGCCGTACCCAACGGCAAGGGCCTGCTGTGGAAGCTGGAGAAGCCCGGCGAAAAACCGTCCTATCTGTTCGGCACCATGCATATGACCGATACGCGCGTCACGACGCTGCCGGCCGCCGCGCAGAAAGCCTATGACGGCGCCGGCACAATCGTCATTGAAACCACCGACGCAATGGACAAGGCCAAGATGATGGCCGCGATGGCCAGCGAACCCGGCCTGATGATGTTCACCGACAACACCACCCTGTCGTCGCTCTTGTCGCGGGACGATGCGGCGGCGCTGGACAAGGGGCTCGACGCGCGCGGCATCCCGCCGGCGACGGTCGCCAAGATGAAGCCGTGGATCCTGTCGGCGATGATGGCGTTGCCGGCCTGCGAGGTGGCGCGCCAGAGCGCCGGCGAACCCGTGCTGGACGTCAAGCTTGCCTCGGACGCCAAGGCCTCGGGAAAGGATGTCGAAGGGCTCGAAACCGCCGTCGATCAATTGCGCGCCATGGCTTCGCTGCCGATCGAATTCCACATGAAGAGCCTGGTCGAGACGATGAAGCTCGGCGACAAGGTGAACGACGTCAACGAGACGATGATCGTGCTCTACCAGCGTGGCGAGGTCGGCATGTTCTGGCCGCTGTTCCGCGCCGTGCTGCCGGAGACGGCGGACGACAAGGCCGGCTATGCCGCCTTCGAGCAGACCATGATCACCAGCCGCAACAAGGTGATGGCGGCGCATGCCGGGCCGATTCTGGCCAAGGGCAACGTCTTTATGGCCGTCGGCGCCATGCATCTGCCCGGCCCGGAAGGACTGGTCGAGGATTTTCGCAAGGCAGGGTATAGTGTTACCGCCGTCAACTGAGTCGTCTGGCGGCTGGCGGGCCTGAAAACGCCGGTTTTTCAGCGCTTTCCGTCCGTTCGCGTGAAACCCGATGCGGGCTCAGCGCGTTGATGGCTGTTATTTTGATGACTTTCATCCAAGGAGGACACGTTTCATGGCGAACCCTAACGATCCCTACACCCCTTCGAGCACGCCTCCCCCAACGCGTGGCGGTGGTGGCGGCAGCGGGTGGCTGATCGCCCTTGTTGTCATTATCCTGGCCATTGTTGCGTATTATGTCTTTGGCAGAAGCGGCGGCGAGCATGCGCCCGCCCCGTCTGAGCCGCCGGCGGCCAGCACGCCTGCCCCGGCGCCTGCAACGCCCGCTCCGGCGCCTGAGCCAACTCCGGCGCCCACCCCGGCTCCCACGCCAGCTCCGGCGCCTACGCCTACGCCTACGCCGACCCCGGCTCCGGCTCCGGCACCTGCGCCGGCCCAGTAATCCGGCTACAGCTTGACGACAAACGGCCCGCCAAAGGCGGGCCGTTTTGGTTAGGATAGGCGCGAGAAAGGCCCTTAAGAAACTCGCTCCGGTGAGTCAGCTGGCGCGGCTTTCGAGAACCGGAGCGCAGTGGACATTCAGGTCCGTGAGCACCGGAACCTTTCAGATATGAATCGGCTTGAAGAACGTCGCCAGCGCCGCTTCCTTGACCGCCTCCGACATCGTCGGATGCGCGTGGCAGGTCCGCGCCAGGTCTTCGGACGAACCGCCGAATTCCATCAGCACCGCCGCCTCGTGGATCATCTCGCCGGCGCCGAAGCCGACGATATGGACGCCGAGCACGCGGTCGCTCGCTTTGTCGGCCAGGATCTTCACGAAGCCGTCGGTGTGCAGCATGGCGCGCGCGCGGCCATTGGCGCTGAACGGGAATTTCCCGGCCTTGTAGTCGATGCCGGCCTTCTTCAGCTCTTCCTCGGTCTTGCCGACCGAAGCGATTTCCGGGCTGGTGTAGACGACGCTCGGGATGACGTCGTAGTTCACATGGCCGGCTTGGCCGGCGATCGTCTCGGCCACCGCCACGCCTTCGTCCTCGGCCTTGTGCGCCAGCATCGGCCCGGCGATGACGTCGCCGATGGCATAGATGCCGGACACATTGGTCCTCAAATGCCCATCCGTCTTGACACGGCCGCGCTCGTCGACCTCGACGCCGGCTTCCTTCAGCCCCAGGCTGTCGGCATAGGGCCGCCGCCCGGTGGAAACCAGCACGACGTCCGCCTCGATAGTTTCGGCCGCGCCGCCCTTGACCGGCTCGAAGGTGACGCTGGCGCCCTTCTTGACCTTGGAGACGCCGGTGACCTTGGCGCCGAGCTTGAACTCGAAACCCTGCTTGGAGAGCAGCCGCTGGAACTGCTTCGACACCTCGCCGTCCATGCCGCCCAGGATAGTGTCGAGGAACTCGATGACCGTGACCTTGGCGCCGAGCCGGGCCCACACCGAGCCGAGCTCCAGCCCGATGACGCCGCCGCCGACGACGACGAGGCTGGCGGGCACCTTGGCCAGCGACAACGCGCCGGTGGAGGAGACGATCACCTTCTCGTCGAAATCGACCTTGACGCCGGGAATGCCGGCGACATCGGAACCGGTGGCGATGACGATGTTCTTGGTCTCGATTTCCTCGACCTTGCCGTCCTCGCCGGTCACCGAAACCTTGCCGGCGGAAACCACCTTGCCGGTGCCGCGAAAGGAATCGATCTTGTTCTTCTTGAACAGAAAGGCAACGCCGTTGACGTTGGACGCGACCGTCGCGTCCTTATGCGCCATCATCTTCTTCAGATTGAGCTTCGGCGACGGCAGCTCGATGCCGAGCGTATCGAAAGCATGGCCGGCCTCGGCGAACATCTCGGAAGCATAGAGCAATGCCTTCGAGGGAATGCAGCCGATATTGAGGCAGGTGCCGCCGAAGGTGGCGTTCTTCTCGACCACCGCCGTCTTCAGCCCGAGCTGCGCCGCCTTGATGGCGCAGACATAGCCGCCCGGTCCCGATCCGATGATTACGACGTCATAAGCCATGATGGTTCCTTCTGGTCTGGCCCTTAGCGGCCGCCGCTCACATTCAGGATCGCGCCCGTTATATAGGAGGCCGCATCCGACATTAGATAGAGAACCGCGCTGGCGACTTCGTCGGCCGTTCCCGCGCGTTTCATCGGCAGCGCGTCTTGCATCCGCGCCACCCGGTCGGGCTGGCCGCCCGAGGCGTGGATTTCGGTCTCGGTGATGCCGGGGCTGACCGCGTTGACGCGAATGCCCTCCAGCACGACTTCGCGCGCGAGCCCGATGGTCATGGTGTCGATCGCGCCCTTGGAGGCAGCATAGTCGACATATTCGCCGGGTGATCCCAGCCTGGCCGCCGCCGAGGACAAGTTGACGATAGCGCCGCCCCTGCCGCCATGCCGCGTCGACATGCGCTTCACCGCCTCGCGGGCGCAAAGAAAGGAGCCGACGACATTGATGCGCATCATGCGCTCCAGCCGCGCCATGCTCATCTCGTCGACCCGCGCTTTGACATCGACGATCCCGGCATTGTTGACGAAGGCGTCGAGCTGGCCAAAGGCCCGGTCGACGGCTTCGAACATCGCCAGGACATCGGCCTCGTTGCCGACATCGCCTCTGACCGCGAAAACATCGCCGCCACCGGCTTTCAGCTCGGCGACCAGCGTGTCCGCCGCCGCCTGGTTGGAGACATAGTTGATTGCCACCCGGTAGCCGGCCTGGCTCGCCTGTCGGCAGATGGCGGCGCCGATGCCGCGGCTGCCGCCAGTGACCAGCAGCGTCTTTCTGTGCGCGCTCATTCCTGGCAGCCTTTCAGCACGAAAATGTCCCATGGCACCTTGGAGAAGCCGGCCGGGCCATAGGCGGCCGACATCTCCAGCGACGCTCCGAGATCGGGAAAGATCAGGCTTTTCGGTGCGTCGGCGCCTTCGGCCGGCAGCAGGCCGATCGTGCCCTTGTCGTCTGCGCTGTAGACGACGCCTTCCCAGACCGTGCAGGCGGCAAGCTCCTCGCCGGTGACGTCGCCCGTCGGGCATTTGTACATCAGCGAGCCGTGCGGCCGCGCGGCGCTGCCTTCGGTCCACATGGCAATGCCGTCGAGCACGACATTGTTGTCGAGGATCATGCGGAAGGCGTTGGTGATCGTCGCCGAACTGCCGGCCGGCGTGAAGTCGATCTCGGCGCCGCTCTGCGCCTCGCCATAGACGGCAAGCTGGATCGGGCAGGCGGCATGGGCGCTGGAAGCCGACAATAAAACCGCCGATCTAGCCATCCACCGGATTATGGGTGAGGCAAGTATCCTCATCGATCGGCCTCGTTACGGCCATCGGCGTTTTCGAGCACTTCGAAGTCGGTCATCAGGAGCAGTGGTTCGCCGGATGCGTCCAACCCCCAGAAAGACCGATACGCGCCGTCGCCATAGCCAGTGTCGAACATGGCTACATTGATCGGGTTGCCTTCAATCGGACTGTCGATACAAAACCTGTCGATAGTGCACGCGACGTCGGCGAGATAGTCGTCAAGTTCCTCTTGGTCAGACATTAGCGTCAGGAACGACTTGTCCATAAACGACGCAACCGCGTCATCAACGATAAATTCAAACTCATAGCCCGATGGGCGGTCTCGAGCAAAGGTGGCCAATTCCCAGCGCACCGGCAAGCCAGAGCCGAAACGCAATGCCGCCACGGCAATCTTGGTCCGAACCTGAAGCAATATGACCGGGTAGCGCCCCGGCTTTACCTTGCGGCTAAATGGCGGCCGTTCCAGTCCGGTGATGAGCGGGTCGCAGGCAACGATTTCGCCGGTGGGCAATTCAAGCTCACCGATCGTGGTGACGGTGATCTTCCGTTCCGCCATCTCGGCAGAGCTGAGAGCGAAGACGCCGAGGTTGCTGCTGATCTCGGAGGCCTCCCAATCGGCGGGCGAAGCGACCACGGGCAAGTCGGAGAAAAGCCAGACGCGTCCACGCCGAAGGAATCGGCGTAAGGCATCTGACCAACCACTCATTGCGGATCGGCTCCGATCACAGATCGAGCACCAGCCGCTCGGGATCCTCCAGGCTTTCCTTGACCCGCACGAGGAAGGTCACCGCTTCCTTGCCGTCGACGATGCGGTGATCGTAGCTGAGCGCCAGATACATCATCGGCCGGATGACGATCTGCCCGCCGACGACCACCGGCCGCTCCTGGATCTTGTGCATGCCGAGAATGCCCGACTGCGGCGCGTTCAGGATCGGCGTCGACATCAGCGAGCCATAGACGCCGCCATTGGAGATGGTGAAGGTGCCTCCCTGCATATCCGCCACCGACAGCTTGCCGTCGCGCGCGGCGAGGCCCAGCCGGCCGATCTCCTTCTCGATCTCGGCGATGGACATCTGGTCGGCATCGCGCACCACCGGCACCACCAGGCCCTTGTCGGTGCCGACGGCGACGCCGACATGGGCGAAGTTCTTGTAGATGATGTCCGTGCCGTCGATCTCGGCATTGACCGCCGGGATCTCCTTCAGCGCATGCGTCACCGCCTTGGTGAAGAAGCCCATGAAGCCGAGCTTCACGCCATGCTTCTTTTCGAACACGTCCTTGTATTTGGCCCTCAGCGCCATCACCGCGCTCATATCCACCTCGTTGAAGGTGGTGAGCATGGCGGCGGTGGACTGCGCTTCCTTCAAGCGGCGCGCGATGGTCTGGCGCAGCTTGGTCATGCGCACGCGCTCCTCGCGCGGCGCATCCTCGGCCGTGGACGGCGCGCGGGCCGCGACGGGCGCCGGAGCCGGAGCTGCCTTCGGCGTCTCGGCCGGCTGCGACGGCGCGCCCTTGGCGATGGCGTCGAGCACATCGCCCTTCAGCACTTGGCCGCGCTTACCCGAACCGGACAGCTGGTCGACCGAGAGATTGTGTTCCGCGATCAGTTTGGCCGCGGCCGGCGCCGGCGGCATGGTGCGCGGCTCGACCGGACCGGCGTCGCCGGCCATCTTGGCGGTTTCGGCCGCCGCCTGCTTGGTGGTGGACGCGGCGTCCGGGCTGGAAGCCTGCGCCACCGCCTGCGGCTTGGTGGCGGGCGCTGCAGCCGCGCCGCCGGCCGAAATCGAGCCGAGCAGCGCCCCGACATTGACCGTCTCGCCTTCCTTGACCGCGATCTCGGCCAGCGTTCCGGCGCCCGCGGCGGGCACTTCCACCGTCACCTTGTCGGTTTCGAGCTCGACCAGGGGCTCGTCGGCGGCGATCGCGTCGCCGACCTTCTTGAACCACTTGCCGACAGTCGCCTCGGTGACGGATTCGCCGAGAGTGGGGACGCGGATTTCGGTAGCCATTGTGCCTGTCCGTTGTCTTCTTGAGGTCTGTTTCGTCCGGTCTGCTTACGCGCCCGGCCCTATTCGCCGAGCGCGTCGTCGAGCAGCGCCGCAAGCTGGCTGAGATGCTTCGACATCAACCCTGTCGCCGGCGAGGCCGAGGCCGGCCGTCCAGTGTAGCGCACCCGCTGATGCTTGGCGTCGATATGCGCCAGCACCCATTCGAGATAGGGATCGATGAACGACCAGGCGCCCATGTTCTTGGGCTCTTCCTGGCACCACACCATCTCGGCGTTGCGGAAGCGTGACAGCTCGGTGATCAGCGCCTTGGCCGGGAACGGATAGAGCTGTTCGACGCGCAGCAGGTAGATGTCGTTGATGCCGCGCTTCTCGCGCTCCTCATAGAGGTCGTAATAGACCTTGCCCGAGCACAGCACGACGCGGCGTATCTTGGAGTCCTTCACCAGCTTGATAGGCTGGTCGGCCAAGAGCTGCGCATCGTCCCAAAGCAGTCGGTGGAACGAGCTTTCGCCCGCCATCTCCGACAGCGTCGACACCGCGCGCTTGTGGCGCAGCAGCGATTTAGGCGTCATCAGGATCAGCGGCTTGCGGAAGTCGCGCTTCAGCTGTCGGCGCAAGATATGGAAATAGTTGGCCGGCGTGGTGACGTTGGCGACCTGCATATTGTCTTCCGCGCAGAGCTGCAGGAAGCGCTCCAGCCGCGCCGACGAGTGCTCCGGCCCCTGGCCCTCATAGCCATGCGGCAGCAGGCAGACGAGACCCGACATGCGGAGCCACTTGCGCTCGCCCGACGAGATGAACTGGTCGAACACGACCTGGGCGCCGTTGGCGAAGTCGCCGAACTGCGCTTCCCAGAGCGTCAGCGCCTTGGGCTCGGCCAGGCTGTAGCCGTATTCGAAGCCGAGCACCGCCTCTTCCGAAAGCATCGAGTTGATGACCTCGTAGCCGGCCTGCGCCGCCGAGAGATTGTTGAGCGGAATGTAGCGGGTCTCGTCGCGCTGGTCGTAAAGCACCGAATGGCGCTGCGAGAAGGTGCCGCGTTCCGAATCCTGGCCGGAAAGCCGGATCGGATTGCCGTCGAGCAGGATGGCGCCGAAGGCCAGCGCCTCGGCCGTCGACCAGTCGATGCCTTCGCCCGACTCGATCGCCTGGCGGCGGTTTTCGAGGAAGCGCAGGATGGTCTTGTGCGCCTCGAAATCCTTCGGCACCTCGGTCAGCTTCTTGCCGATCTCCTTCAGCGTGCGCACCGGCACGGCGGTCTTGCCGCGCCGCTGTTCGTCCTGGTTGTCGGCGGTGCGAAGGCCCGACCACGCGCCGTCCAGCCAGTCGGCCTTGTTGGGCTTGTAGTGCTGGCCGACTTCCCATTCGGCTTCCAGATGTGCGCGCCAGTCGGCCCGCATCTTGTCGACTTCGGCCTGAGTGACGTGGCCTTCGGCGATCAGCCGGTCGGCATAGATCTGCACCACCGTCTTATGGCTGCGGATGTTGCGGTACATGATCGGCTGGGTGAAGGACGGTTCGTCGCCCTCATTGTGGCCGAAGCGGCGGTAGCAGAACATGTCCACCACCACCGGCTTGTGGAACTTCATGCGGAATTCGGTCGCAACCTTCGCGGCATGCACCACCGCTTCCGGATCGTCGCCGTTGACGTGGAAGATCGGCGCCTCGATCATCTTGGCCACATCCGACGGATAGGGCGAGGAGCGCGAGAAGCGCGGATTGGTGGTGAAACCGATCTGGTTGTTGATGATGAAATGCAACGTGCCGGCGACGCGATGCCCGCGCAGGCCCGACAGGCCGAGGATTTCCGCGATCACGCCCTGGCCGGCAAAGGCGGCGTCGCCGTGCAGCAGCAGCGGCATGACCTTGGCGCGCTCAGACAGCGGCACGATCTCGCCGCGCTCACGGCCGGACAACTGATCCTGCTTGGCGCGCGCCTTGCCCATCACGACAGGGTCGACGATTTCCAGATGCGAGGGATTGGCCGTCAGCGACAGGTGCACCTTGTTGCCGTCGAACTCGCGGTCTGACGAGGCGCCGAGGTGATACTTGACGTCGCCCGAGCCTTCGACTTCGTCGGGAGCCGCCGAGCCGCCCTTGAATTCGTGGAAGATGGCGCGGTGCGGCTTGGCCATTACCTGGGAGAGCACGTTGAGGCGGCCGCGATGCGCCATGCCGAGCACGATTTCCTTCAGGCCGAGCTGACCGCCGCGCTTGACGATCTGTTCCAGCGCCGGGATCAGCGACTCGCTGCCATCGAGGCCGAAACGCTTGGTGCCCTTGTACTTGACGTCGATATATTGCTCGAAGCCCTCGGCCTCGACCAGCTTCGACAGGATCGCCTTCTTGCCGGTGGCGGTGAAGGTGATCTCCTTGTCGGCGCCTTCGATGCGCGCCTGTATCCAGGCCTTCTCTTCCGGGTCGGAGATGTGCATGAACTCGACGCCGAGCGTAGAGCAATAGGTGCGGGTCAGGATGTCCAGCATCTGCCGGATGGTGCCGAATTCGAGCCCAAGCACATTGTCGAGGAAGATCGGTCGGTCGTAATCGGCTTCGGTGAAACCGTAATTCTCCGGCGACAGCTCGTTATAGTCCTCGAGCGGCTTGGCGATGCCGAGCGGGTCGAGATTGGCGTGCAGGTGGCCGCGCATGCGGTAGGCGCGGATCATCATGATGGCGCGCACGGAATCGCGCGTCGCCTGGTGCACGTCGGCGTCGGAAAGCACCGCGCCGTTGACGACGGCTTTTTCCTTGACCTTCTTTTCGATCGCCTTTTCGACCAGACCCCAATTGCCGTCGAGCGCCGAGACCAGCTCGCCATTGGCCTGCAGCGGCCAGGAAGGCTTCGCCCAGGACGCGCCCTTGGCGTTCTTGCGGACATCGCCCGCGTCATCCTTCAGCGCCGCGAAGAAATCCTGCCACTCCGGATCGACGGAGGCGGGATTGTCCTCATAGGCCGCATAGAGCGCGTCGATGTAATCGGCATTGCCGCCATAGAGGAATGAGGTGAGCGAGAATTGGTCGTTGGCCTGATCTTGTCTTGCCATTTTCGTCTGCGGAGCCTGGCTCCGTCTCCTTTTTGGAGCGAATAGTGAGTAGCGAATAGCGAGTAGGGACTGCCCGGATCGCGCTGCTACTCTGTTTTTCCTATTCGCTATTCGCTACTCACTATTCGCTACTCACTTAACCCTTGATCGCCTCGACCAGCGTCGTGCCGAGCCGCGCCGGCGACGGTGACACCTTGATGCCGGCCGATTCCATCGCCGCGATCTTGTCTTCCGCGCCGCCCTTGCCGCCGGAGATCACCGCGCCCGCATGGCCCATGGTGCGGCCGGCCGGCGCCGTGCGCCCGGCGATGAAGCCCGCCATCGGTTTCTTGCGGCCGCGCTTGGCTTCGTCCTTGAGGAACTGCGCGGCGTCTTCCTCGGCCGAGCCGCCGATCTCGCCGATCATGATGATCGACTTGGTCTCGTCGTCGGCGAGGAACATCTCCAGCACGTCGATGAATTCGGTGCCCTTGACCGGGTCGCCGCCGATGCCCACCGCTGTGGTCTGGCCGAGGCCGACATTGGTGGTCTGGAAGACTGCCTCATAGGTAAGCGTTCCCGAGCGCGAAACAACGCCGACCGAGCCCTTGCGGAAGATGTTGCCGGGCATGATGCCGATCTTGCATTCGTCGGGCGTCAGCACGCCCGGGCAGTTCGGGCCGATCAGCCGCGAGGTGGAGCGGTCGAGCCGCGCCTTGACCTTGACCATGTCCATCACAGGGATGCCTTCGGTGATGCAGACGATGAGCGGGATCTCGGCCTCGATCGCCTCGATGATGGCTTCACCGGCTCCCGCAGGCGGCACGTAGATGACGGAGGCGTTGGCGCCGGTCCTTGCCTTGCCCTCGGCGACGGTGGCAAAGATCGGCAGGCTTTCGCCTTTCGAACCGGTCCAGGTTTCGCCGCCCTTCTTCGGGTGGATGCCGCCCACCATCTTGGTGCCGTGATAGGCCAGCGCCTGCTCGGTGTGGAACGTGCCGGTCTTGCCGGTCAGACCCTGAACCAGCACCTTGGTGTTCTTGTCGACGAGAATGGACATGGGTGGGAACGCCTCTGAATTCAGCGATTACAAGAAAGGATTGACGGCCCGGACCGAGCCATAGACCTGGTTGTGGTTGAGATCTTCGGTGTAGAAAATCGGCGCGCCGAGCCGTTCCGCGGCTGCAAGCAACGCCGCGTCGTAATATTTGAGCTGATAGCGACGCGCGAGATGAAGCCCCGCGATGACATAGGCCTGATCGACCGGGACAAAAGGAAGCGTGCCGAGAAAGACCAGCCATTGGTCGACCACAGCATCGGCCGAGACCGACTTCCGCCTTGCCACGTTGGCGAACTCTGCCAAGGTCTGGCCAGAGACGCCGAACACGGTCCCGAGGACAAGGCCTTGCGCGATATCGTGGCGGCGAGGATCACTCGTCCTCTCCGAAGCCGCGTACAGGAGGACGTTCGAGTCGAGAAAGCATTCTATCCTCTCGTTCGGCATAGATCTCGTCCCGGTTCCATTTGTATGCAGGGCCTAGATCGAGCGGCGATTCTTTTATCAACCTGCGCATGCCTTCCCGCGCCCAGGCGATCCGGTCTTCTTGCTCGACCTCATGCGCGAGCAGCGTGCGAATAAGGGCATTGAGCGTCGTCTGGCGACGCCCAGCGAGGCCGCGCGCCTTTTCAAGGAGGGCCTCGTCAATGGCCAAGGTGACGTTCTTCATTGTCCGTCTCCACATAAATACACAGGTACAATATGTGTGATTATGTGTGGCCCTTCAACCGTCCTGATCTCCATCGCTCAGCCTTCCTTCATCTCGGAAGGCGGAACGCGCCGGTAGAGGCCGCTCACCATGTCTTGCGATGCATCGCTGCCGGCGGGCTTGAACTGAAGTTTCATGCGGTAGGCGTCAGCGCCGTCAAAGCTGTACGCCATGCGCGCGGCGCCGCGCGGCGACGACCGTTCCAGCATCAGCTCGTTGCCGTTCCACCTGCCGGTAGCCGGCGACATCGGCACGAACCCCATCGAGTCGAACTGATGCATGGTGACGAGGCCGCTCTGCTGGTCGAAGCCGAACACATTATGCGCGCCGAACGAGACGGTGCCGTCGCGGCGCTGGCGATAGCGCTGCACCACGAACAAGCCGCCGAACTCAGCCTCGGCCTGCAGTTCTGACGTTGCCGTGCCGGCATCGGTCCATTGCGTGGCCGCGACCTCTTCCTCGCCGCGCCACGCGCCGACCAGCGCCTGCAGGCGTTGGTGACCGTCAGAGAGGGAAGAGAAGGGTGACGCGTTCATGGCTCAGAGCCGCTTCAGGTCGGTGACGGTGAGGTCACTCCGGGCGTTGCCGGTGTTCAAGGTCGTCGCCGGCTCGAACATCAACACCACCGGCTCCTTCGTCAGCGAACGCGGCCGGTGCTCGACGCCGCGCGGCACGACGATGAAATCGCCCTCGCCAAGCTCGACCGGCCCGTCGCGGAAATCGATGGCGATCCTGCCGCGCAGCACCAGGAAGGCCTCGTCCTCATTGTCATGCGCGTGCCAGTCGAAAACCTCGCCGAACTTGGCGACCTTGGCCTGGGCATCGTTGACGTCGCCGGCGATATGCGGGTCGAAGACCTTGGCGATCTTCGCGTCCGCCGCCTCGACCAGGTTTATCTTGCGCGGAGGCATCCGCTTAGCCCTTCACCGCCGCCACGATCTTCTTGGCTGCGTCGTCGAGATCGTCGGCCGACACGACATTGAGGCCGCTGTCGTTGATGATCTTCTTGCCGAGCTCGGCATTGGTGCCTTCCAGCCGCACCACCAGCGGCACCTTGAGGCCCACCTCCTTGACCGCGGCGATCACGCCCTCGGCGATGACGTCGCACTTCATGATGCCGCCGAAGATGTTGATCAGGATACCCTCGACGGCCGGATCCTTGGTGATGATCTTGAACGCCGCCGTGACCTTTTCCTTGGAAGCGCCGCCGCCGACGTCGAGGAAGTTAGCCGGCTCAGCACCATACAGCTTGATGATGTCCATCGTCGCCATTGCAAGGCCGGCGCCGTTGACCATGCAGCCGATATTGCCGTCGAGCGCGACATAGGCGAGGTCGTATTTCGACGCCTCGATCTCCTTCTCGTCCTCCTCGGAGGTGTCGCGCAATTCCATCACGTCCGGGTGGCGGAACAGCGCATTGTTGTCGAACGACACTTTGGCGTCCAAGACGCGCAGATGGCCGTCCTTCATGACGATCAGCGGATTGACCTCGAGCAGGCTCATGTCCTTCTCGACGAAGGCTTTGTAGAGGATCGGGAACAGCGTGCCGCCATCCTTCGCCGCATCGCCGTCGAGCTTCAGCGCGGCGTTGAGCTTCTTCACGTCGTCGGCGCTCACGCCCTTTTCCGGATCGATGGCAACGGTGACGATCTTTTCCGGCGTGTCGTGCGCGACCGTCTCGATGTCCATGCCGCCCTCGGTCGAGACGACGAAGGCGATGCGGCCGACCGAGCGGTCGACCAGGATCGACAGATAGAGCTCGCGCTCGATGTCGGCGCCGTCCTCGATATAGAGGCGGTTGACCTGCTTGCCGGCAGGTCCCGTCTGCTTGGTGACCAGCGTGTGGCCGAGCATCTCGTTGGCATTGGCGACGACTTCCGCCGCCGACTTCGCCAGGCGCACGCCGCCCTTGGCATCGGGGCCGAGCTCCTTGAACTTGCCCTTGCCGCGGCCGCCGGCGTGGATCTGGCTCTTCACGACATAGAGCGGGCCGGGCAGCGCTTCTGCCGCGGCTTCCGCCTCGCTGGCTTTGAACACCGGAACGCCGCTTGCGACCGGCGCGCCAAACGTCTTCAGCAGCGCCTTGGCCTGATACTCATGGATGTTCATGCGCGTGGTCTCCGGGGAAGGACGTTTTATTTGCCGGCGAGGTGCGGGGCGATCTTGGTGCAGGCCTCGGTGAGGCCCTGCACGGCCGCCACCGAATTGTCGAACATCTTCTGCTCGGCCTTGGAGAGATCGATCTCGATGACGCGCTCGACGCCGCCGGCGCCGATCACCACCGGGACGCCGACATAGGTATTCTTCACGCCATACTGGCCCGAGAGATGCGCGGCGCAGGGCAGCACGCGCTTCTTGTCCTTGAGATAGGATTTGGCCATCGCGATCGCGGAAGCCGCCGGCGCGTAATAGGCCGAGCCGGTCTTCAACAGGCCGACGATTTCGGCGCCGCCATCGCGGGTGCGCTGCACGATCTGGTCGAGCTTCTCCTTTGAGGTCCAGCCCATCTTGACGAGGTCGGGCAGCGGGATGCCCGAGACGGTCGAATAGCGGATCATCGGCACCATGGAATCGCCGTGGCCGCCGAGCACAAAGGCGGTGACGTCCTCGACCGAGACCTTGAACTCTTCGGCCAGGAAATAGCGGAAACGCGCGCTGTCGAGCACACCGGCCATGCCGACGACATGGCTGGTCGGCAGGCCGGAGAACTTCTGCAGCGCCCACACCATGGCGTCGAGCGGGTTGGTGATGCAGATGACGAAGGCCTTCGGCGCATATTTCTTGAGGCCGGCGCCAACCTGTTCCATCACCTTCAGGTTGATGCCAAGAAGGTCGTCGCGGCTCATGCCGGGCTTGCGCGGCACGCCGGCGGTGACGATGCAGACATCCGCGCCCTCGATGCCGGCATAGTCGTTGACGCCGGTCAGCCGGGAATCGAAGCCGTCGACCGGCGAAGACTGCGCGATGTCGAGACCCTTGCCCTGCGGAATGCCCTCGGCGATATCGAACAGCACCACGTCGCCGAGATCCTTGAGGCCGATCATATGGGCGAGCGTGCCGCCGATCATGCCCGAGCCGATGAGCGCTATCTTGTTGCGTGCCATGTGAGGATGTTTTCCTTTGTCTGTGACGAAGTCGTGACGGGCCGGAGGGGCCGAAAGGATGCGGGAAACCGCGAGATTTGGCCGCACCGAATAACTCCGGCGCGCAAGAAATTCAAACGATTATTTTGAGCCTAACGTTTTCAATCGGTTAGATGCACTGGGAATTACGTAAACGTCAAAGTTTATGAGCCGACTGAGGAGAATTTACACAATGAACGTCGAAATCAGAAGGCTTCATCCGGGCGATGACGCGGTTGTGACTTAAGCAGGGCACCGCTGAACGAAATTCAGGCTTGCGCCTGCCTCACCTCTGCAGCCGCCACCTCCTTTTTTCGCCTTTCCGCCCAGCCGTCCAGCCAGTCGCGGCTCTGCATCTCGACCAGGCGCGAGGCTGTACGCTCGAATTCGAACACTTCCGTGCCGCGCTTGGCCGTATAAAGCCGTTCGGGCGGCGCCGCCGCGCTCATCACCAGCCGCATGCGGTGGTCGTAGAGCGTGTCGATCAAAAGGATGAAGCGCTTGGCCTCGTTGCGCTTGCCTTCGCCCAGCACCGGCACATGGTCGATGAAAACGGTCGAGAAGCGGCCGGCGATCGCCAGATAGTCGCGCGCGCCGAGCGGGTTTTCGCAGAGGTCGGCAAAGGAAAAGCGCGCCGCGTCGCCGGCGGCGCGCGGCACGACGAGCTGGCGGCCTTTCAGCGTCAGCGTCACCTCGCCGATCGGCTGGCCATGCGTCATCGCCTTCCAGGCCTCGTCGAGCGCGCGCTCGGCTGCGGTGTCGTCCGGCGTGACATAGACCGGCTGGCGGTTGAGCTTTTCCTGGCGGTAATCCTTCTCGGCATTCAGCGTCATCACATGTGCATTGCGCTCGAGCAGCGAGATGAACGGCAGGAAGAGCTGGCGGTTCAGCCCGTCGCGATAAAGGTTCTCCGGCGCTACATTGGAGGTGGCGACCAGCACCACGCCGTTGGCGAACAGCGCCGAGAACAGGCGCGACAGGATCATCGCGTCGGCGATGTCGGTGACCGAGAATTCGTCGAAGCACAGCACCCAGGCTTCATCGGCGAGCGCCCGCGCCACCGGCGGGATCGGGTCGTCTTCCTTGACGTCGCCATTCTTGCGCGCCTGCCGGTGCTTCTGGATACGATCCTGCACATCGGCCATGAAGTCGTTGAAATGCACGCGGCGCTTGCGCCGGACCGGCAACAGCTCGAAGAACATGTCCATCAGCATGGTCTTGCCGCGACCGACTCCACCATGGATATAGAGGCCCTTGACCGGCTCGCGCGGCTGCTGCTTGGCCGCGAACAGCCAGCCCAGCGCGCTCGATTTATGCGCCAGCCTTTTGGCCGAGATCTCGTCTATCAACCGATCGAGCGCAGCGACGATCCGCTCCTGCGCCGGGTCGCGCTCGGCCGCCCCGCTTTGGACGAGATGCTCGTAGCGCTGCCTGACGGTCGCGTGGGTCTGGATACCGTCGCGCAGATGCATGGGTAAGTCATTCCAGAGCAATCCGGGGGAAACGGTTCCCATCCGGAATTGCGTAAACAGGGGCGGTTTCGCGTTATCTTGTAAGCGAGATCGGTTGCCCGTTGGAAGTCTGGCCGTCGAACTTTTCGCCGCCGGAGGAATAGAGCCTGGCCAGCGTGCCACCGTTTTCGTCGTAAAGCGTCAGCTGCTTGCCGGCGACATTCCACGACTTGATGCCGTCGATTGGCGCCGGGCAGTGCAGCGGACCGGCGCGGTAGCCGGCGCCGAACTTGGTCTGCGGCGTCGCCACCTTGCAGCTCTGCCCGGAGACATTGACGTTCCAGACGCCGGCGACGCTGGCCGCGGTGAGATCGGTGGCGCCGGCGGGCGCCGTGCCGTCCGGCGGCAGCGACGCGACCTGAGTGTTCTTCGGAGCGGTCGGAAATTGCGACGGATCGGCGGCGCCGGGGGAAGCCGGCGGCGGCAGCTGATTCTGCGTCACCGTGCCGGAGGGTGCCGGGGTCAGCGGTGCCGGCTGCTGGTCGTCCATCGACGAGAAGCGCGAGGTCGAGCAGCCGCTCGCAACGAGCGCGGCCAGCGATACGGCCACAAGGCCAGTCCTTGAAAAATGCATTTACCACCTCCGTCGGATCTGGCCGGGGGGAGCCATCCGCGTAATCTCCGCTTCACCAAGACGGCGAAGGTGGCAGAATTTCAACCCGATATGGTTAAAATAGGGTTTTCGAAATGGCTGTTGCAAATTTATCGCAGCGGAGGGCCACAGTCGGGAAGCTGCCACTGAAAAACTTATAATCTATTGAAGTAACAATATTAAATCCTGGCGCTCGGCACGAAGACGTAACCATCCGGGCCGACGATGTAGCATTCGCGCAAGCCATGCGGCTTGTCGATCGAGCCGGCCAGCACGATGTGGCCGAGCGCGGCCGCCTTTTTCTCGACCGAGTCCGGATCGGCGCCGTAAAGGCGCAGTTCGATACCGGCCCCGCGAGTCTCGGCGCCTGCGGTGACGCCGGTGATCGGATTGTCCAGATAGGAATGATCGGCGTGCAGCATGAAGATCGAGCCCAGCAGCTCGATCGCCGCGAAATCCTCGTCGCCATAGATGATCCGGGCGCCAAGCACGTCGCGGCAGAAAGCCTCCATCGCCGTCAGGTTGGTAACCAGCAGGTTGATGCCGACCCCAAGCGGCAGTGAGCGGCCGAAATCCTCCGCCTTCATCCACGGTTTCTTGGTTCGCTTCATTACCATGACGATCACCCTGTCTGCCGATCCTAGACCAGCCCGGCTTCGGCCATTGGCATTCGGCGGCAAAATGCTTGCGCCAGGCCGGCGCGTCCTTATCTCAGCAAACGACGCAAGCTGGCGGGAGACAGAATGGCCGCGAGGAAAGGAACCGCCAACCGCTACTACAGCGGGCCGCCCAGCGATCATTTCGACGGCGCCCTGTTCTTCAATCCCGGCGGCAGGCCGCCCGGGAGCTTCACCGATCTCCTCAAATGGCAATTCGGCGGCGGGCGGGCGAAATGGCCGGCTTCGGTTCCGAGCCCGTATCCCCCGGCGAAGCCGGACATACGGGTGGAAGGCAGCGCGCTGAGACTCACCATGGTCGGCCATGCTTCGCTTCTCATCCAGACGGCGGGGTTGAATATCCTGACCGATCCGGTCTGGTCGGAGCGCGCCTCGCCTTTCGCCTTCGCCGGGCCGAAGAGGGTCAATGCGCCGGGGATTGCCTTTGCCGACCTGCCGCCGATCGACCTGGTCCTGATCAGCCACAATCACTACGACCATCTCGACCTCGCCACGCTGAAGCGGCTGAGGGAGAGACACGATCCGCTGGTGATCGCGCCGCTCGGCAATGACGCCATCATCGGCCGCGCGGCGCCCGGCATGCGGCTCAGCGTGCATGATTGGGGCGACAGGCTCGATGCCGGCACGGCCGCCATCCATGTCGAACCGGCGCATCACTGGTCGGCGCGCGGCGGGCGCGACCGCCGCATGGCGCTGTGGGCGGGCTTCGTCATCGAGACGATGGCCGGCAATATCTATTTCGCCGGCGACACCGGCTTCCATGACGGCATCAACTACCGGCTGATGGCGCAAAAGCATGGCGGCTTCCGCCTCGCCATCCTGCCGATCGGAGCCTATGAGCCGCGCTGGTTCATGGCGCCGCAGCACCAGAATCCGCAGGAGGCCGTTCAGGGCATGAAGCTGTGCAACGCCGCCTTCGCCGCCGGCTGCCACTGGGGCACCTTCCACCTCACCGACGAGCCGGTCGATGAGCCGGCCCGGAAACTGGCCGAGGCTTTGGCCGCCGAAGACCTGCCGCCAGAGCGTTTCCGTGCCATGCGACCGGGAGAGCTATGGGACGTGCCGGCCATCTACAAAGGAACCCAAACCGACCAAACGCGTTGATCGGACGACGCAAACCGCTGGAGCTTCCCCATGATCAGGTGGATCATCATCCTTCTCATCATCGCCGCCGCCGCGAGCCTGCTCGGCATGCCGGCTTTGGCAGGCGCGGCCGCTACCGGCGCGCGCATCCTCATCGGCATCGTGCTGATCATCTTCCTGCTGATCGTGCTCGGCGTCTTCGCGGTAACATAAGCGCGACCACTTGGTCGTCGCTGGCGCGACCGCCAGGTCGTCGCTGGCGCGACCACTTGGTCGTCGCTGCACGACCGGTCGCTGCGCGGCCTATTCTTCGTCGTCGCCAGAGCCACGCCGGACTGGTAATTCCGGCCCGTTTCCGCCATATAGCGCCCAAACGGATTGGCCAACGGATTGGAACGACCGGTTAGATGGCAGGCAGCGCCCCCTTCGCCAAGATGAACGGCATCGGCAACGAGATCATCGTTGCCGATATGCGCGGCCGCGCCGACAAGGTGACGGCGGCGGCCGCGATCGCCCTCAATGGCGACGCGGCGACGAAGTTCGACCAGATCATGGCGATCCACGACGCGAAGACGCCGGGCACGGCCTATTATATCGACATCCTGAACTCCGACGGTACCAGCGCGCAGGCCTGCGGCAACGGCATGCGCTGCGTCGTGCAGGCTTTGGCCGCCGAGACGGGCAACAAGAGCTTCACCTTCGAGACCCGCGCCGGCGTCTTGAAGGCGCAGGAGCATGCGGACGGTCTTATTTCGGTCGACATGGGCAAGCCGCGTTTCGGCTGGCAGGAGATCCCGCTGGCGGAAGAATTCCGCGACACCCGCATGATCGAGCTGCAGATCGGGCCGATCGACGCCCCGGTGCTGCATTCGCCCTCGGCGGTGTCGATGGGCAACCCGCACGCGATCTTCTGGGTCGACAACGACGTCTGGTCTTATGAGCTGGACCGCTTCGGCCCGCTGCTTGAGAATCATCCGATCTTCCCCGAGCGCGCCAACATCACCATTGCCCAGGTGACTTCGCCCGAAACCATGATCATCCGTACCTGGGAGCGCGGCGCCGGCCTCACCAAGGCCTGCGGCTCGGCGGCTTGCGCCGCCGCGGTCGCGGCGGCCCGCACCAGGCGCACCGGCCGCAGCGTCTCGCTGCTCGCGCCCGGCGGCGGCGAGCTCAATGTCGAATGGCGCGACGACGATCACGTCATCCTGACAGGTGCCGCCGAATGGGAATTTTCTGGCAGCTTCGATCCCTCGACCGGCGCCTGGGCCCGCGACACCGAAAGCGCCGCCTGATGTCCGCCCTTCAAAAAGGCGTGGTATCCCAAGCCTCCACCACGACAGGTATCGACGTCGTCACCTTCGGCTGCCGCCTCAACACCTATGAATCGGAAGTGATGCGCCGCGAGGCCGAAAGCGCCGGTCTGGGCGAGCTCAATGGCGGCGCCTTCATCTTCAACACCTGCGCCGTCACCGCCGAAGCGGTGCGCCAGGCCAAGCAGGCGATCCGCAAGGCCCGCCGCGAGAACCCCTCAGCCCGCATCATCGTCACCGGCTGCGCGGCCCAGACCGAGCCGCAGAATTTCGCGGCAATGGACGAGGTCGACCTGGTGCTCGGCAATGAGGAGAAGCTCAAGGCCAACTCCTACCGCGCGCTGCCCGATTTCGGCGTCAACGACACCGAGAAGGCGCGTGTCAACGACATTTTTTCGGTGCGCGAGACGGCAAGCCACATGGTCGACGCCATCGAGGGCCGCGCGCGCGCCTTCGTGCAGGTGCAGAATGGCTGCGACCATCGCTGCACCTTCTGCATCATCCCTTACGGCCGCGGCAACTCGCGCTCCGTGCCGATGGGCGCGGTGGTCGAGCAGGTCAAGCGCCTCGCCGGCAACGGCTATGCCGAGATCGTGCTGACCGGCGTCGACATGACCAGCTTCGGCGCCGACCTGCCGGGCGCGCCAAAGCTGGGAAAGCTGGTGAAGACGATCCTGCGCCAGGTGCCCGACGTGAAGCGGCTGAGATTGTCCTCCATCGATTCCATCGAGGCCGACGACGACCTGCTGGATGCCATCGCCACTGAGCAAAGGCTGATGCCGCATCTGCATCTGTCGCTGCAATCGGGCGACGACATGATCCTGAAGCGCATGAAGCGCCGGCATTTGCGCGATCAGTCGATCCGCTTCTGCGAGGACGTGCGCAAGCTGCGTCCCGGCATTGTCTTCGGCGCCGACATCATCGCCGGCTTCCCGACCGAGACCGAGGCGATGTTCGAGAATTCGGAGAAAATCGTCGAGGAATGCGGGCTGACGCATCTCCACGTCTTTCCGTTCTCGCCACGCGAAGGCACGCCGGCCGCGCGCATGCCGCAGGTCCGCCGTGAGGTGGTGAAGGCGCGCGCCGCCAGGCTGCGCGCCGCCGGCGAGGCCGCCTATCGCCATCATTTGTCGTCGCTCTCCGGCACACGGCAATCGATCCTGGTCGAGCGCGACGGGCTCGGCCGCACCGAAGGTTTTACGCTGGCCGCGATCGACGCCGGCGCGCCCGGCGAGATCGTCGATGCCATGGTCGCCGGCCATGACGGCGCCCGGCTGATTGCGGCCCCGCTTGCCGCGCAAGCCGCCTGAGAACTGCGAGACGTATGGCTGGTTTCTTCAAGAAGATATTTTCGTTCGGCAGGAAAGAGGTCGTCGAGGAGCGCGTCGACGAAGCGCTGCCGCCGATCAAGTGGGACGCGCTGGACGCGCTGAAGCCGGAGACTGAGCCTCAACCGGTTCCCGAAGAGCCGAAGCCCGAGCCTGCTCCATCCATCCCGCCGGTGCCAGAGCCCACCATTCCCGCCGAGCCGGAACCGCTGCCGCAGCCTGAGCCTGAAGAAGAGCCGCAGCCGGCGCCCGAGAAGCCGGAGCCGCCGGCTCCCGAGGAAGTGCCGCCGGCACAACCCGAGCCTCTACCTGCGCCCACGCCCGAACCTGCTCCGCAGGAAGTGCCCGCACCTGCGCCGACGCAACCTGACATCGAGCCTTCGCGTCCGGAACCGCTGCCTGAGCAGCCACCGGTCGAAGTGCCGACGCCGCCTGCCGAAGTCCCGGTCGAAACGCCAGTGCCCATCGAGGTGCCACCAGCGGCGCCGCCCTCTGTGGAACCATCCGCCGAAGCCGTAGCGGAAATCGCGCCTCCTATTCGACAGCCCGCGCCCGTCGAGCTGCAGCCGATCCATGCCGAGATCGCACCGGAGCCGGAGGCTTTGCCGGCGCCGCCGACACCCGCGCCCTCTGCCGGCAAGGTAACGGTCTCAAAAAAGGTCGAGCAGAAGGCCGAGCCGGTGAAGGCGCCCGAGCCGGCGCCGCGGCGCTCCTGGTTCCAGCGCATGCGCGAAGGGCTTGCCCGCTCATCGCGCGAGCTCACCGGCAACATCGCCGGCGTCTTCACCAAGCGCAAATTGGACGAGGACACGCTGCAGGACCTGGAGGACGTGCTGATCCGCGCCGATCTTGGCTTGGAAACCGCGCTGCGCGTCACCGATTCGCTTGCCTCCAGCCGCTACGGCCGCGACGTCTCCGACGTCGAAGTCCGCGCCGTGATGGCGGCGGAGGTGGAGAAGGTGCTGGCGCCGGTCGCCAGGCCGCTCGAGCTCGACCTCAGCCACAAGCCGCATGTCGTCCTGGTCGTCGGCGTCAACGGCACCGGCAAGACCACCACCATCGGCAAGCTGGCCGCCAAGCTCACCGATGGCGGCCTCAAGGTGATGCTGGCCGCCGGCGACACGTTCCGCGCCGCCGCGATCGAGCAGCTCAAGATCTGGGGCGAGCGCACGAAATCGCCGGTCATCGCCTCCAAGCTCGGCGCCGATGCGGCGGGCCTCGCCTATGACGCCTTCGAGAAGGCGAAGGAGGCCGGCTCCGACGTGCTGATCATCGACACGGCCGGGCGCCTGCAGAACAAGACCGAGCTGATGGCCGAGCTGGAGAAGATCGTTCGCGTGCTGGGCAAGCTCGATCCCGAAGCGCCGCACACGGTGCTGCAGACGGTCGATGCCACCACCGGCCAGAACGCGCTGAACCAGGTTGAGATCTTCCGCAACGTCGCCGGCGTCAACGGCCTGGTGATGACCAAGCTGGACGGCACGGCGCGCGGCGGTATTCTGGTGGCGATCGCCGCCAAGCACCGGCTGCCGGTCTATTTCATCGGCGTCGGCGAGCAGGTCGACGACCTTGAACCGTTTTCCGCCAGCGAGTTCGCGAGAGCCATCGCCGGCGTGGCTTGAACAAGGCGCGATCCTGCAAGGCCGCCTGCTTTTCGGCCAGATCGTGCGTAAGAAGGACTTTTATGAACATCATCGAGCGCGACCCGTCCGATCCACGCCGCAAGCCGGTCAACCCCGGCTTGAAGTTCCTGCTCGAGCTTGGCCCTGGCCTGGTGTTCTTCTTCACCACCATTCGCGGCGAGTGGCTGGCCGAGAAATTCCCGGTGCTCGCCCATCTCGGCGAGCCGATCCTGATCGCCACCGCCTTCTTCATGGTCGCGACGGCGCTCTCGCTCGGCGTCTCCTGGCTGCTCACGCGCAGCCTGCCGCTGATGCCCCTGGTCTCGGCGATCGTCGTGTTCGTCTTCGGCGCGCTGGCGCTTTACCTGCAGGACAAGACCTTCGCCTTCATGAAGCCGACGATCATCAATTTGCTGTTTGGCGTCACGCTGCTCGGCGGGCTGCTGTTCGGCCGCTCGCTGCTCGGCTACGTCTTCGATTCCGCCTTCCAGCTCGATGCCGAGGGCTGGCGCAAGCTGACCTTCCGCTGGGGGCTGTTCTTCCTGTTCCTCGCTGTGCTCAACGAGGTTGTGTGGCGCAACTTTTCCGAGGCGACCTGGCTTTATTTTAAGGTCTGGGGCACGATCCCGATCACTTTGCTGTTCACCTTCAGCCAGATGCCGCTGATCATGCGCCACTCGCTGGAGGAAAAAGCCAAGGAAGAGAAGGCCGGGAATTAAAGCAATTCCAGGAAAAGCGGCTGCCGGTCGGGTTCGGCGACTTCGCCGTAGTCTCCGTCCGGAATTGCGCCAGAATGAGGGGCAGCATGGAATTCCTCACCACGCATGACGAGCTGAGGACGATCTACAAGACGCCCCGGCCGACCGACGGCTCTATCCGCAAGGAGCTCAAAGTCCTCGACGGCCATTGCCGATCCTTCATCGGCAAGAGCCCCTTCGTGCTGATCGGCTCCTCCGACGGCGCCGGCAATGCCGACGTGACGCCGAAAGGCGACAAGCCCGGCTTCACCGCCATCCTCGACAACGCCACCATCGCCATTCCCGACCGTCCAGGCAACAACCGGCTGGACACGCTGGAAAACATCATCCGCAACCCATCGGTCGGACTGCTCTTCCTCATTCCCGGCATGAACGAGACGCTACGCGTCAATGGCGACGCCCGCATCACTGTCGACCCGACCTTGCGCGAACGGCTGGCCGTCGACGGCAAGGAGCCGCAGAGCGTGATCCTGGTGACGGTCAAGGCGCCTATATGCACTGCGCCAAGGCCTTCATGCGCTCCGATTTGTGGAAGCCGGAGACCTGGTACGACCGCGCGACCCTGCCAACCCTCGGCCAGATCATCCGCGACCAGTTGGCGCTCAGCGAAAGCGCCGGCGAGATCGACCGCGAGCTGGACCACGATTACCGCCAGACCATGTGGTAGGCTTGCCGGACGACTCAACCCTTCGTCCGGCTCTCCCTTGATCGAGATCATCGCCATATCGGGCAGCCTGCGCGCCGCCTCGACCAACTCGACCCTGGTCACGGCGCTGGCCGCCAACGCGCCCGCGGGCTGCCGTGTCCAGGTCTATGAAGGCCTCGGCCGGCTGCCGATCTTCAACCCCGACGACGAGGGCGAGCGCACGCCGCCCGAAGCGGCTAAGTTGATCGAGATGATCACCCGCGCCGACGGCGTTATCGTCTCCTGTCCGGAATACGCGCATGGCGTGCCCGGCGGCATGAAGAACGCGCTTGACTGGCTGGTCTCGCGCGACGCCGCGGTCGGCAAGCCGGCGATGCTGGTCCACGCCTCGCCCCGCTCGCTCTATGCGCGGGCAGCGCTTGCCGAGGTCATGCGGACGATGTCCTTCGCGATGTACGAGGAGGGGACGCTGGAGATCGCGCTGCTGGGCAAGAAGCCGGCCGAGGTGGAGGCTATTTTGGCAGACCCGGCGAACCGAAGGGCGATGCGTGGAGCGATCGAGGCTTTCGTAGGGTTTATTGGCGGATGATGAGTGGCGCGTCTTCACCTTCTCCCCCTTGTGGGAGAATGTGGATCGGCGCGCAGCGCCGAGACGGATGAGGGGTGTTCCAGCGGAGTGAGACGACGGCGACCTCATCGCTGGACAAACGGCGTCGCCAAGCTGGAACACCCCTCATCCGACCTCGCTTCGCGAGGCCACCTTCTCCCACAAGGGGAGAAGGGAGAGCCCTACCCCTTCCTCCGCGTCTCGACATCGGTCTTGCCGACATACCAGTCACGGGCGTTGACCTCCTCGAACACCACCCAGACGTCGTCGTTGCCGAGCCCGGTGGCATCCATGATGGCCGCAGTCACCTTCTTGGCGATGTCAGCCTTCTTGCCGGCCGGATCGGCGGCGATCACTTCCTTGACGATGCGGATGTTGACGAACGGCATTTTTCTCTCCCGCTGATATGCCTCGCTGTCAGTACGTCTTGGCCCCGTTCACCATGAGCCGCACCATGTAGAGCGAGGTGGTGCCGGCGATGTAGAGGCAGTTGAGTTTGTTGCCGCCGAACACGCAGTTGGCGGTCACCTCCGGCACCTTCACCTTGCCGATCAGCGTGCCGTCGGGGTCATAGCAATGGATGCCGTCGGCGGCACTTGTCCAGATGCGGCCGTCCGCATCGAGCCGGAACCCGTCGAACAGGCCGGCGGTGCAGTCGGCGAACACCTTGCCGCCGGAAACCTTCTTGCCGTGCTTGCCGACATTGAAGACGCGCATATGCGCCGGATTCTTCTCGCCATGCGTGCGGCCGGTGTCGACGACATAAAGCAGGCTTTCGTCGAGCGAGAAGGCGAGCCCGTTGGGCCGCACCATGTCGGTGATGACCGCCTCGACATCGCCGGTCTCGGGATCGACGCGATAGACATTGCAGGCGCCGATCTCGCTTTCGGCCTTATCGCCCTCATAGTCGGTGTCGATGCCGTAGCTCGGATCGGTGAACCAGATCGAGCCGTCGGAGCGCACCACCACGTCGTTGGGCGAGTTCAGCCGCTTGCCTTTCCATTTGTCGGCGATGGTGGTGACCGAGCCGTCGAACTCCGTCCGGCTGACGCGGCGGCCGGAATGCTCGCAGGTCACCAGCCGGCCCTGCCGGTCGACCGTGTTGCCGTTGGAATTGCCGGACGGCTGGCGGAACACGCTGACGCTGCCGTCGGTTTCGTCATAGCGCAACATGCGGTTGTTCGGGATGTCGGACCAGACGACATAGCGGCCGGCGGCGAACCAGGCCGGTCCTTCCGCCCAGCGGCAGCCGGTGAACAGCTTCTCCACCTGTGCGTTGCCGTTGAACAGGCGCGCGAAGCGCGGATCGAGAACTTCGTAATAGTCTGCGGCCGCCATCAATTTCCTCCCGGCATCAGGTGACGCGCGGATCAAGCCAGCCCGCAGCCGTTCTGGCAAGACGGCACGCCAGCAATTTGTATGACAAAAACGGATGAGAACTGCGTAAAGCCGCACGACCCTCCATGGCCGCGCGCCAAACGCAGGGCCTGTTAGTGCACAATTAACCGGCTATGCGCTGGCTGCAATGGTGCATTGCAACATCTTTCTTTTGCAACGCACCATTCCTATGTCATGCTGGCAATCGTCAGGGAGGAACAACCGGCCGCGCCAATGCGGCATGAAAGGAACCCTGTCATGTTCGACAATCTTGTCTCCCGCGCCCGCGCCAGCATCGCCAAGCGCCGTCACTACAACCGCCTCGTCGCCGAAATCGAGAACCTGTCCAGCCGCGATCTCGCCGATCTGCGCGCCGACCGTTCGGAAATGCTCTACCAGATCCACAAGCAGATCTACGGCTGAGCTTCGACGCTTTCGTCATCCTCGGGCTTGACCCGAGGATCCATGCCGTGACCTTCGAGCGCCGCAGCGGTGCAGGCACGCGCGCCCACAAGCGCCAGTTCTTGACCGCGGGGTTCTACGATCAACGTAACGGAATGGATTCTAGGGTCTGCGCTGCGTCGCTTCGCTCCTTGCTTCGCCCTAGAATGACGACGGACGGGAGGCGCCTCAGCCCGGCGCCGACAGCGCTTTCTCGATCTGCGGCAGCAGCAGGTCGCGCGCCGACTCCGGCGTCAGTGGCCCGACATGCTTGTAGGCGATCTTGCCGTCCTTGCCGATGACGAAGGTCTCCGGCACGCCGTAGACGCCCCAGTCGATCGCCGCGCGTCCGGCCGGATCCACGCCGATCGCTTGGTACGGATTGCCGAGCTCGCCAAGGAAGCGGCGGGCGTTTTCCGGCTGATCCTTGTAGTTCAGCGCCGCAAGCGTGAAGCGCTTGTCCTGCGACAGGCCGAGCAGCACCGGATGCTCCTCGCGGCACGGCGCGCACCAGGACGCGAACACGTTGACCAGCGTCACCTTGCCGGTAAAGTCTTTTGACGCGAGCCCCGGCAGGCTCGTCCCTTCGAGCGGCGGCAAGTCGGTCTGCGGCGCCGGCAGGCCGATCAGCGCCGAGGGGATTTCCGAGGTGTCGCGGCCCGAGAGAAGCTGCGACAGGAACAGCCCCGCCAACCCCAGGAACACCAAGAGCGGCAGAAGCACGAACAGGCGGCGGCGCGGCGCTTCGGTTTCGAGGCTCATGGCTTGACGGCCTTGTCGGAACGCCGCCGCACCCCGGCCGCTTCGAGCGCCGCAAGCTCACGCCTGCGCGCCCGCTGGTCGAGCAGGATCCAGCCGATCAGTCCGGCCAGCACAACGGCGGTGATGGCATAGGCGGCAGTGACGAACAGGGCGTGCGCGCTCATAGCGACCGCTCCCTGCTCGTAGCCATGTCAACCGTTCCGATCATGTCTTTCCATAACCCCGCGTCGGCCGGTCCGCAATTTGCCGCGGTGCCGCAGTGAGGCAACGTCTTCGTCGCCTCAATCCGTCCCGTGCCGCAACGCCAGCGCTGCCGCCAGTGGACCGAGCACCGCAAGAAACAGCGTCAGCGCGGCAAGAATGAGGAAAGGCTGCAGGAACGGCGCCGGATCGGCCACCGCGCCATAGCTTGCCGAAACGCCGAAGATCAGCACCGGAATGGTCAAAGGCAGCACCAGCACCGAAATAAGCAATCCGCCGCGCGGCAGCGCCACCGCCACCGCGGCGCCTGCCGCGCCGATGAAGGTGATGGCCGGCGTACCGACGAGAAGCGTGAGCGCCGTGGCGCCGATGCCCAGCGGCGCCATATTCATGAACAGGCCGAGCAGAGGTGCCGCGACCACCAGCGGCAGCACGCTGCCCGTCCAGTGCGCCAGGCATTTCGTCAGCACCGTCAGCGCCAGCATGTGGCGGTCGTTGTTCAGCACGAGAAGATCCAGCGAGCCGTCCTCGCGGTCGGCCTGGAACAGCCGGTCGAGCCCGAGCAGGCAGGCAAGCAGCGCAGCGATCCACAGGATGGCCGGCCCGATGCGCGACAGGAGGTTGAGATCGGGACCGACGCCGAACGGGATGGTGACGATCACGGCGAGGAAAAAAATCACGCCGATCAGCGCCCCGCCGCCGACGCGGATGGAAAGGCGCAGGTCGCGGAGGAAGAGGGCTAGCATGATTTGAGATGCCCGCGCCCAGGCCCCCCTCTCTGGCCTGCCGGCCATCTCCCCCTCAAGGGGGGAGATTGGATGTCGCCTCGGCTTTCGCCAATCTCCAGCGTAGCAAGGCAAATGGGGCGCCTGAGCTGCTGATCTCCCCCCTTGAGGGGGAGATGCCCGGCAGGGCAGAGGGGGGGGCCGTAGAGCACCGACATCAATGACCTACCCTCATTTGCAATTCCTTCGCCCCCTCCAACCCCAGCGGCAGATGCGTCGCCGCAACCACGATCCCCCCATCGTCGAGATGCCCCCGCATCAGCCCCGCGAACCGCTCCTCCGAGGCCTTGTCCAACCCCGCCGTCGGCTCGTCGAGCAGCCAGACCGGCCGGCGGCTGACCAAAAGCTTGGCGATCGACGCGCGTCGTCTTTGCCCCGTCGACAGATAGCCGAAGGGCAGATGCCCGAGACCGCCGAGCGCCACCGTCTCCAGCGCCTCTTCGACGTCCAGCCCCGGCTCGCCCTGGAAGGCGCACCAGAAGCCGAGATTCTCCTCGACGCTGAGCGCCGTCTTCATTGCGTTGAGATGGCCGAGATAATGCGAAGCCGAGGCGACTGTCGGGAAAGCCTCGCCGCCGCCCTCGACAAGCACCTTGCCTCCGGCGGCCGGCAGCAGCCCGGCGACGATTCTCAGCAGCGTCGATTTGCCCGCGCCGTTCGGCCCGGTGACGATAAGCGCCTCGCCCTTTTCCAGCGCGAAGCCGATGTTGGAAAAGACCGTCTCACCGCCGCGCTCACCGCCCAGATTTTCGGCGATCAGCCGCATTTTTGCCCGTCCCGAAAGCACCGTTCCGCGGCCGTTCCCGGCTCACGCAAAATCGTCTTTCGACTGTCTAGAACTATTCCGGGAAATTCTCTATATGCGGTTCATCCGTGCCAGCGGTCGGCGCGGGATCAGAATTAGCGCCGAACCAGCGCACGCGCCGCCTTGAACGGCTCGGGTTGCTTGGGAGCGGACAGCGGAAATGGCCGTACCCGCACCTTTGCGCGTGATTGCATGCCAACGGCGTCCGTTCCCTTTCAGGCTGAACAGACAAGGACGGATCGCCGTGACGAAATCCCTCGACAGTTTCAATTGCCGCCGCACCCTGACCGCAGGTGGCGCGGACTATGTTTATTTCGACCTCGTTGAGGCCGAGAAGAACGGCCTCACCGGCATCGCCCGGCTGCCTTATTCGATGAAGGTGCTGCTGGAGAACCTGCTGCGCAACGAGGATGGCCGCTCGGTTACCAGGGAATCGATCCAGGCGGTCGCCGCCTGGCTGACCGATAAGGGCACCGCCGGCGTCGAGATCGCCTATCGCCCGGCCCGCGTGCTGATGCAGGATTTCACCGGCGTTCCGGCGGTCGTCGACCTCGCCGCCATGCGCGACGGCATCAAGGCGCTCGGCGGCGACCCGGAAAAGATCAATCCGCTGGTGCCGGTCGACCTCGTCATCGACCACTCCGTCATCGTCGACGAGTTCGGCACGCCGATGGCCTTCGCCCGCAATGTCGAGCTTGAATATGAGCGCAACGAAGAGCGCTACAAGTTCCTGAAATGGGGCCAGCAGGCCTTCCGCAACTTCCGCGTCGTGCCGCCCGGCACCGGCATCTGCCACCAGGTCAATCTCGAATATCTCGGCCAGGTCGTGTGGACCAATTCGGAAGACGGCGAGACAACCGCCTATCCGGACACTTGCGTCGGCACCGATTCGCACACCACCATGATCAACGGCCTCGGCGTTTTGGGCTGGGGCGTCGGCGGCATCGAGGCCGAGGCCGCGATGCTCGGCCAGCCTGTCTCCATGCTTTTGCCCGAGGTCATCGGCTTCCGCCTCACCGGCAGGCTCAAGGAAGGCGTCACCGCCACCGACCTGGTGCTCACCGTCACCCAGATGCTGCGCAAGAAGGGTGTCGTCGGCAAGTTCGTCGAGTTCTTCGGCCCCGGCCTTTCCAACATGACGCTGGCAGATCGGGCAACCATCGGCAACATGGCGCCGGAATATGGCGCCACCTGCGGCTTCTTCCCGGTCGATTCGGAAACCATCCGCTATCTGACCATGTCCGGCCGCGAGGAGAACCGCATCGCGCTGGTCGAAGCCTATTCCAAGGCGCAAGGCATGTGGCGCGATGCAGGCTCGGCCGATCCGGTCTTCACCGACCTGCTCGAGCTCGATCTCGGCGACGTCGTGCCGTCGATGGCCGGCCCGAAACGCCCGGAGGGCCGCGTCGCCCTGCAGGACATCCCCGCCGGCTTCGCCAAGGCGATGGAGACCGAATACAAGAAGGCCGCCGAGATTTCCAAGCGCTACGTCGTCGAAGGCACCGACTACGATCTTGGCCATGGCGACGTCGTCATCGCCGCCATCACCTCCTGCACCAACACCTCGAACCCGAGCGTGCTGATCGGCGCCGGCCTGCTGGCCCGCAACGCCAACCGCCGCGGCCTGAAGCAGAAGCCGTGGGTGAAAACCTCGCTCGCTCCCGGCAGCCAGGTGGTGGCCGAATATCTCGAAAAGTCCGGCCTGCAGAGGGAGCTCGACCAGATCGGCTTCAACCTGGTCGGCTTCGGCTGCACCACCTGCATCGGCAATTCCGGCCCGCTGCCGGCGCCGATCTCGAAGACCATCAACGACAAGGGCCTGATCGCCGCGGCCGTGCTTTCCGGCAACCGCAACTTCGAAGGCCGCGTCTCTCCGGACGTGCAGGCGAACTACCTCGCCTCGCCGCCGCTGGTGGTGGCGCATGCGCTGGCCGGAACGGTGACCAGGGACCTCACTACCGAGCCGCTCGGCGAAGGCAGCGACGGCAAGCCGGTCTATCTCAAGGACATCTGGCCGACCTCGGCCGAGATCCAGGAGTTCATCGAGAAGAACGTCACCCGCGAGCTGTTCGCCCGCAAATATGCCGACGTCTTCAAGGGCGACGCCTACTGGCAGAAGGTCAAGGCGCCGGAAGGCCAGACCTATGCTTGGGACGATCACTCGACCTATGTGCAGAACCCGCCCTATTTCGCCGGCATGGGCCGCGCCTTCGGCAAGGTCGGCGACATCAAGGGCGCGCGGGTGCTCGGTCTCTTCGGTGACAAGATCACCACCGACCACATCTCGCCGGCCGGTTCGATCAAGGCCGCTTCGCCGGCCGGCAAGTATCTCACCGAGCATGGCGTCGGCGTCGCCGACTTCAACCAGTACGGCACGCGGCGCGGCAATCATGAGGTGATGATGCGCGGCACCTTCGCCAACATCCGCATCCGCAACCACATGCTGGGCGAGAACGGCCGCGAAGGCGGCTACACGATCCACTATCCTTCGAAGGAGGAGATGTCGATCTACGACGCCGCCATGAAATACAAGCAGGAAGGCGTGCCGCTGGTGATCTTCGCCGGCGTCGAATACGGCAACGGCTCCTCGCGCGACTGGGCGGCCAAGGGAACGAATCTCCTTGGTGTCCGCGCCGTCATCGCCCAGTCCTTCGAGCGCATCCACCGCTCCAATCTGGTCGGCATGGGCGTCATCCCCTTTGTCTTCGAGGACGGCACCTCATGGGCCTCGCTCAATTTGAAGGGCGACGAGCTGGTCGAGATCGACGGCCTGGACACGATCAAGCCGCGCCAGAAGATGGTCGCCAAGGTGACCTTCGGCGACGGCACGGTGAAGAACGTGCCGATCGTCTGCCGCATCGATACGCTGGACGAGCTCGACTACTTCAAGAATGGCGGCATCTTGCAGTACGTGCTGCGGGATCTCGCTGCTTAACAGCAGCAAGGGAGTAGGGCTTAGGCAGTAGGCAGTAGGGAAACAGGACACCTACTGCCTACTGCCTACTGCCTACTGCCTACTGCCTACTGCCTACTGCCTTCGCCTTCCCAACCTCGCCGTCGCCGCCAGCAGTCCCGCGGCAATGAAAGTCAGGTTGGTCGAAGCATTGGCCGGCTCTGCCCAAAGTCCAGGCCCCGACCGTTCGCAATAGAGATCGACTGGGGTCAGGAGAGTTTGCCCCATGGCGAGGACGCTGCTCCCGAATCGAACCGCGCCGTGAAATGCAATCACCCCGGCTATTGCGCCCTTACCTGCTGCTGCAACATCAAAATTTCACCGCAACGTGACTTCCCGTTGACTGGCGCTTCTGCCACATATTTTGGCAATCAGAACAAGGCCGGCGTCACCGGCGGGAATTGGAAAGTCATGGCAATTCAAGGACGATTGCGGCTTGCGGCACTGGCGCTGGCCCTCACCGCGTTGGGCGGCGCGGCCCTTGCAGCCGAGCCCGCCAAGGCCGTGACCAGCAAGCCTCAGACCGACAAGCCCTTGGGCGTGATCGAATTGTTCACCAGCCAGGGCTGCAGTTCCTGTCCGCCGGCCGACGAGTTCTTTGCTGAGCTCGCCAGCAAGGACGACATCATCGCGCTCGCCTACCACGTCAATTACTGGGACTATCTCGGCTGGCAGGACACGCTGAGCACCAAGGAAAATACCGAGCGCCAATATGACTATATGCGCGCCTTCGGCAGCCGCTCGGTCTACACGCCGCAAGCCGTCATCAACGGCCGCAGCCACGTCAACGGCGCCAGCCGCAAGGATGTCGACGGCGCCTTGGCCCGGATGGACCGGACCGGCGAGGGCATGCGGGTCGGCATCAAGGTGAGCCGAACCAGCGACCGCGTCATGATCGACGCGGGCGACGCCGGCAACGGCCCGAGCGACGCCCATGTTGTGATCGTCTATTTCGATCCGCCGCAGACGGTGAAGATCGGCCAGGGCGAGAACAGCGGCCGCAGCCTGACCTACTGGAACGCCGTTTCCGACATCCAGACCGCCGGCATGTGGCACGGCAAGGCGCAGCGTTACGAACTGCCGATGACCGAGATCGCCAAGAAGGGCGGCTGCGCGGTGCTGCTGCAGTCGGTCGGCAAGGACGGCATGCCGGGACCGATCCTCGGCGCTGCATTTATTCGCAAACCGGACCGGCTTTAGCTTCCCCTTCTCCCCTTGTGGGAGAAGGTGGATCGGCGCATAGCGCCGAGACGGATGAGGGGTGTTCCAGCTTGGCGACGACGTTCGCGACCGGCGCGGCACCGTGCCATATCATCAGTGCCGCATTCCGTTCCAGCACCCCTCATCCGGCCGCTTCGCGGCCACCTTCTCCGACAAGGCGAGAAGGAGAGCTGGGAAATAAAAAACCGGCGTCAGCTTGCTTCTGACGCCGGTCATTCAGGTTTTGGGATCGTCGCACCTGATTTTTCCAAGGAAAAACCGAGGTTGGTTCGATCCGACGCTGACCCGTGGGCGGGGGGCTTGGGGTTTACGAGCCGGTGCCGGACCGAACCGTCTCAGGCAACGACCGTAAATTCGTCGGACATTGGGGCATGAGCGCGGATTATTTGTGGCGAGAATGTGGCGGAGCATCACCAATTCCAACATGTGTTTCGCAAACGTGACTGGACGTTTGGGAAACCGCGCGACCCGCGCGTGTTCGGCCGGCCCCGCATTTCCATCGTGCCCTTGCAATTCCCTTATGAAAGCGCGAACCTTGGCCGGCGCATGATTCAATCGAAGGATCGAGGCATGACCGATCACAGCAGCGGGACGGAGGATGGGGAAGCATCCGGAATATTGATCCCGTTGCACGAGGCGCGCAACGCACGCCTAGACCAGCCGGTGCGATTCGACCGGCGCGAACTCGACCAGATCCTGAGGCTTTACGGACGTATGGTTGCGGCCAATGAATGGCGCGACTACGCGATCGACCATCTCACTGATCGCGCTGTCTTTTCCGTCTTCCGCCGGGCCAGCGAAGTGCCGCTGTTCCAGATCGTCAAGGACCCCAGGCTGGCGCGCCGGCAAGGCGCTTTCGCCGTCATCGCCGCAGGTGGCCGCATCCTCAAGCGTGGCCAGGAGCTCGGCCGCGTGCTCGGCGTGTTCGATGCCAAGCTGAAGCTCGTCGAGGCGTGAAGGGAAAGGGGAATTGATGAACTGAAGAATTGAAGAACTGAGGAAAAAGGGCGCTTGGCGGCCGGTGCGGCAGTCGTTTTTCTTCAGTTCCTCAATTCTTCAGTTCTTCAATTCCTTTTGAATCCGGAACCTTCGCTCGGGCAGCGAATCCGGATCCGGCGGCAATTCCGCGCCGCCATTCAGCGCAAGCTGCATGAACACCGTGTCCAGCCATCGTCCGTGCTTGTAGCCGGATCCTTCCAGTCGCCCGGAATGGCGGAAGCCGAGCTTCTCGTGCAGCCGCACCGAGGCGCTGTCTGAATGGCCGTCGCCGATCACCGCGATGATCTGGCGGAAGCCCGCTGCGCGCGCCGTCTCGATCAGCGCCCGCATCAGCAGCAAGCCCACGCCCTGCCCCTTGGCCTCCGGCGCGACATAGACCGAATCCTCGATGACGAATCGGTAGGCGGGACGCGGCCGGAACGGCCCGGCATAGGCATAGCCGAGCACGATGCCGTCCTTCTCCGCCACGAGATAAGGAAAGCCGCCCGCCGCTAGGGCGTCGAATCGGTTGCCCATTTCCGCGCGGCTCGGCGGCTCCAGCTCGTAGCTCGCCGTGCCGTGCGCGACCGCATCGGCATAGATTTCGGTGATTCGGTCGAGGTCGGCCGCCGTAGCGGCCCTGATCGCAGTATTGCTCATAATTTGTGCAGTTCTCGTTCCTGCCTCGATAACAGCAGATGACTGCATTAAAAGGAAGGGCGGCCGTTGGGCCGCCCTTCGCAAAATCTATGGTCCACTGAGACCGGGCAACTGCCTTAGCGGCGGTCGCCCATGAACTGCAGCAGGAACATGAACAGGTTGATGAAGTCGAGATAGAGGCGCAGCGCGCCCATGATCGCCTTGCGGCCGGCGACGTCGGCGACGTCACCTTCGAAATACATCTCCTTGATCTTCTGCGTGTCGTAGGCGGTCAGGCCGGCGAACACCAGCACGCCGATCGCCGAGATGGCGAAAGCGAGGGCCGACGACTGCAGGAAGATGTTGATCAGCATCGCAATCAGCAAGCCGATCACGCCCATGATCAGGAACGAGCCGAACGCCGACAGGTCGCGCCTGGTCGTGTAGCCGTAGAGCGACAGGCCGCCAAAGGCCGCGGCCGTGGCGAAGAAGGTCTGGGTGATGCTGGTGCCGGTGTAGACGAGAAAGATCGTCGACAGCGACAGGCCGACAAGGCCGGCATAGACCCAGAACGTGGCCTGAGCCGCGCCCACGCTCATCGACTGGATGCGGAACGACAGGAACATCACGGCGGCGAGCGGCGCCAGGATGACGACCCAGCGGAACGCGCTTGCATAGATGAGCTGGCCGAAAGCGGTCAGCTGGCCGTCGCCGGTGATGGCGAGTTGGAAGGCGCCCCAGGCGGCAAGGCCGGTGATCAGAAGGCCAAGCCCCATGAGGTTGTAGACTTTGATCATATAGGCGCGCAGGCCTTGATCGATATCGACGCGCACGCCGGGGGCGGCGGACGTCTGGTAGTTGCGAATGGGATCAGCCATTGGAAATCCTCTGTTGCTTCTGCCCCGTCCGGTGACAGGTCATTCGAGACCAGGCGCCGCTGGCGGGGCTCCAGCATGCCTGCGCAAAATATGAGCGTTCTCGACGTCAAGAACAAGACGGTAACGAGGCGCAACGCTTCGTGAGAAAGCAAAAGGCCGGTTTTCGGGTCTTCCGGGCGTCTTTCTTACAAAAATTTAACCGGGCTTACAAAGGTTTAAGCGAGCGGGCGGCTCTCGGCCCCTCCGTCAGAGGTTGCGCAGCACCGGCGCCGCCTTGTGGCCGAGCACCCGCCAGGTCCCGGCAAGGCCGATGCCGACGGTGACCGCCAGCGAAACCAGGATCGTCGCCACCGCGACCTGTGGCATAAAATGCGACGGCAGCGTCATGATATGCGCGACCACGAACCAGGCGGCGATGCCGCCGGCGGCAAGCGCGAACAGCGCGGTCGCAAGGCCGATCAGCACATATTCCAGCGAGAAGGCGGTAATCAGCGTTCGTCGCGTCGCGCCGAGCGTCTTCAGCACCACAGCGTCGTGGATGCGCGCCCGGTTGCCGGCGGCCAAAGCGCCGGAGAGCACCAGCACCGAGGCGATCAGCGCCACGCCGGCGGCGGCGCGGATCGCGGCGCCCAATTGCGCCACCAGCCGGTTGACAATGTCGAGCGCGTCCTTGACGCGCACCGTCGTCACAGCCGGAAAGGCACGGGTGACGGCGTTGAGTAGCCTTGCATCGTCGGCCGCAGTGGCTTGTTTGTCGGTCAGTGTCGCCAGCCAGCCATGCGGCGCCCCGGCGAAGGTGTTGGGCGAAAACACCATGACGAAGTTGATGCCCATCGTCTCCCACTCGACCTGGCGGAAATTGGCGATCCTCGCGGTGACGTTGCGTCCAAGCACATTGACAGTGACGGTGTCGCCGAGCTTCAGCCCGATCGCCTTGCCCTCCTCGGCCGAGAACGACACCAGCGGCTCGCCGGAATAGTCCTGCGGCCACCATGCGCCTTCGGTCAGCGTTGCGTTTTCCGGCTGCTTGGCATCATAGGTCAGGCCGCGGTCGCCGCGCAGCACCCAGGCGCCGTCGGCCGGGATCTTCACCTTGTCGACGTCGACGCCGTTGAGCGCCATGATGCGGCCGCGCAGCATCGGCACCTTGACCAGCGTTCCCCGCGGCGACTCCTTGCCGACAAGGCCGGCGAAGGCGTCGACATCGCTGCTCTGGATGTCGACGAAGAAGAAGTTCGGTGCCCGCTCCGGCAGGCTGCCGGAGATCTGCCGCCGCAGATTCCCATCGATCAGCGCCAGGGTGACGAGAAGCGTCAGCCCGAGGCCGAGCGACAGCACCACCGAGGGCGTCAGCGCGCCGGGACGGTGGATGTTGCCGAGCGCCAGCCGAAGCGACACGAAACGGACGCGCGGACTTTTCCTAGCCGCCCACTGCACCAGCGCCGCCACCAGCCGCAGCACCAGGAAGGCAAAGACCGTGGCGCCGACGAAGATCGAGGCGATGCGGTAGTCGTTGGCCGAAAGGATCGCCAACGCCGCCAGCACCAGCACGATCGCGAGCGCCGCGCCCGTATAGGGCAGGCGCGGCAGGCCCCGGCTTTCAAAGCCCATTTCGCGGAACAGCGCGGTTGCCGGCACGTCGCGGGCGCGGCCGAGCGGCAAAAGCGCGAAAGCCAGCGTCACCAGCAGGCCGAACAGCGCGGCAAGAGCCAGCGCGCCGGGATAGAAGCCGCCTTGCGCCGGCACGGGGATGACCGACTGCAGAAGCGCGCTCGCCACGAACGGCATCGCGGCGCCGACGATAAGCCCGAGCACGATGCCGAGGCCCGCAATCAACAGGATCTGCACCAGATAGACGGTGAAGACGAAGCCGCCTGAGGCGCCGAGGCTCTTGAAGGTGGCGATAACGCCGCGTTTGCCGTCGAGATAGGCGCGCACGGCGTTCGCCACGCCGACGCCGCCGACCACCAGCGCCGTCAGCCCGACCAGCGTCAGGAATTGCGAGAAGCGCTCGATATTGGCGGAGAGCGCGGGGGCGGCGTTGCTGCGCGTGCGGATCGACCAGCCGGCCTGCGGGAAATCCTTCGCGGCTTGAGCCTGGATGTCCTTGATCCGCGCCTCGGACGTGCCGTCGGGCAGGCGCACCTTATAGGCGTTCTCGACCAGGCTGCCGGGCTGCACCAGGCCGGATGCGGCAAGGCCCTGGCGCGAAATCATCAGCCGCGGCGCGAAACCGAAACCGTCCGACACCGCATCCGGCTCGCTGACCAGCCTCACCCGCAATTCGAAAATGGCGCTGCCGAGTTTCAACCTGTCGCCGATGTGAAGATTGAGCCGGTCGAACAACAGGTCGGGCGCGGCGGCGCCGAACACGCCGGAGCTTTCGCCGAACAATTGCTCCTTCGGCAGCGCCGGATCAGTTTCCAGAGCGCCGAAGAGCGGATAGGCGTCGTCGACGGCCTTTGCCTCGACCAGCGCCTGGTCCGAGCCGTCCTCCAGCCGCGCCATCGAGCGCATGCCGGAGTTGAGCGAAACCGTGCCGAGGCCCTTGATGAAGCCGAGCTCCGCATCGGAAGCGCTGCGCTGGTTGACCTGGAAGCGCAAATCGCCGCCAAGCAGCGTCTGTCCCTGATTGGCGACGCCGGCCGAGATCGCCTGCGCCACCGAATTGACGCCGCCAATTGCCGCGACGCCCAGCGCGATGCAGGCTAGGAAGATCATGAAACCGGACAGGCCGCCGCGCATCTCGCGCAGCGAGAAGCGGATGGCGAGCTTCAGGGTTCGAAGCCGGGCGGCCGCCATGCCTCTATGCCGTCACTTTGAGCAAAGGCGCATCCTCGATCCGCCCCGAACGCATCGAGACCTGGCGCGCACAACGCCCGGCCAGCGCCGGATCATGCGTCACCAGCACCAGCGTCATGCCGCGTTCCGCCGCCTTGGCGAACAGGAGGTCGGCGATCTGCTTTCCCGTCGCCTGGTCGAGATTGCCGGTCGGCTCGTCGGCGATGAGGATGCGCGGCGACGGCGCCAGCGCCCGCGCGATCGCCACGCGCTGCTGCTCGCCGCCGGAAAGCTCTCCCGGATAATGCGTCACGCGGTCGCTCAGGCCGACCGCCGCGAGCTCCCGCGCGGCCACCCCGAACGGATCGGCATGGCCGGCAAGCTCGAGCGGCACCGCGACATTCTCCAGCGCCGTCATGTTGGGGATGAGATGGAAGGATTGGAACACGATACCGATGTTTCGCCCACGAAACGAAGCAATCCGGTCCTCGCTTTTGTCATTGATCAGCTCGCCGGCGATCCGGACTGTGCCCGAATCGACTCTTTCCAGCCCGGCAAGGACCATCAGCAGCGTGGACTTGCCGGAGCCCGACGGACCGACAATGCCGGTGGCTTCGCCGGCCGCCACGTCGAGGCTCACACCCTTCAGCACATGGACGGAGGACGCGCCCTCGCCGAGCGTCAGCGATACGTCCCTCAGCGCGATGACGGCTTCTGTCACAATGAAAGTGCCCTATATGTGAAAAAAGGAGACGGTCTGTGTCTCCTTCGTTGGGTTGTTTCGGTCATATGGGGCTCGCCGCATGGCATTCAAACACCGTTCTGCCGCAGCCCTCATCCTTTTCCTCGCCCTTTGCGGCGCCATTTCGCCGGCGCGCGCCGCCACCTTCACCATCGTCGGCTTCGGCGACAGCCTGATGGCTGGCTTTAGCCTTGGCCCCGGCCAGGGTTTCACCGACAGGCTGCAAGCGGCTCTGAAGGCAAAGGGCCTCGACGTCGCCGTCGCCAATGCCGGCGTGTCGGGCGACACATCGAGCGGCGGGCTGGCGCGGCTCGACTGGTCGGTGCCGGACGGCACAAGGCTGGTGATCCTCGAGCTCGGCGCCAACGACATGCTGCGCGGCGTCTCGCCTGAGATCGCCGAAAAGAACCTCGACGCGATGCTGGGCAAGCTGAAGCAGCGCAACATCCCGGCGCTTCTCGCCGGCATGCGCGCCGCGCCCAATCTCGGCGCCGATTACCAGAAAGCCTTCGATGCCATCTATCCGCGGCTTGCCGAAAAATACCGCGTTCCGCTCTATCCGTTCTTTCTCGACGGCGTCGCCGGCCATCCCGACCGCCAGCTCGAAGACGGCCTGCACCCCAATCCCAAGGGGGTCGATGTCATGGTTGAGCGCATCATGCCTGTTGTGGAAAAGGCGATCGCCGACAATGGGGGGCCATCATGAGTCCGTAATGCCACGCTTTCCGCTGGGGAAACTTTGTGGACAACAAACCGCTTGCCCCGCGCCAATATCGATGATTCGCTAGGAACGAGAGTTTCGATTCGAGGACAGGAGGCTTTACATGCCACGTCTTTTCACCGCCCTCGAAATTCCGCGTGATGCCGCACTCTCTTTGTCCCTGCTCCGCGGCGGGCTGCCCGGAGCGCGCTGGATCGATGTCGAAAACTACCACCTGACGCTGCGCTTCATCGGTGATGTCGAGGGCCATGTCGCCGACGAAATCGCCAACGCCCTCGACAGGGTCGACCGCCCCTCTTTCCAGATGACGCTCTCCGGGGTCGGCGCCTTCGGCGGCAAGAAGCCGCATGCGGTGTGGGCCGGCGTGTCGGCCTCGCCCGACCTGACGGCGCTGCAGGGCGAGATCGACCGCATCTGCCAGCGGCTCGGCCTGCCGGCCGACCCACGCAAGTTTTCGCCGCATGTGACGCTGGCGCGGCTGCGCAATGGGAGCCCGCTCGATGTCGCGCAATATCTTTCGGCGCGCGGCAATTTCGCGGCATTGCCCTTCCGCGTCGGCCGCTTCGTCCTGATGTCGTCGCGCGATTCGGTCGGCGGCGGCCCCTACATCGTCGAGGAAGCCTGGCCGCTGGTCGGCGAAGCGCTGGCCCCAAGCCGCTTCGCCAGCGCATCCGACGCCTCGCGGATCATGCGGTAGACCGAGGCGAAGGCCTCGGCGCCGTCGTAATAGGGATCGGGAACGTCCACGGCCTTTCCCGTGGCAAAATCCAGATAGAGATGGATGCGGTCGTGCGCGGCCTGCGGCGCCAGCGCCTTGAGGTCGCGCACATTCGCCCGGTCCATGCCGAGAATCAGGTCGTACCGCGAAAAATCCTCCGGCAGCACCTTGCGCGCCCGCTGCCCTGAAATGTCGACGCCGTGCCTTGCCGCCACAGCGATCGAGCGCCGGTCCGGCTCCTGGCCGGCATGCCAGCCGCCCGTCCCGGCCGAATCGATCACCAGACCCTGGTCTTTGCCTTGCTCGGTCAGGACGGCGCGGAACACGCCCTCGGCCAGCGGCGAGCGGCAGATGTTGCCAAGGCAGACGAACAGAATGGATTTTATGGGCTTTGCGCTCATCGATCCGGCGCTATGGTTGGATCATCTGCGAATAGCACAGGGACCGGACATGAACAGGGAAAAACTCAATAAGGAAGCGATCGTCGCCGCGCTTGCGGAGCTTAAGGGCTGGTCGCTCGCCGCCGACGGCGCCTCCATCAAGCGCAGCTTCGTCTTCAAGAATTTCTCCGAGGCCTTTGCCTTCATGACGCGCGTGGCGCTGGCGGCCGAAAAGATGGACCATCACCCGGACTGGTCGAATGTCTACAAGACCGTCGACGTGACGCTGAACACGCATGACGCGGGCGGCGTCACGGCGCTCGATATCGAGCTCGCCAAGCGGATGAACGTGTATTTCGGCTGAGAGCGAGCGGACTTCGTCACTCCAGGGCGGAGCAAGGAGCGAAGCGACGCGCGTAGACCCTGGAATCCATTCCGTGACCTACGAGCGTCGCGGCGGTGCAGATCATGGCGAACGTTCGCGATTGGCCAAAGCCTCTCAACCTCGTCATCCACGGGCGAAGCGACGCGAAGCGGAGCGCAGACCCGAGGATCCATTCCGTGACCTTGGCCATTCCGTGATCTTGGCCGAGGAATGCAGCGAAGCAGGATTCTGCACCGTAAGCAGCCTGGCTTCGTCATTCCAGGGCGGAGCAAGGAGCGAAGCGACATTCCGTGACCTTTGCCGAGAATTGCAGCGGAGCAGAATTCTGCACCGTGAGCGGCGCTCGTATGTCACGGAATGGACCCTCGGGTCTGCGCGCGTCGCTTCGCTCCTTGCTCCGCCCGTGGATGACGATCGGAGGGATGCCTTGGCCAACCACCACACTGAGGCGATTGCCACGCTGGTTATTGTTGCGAGTTCGATTTTCAGGTCGGCGCGCCTCCTAAACTCTTGTAGCCGCCTCCCGCTTTCACCACATTTTCCCGCGGCGAGCCGCCCGCAACGATGCACGCGACCGCCAAGGAGCGATTGATGGCGCAAGGTACCGGTTTCGATTTCTTCGGCTTCGGCGACAAGCTCGCCGGCGAAGGCGAGGTCCGCGAAAAATTCTGGCGCACCGCCAAGAAGGCGGCGCGGCAGATTCCGTTCATGGACGAGGTTGTCGCCGCCTATTATTGCGCCATGGACAGGGACACGCCGTTGCGCGCCAAGGCCACCCTGCTCGGCGCGCTCGGCTATTTCGTCCTGCCGTTCGATTTCATTCCCGATTTCGTCGTCGGCCTCGGCTTCACCGACGACCTTGCCGTGCTGACCGCGGCGATCACCGCCGTCAGCGCGCATATCACGCCTGCCCACAGACAGGCCGCCAAAGCCGCGCTGGCGGACAAGAGCTGATCCCGGCTCGCTTCAGGCCCGCAAATCGGCGCGGACGAAAAGACAAACTCTTGCCGTTTTCGTGGCATCCAACTCCGCGCCGGGACGTCGCGCCGGCATCAATCCACGATGGCGGCTCGGATGGTGGCGGTTTCCTGGGGTGGGTTCCTTTTCTTCAAGGACAATTCACCGTTTGGTAACCCTGATTAAATCAAAATGAAGCGACGGCAGGACGCCACGCGGCCCGCCTCCGCTCCATTTGGAATACGGGAAGAACGATGCGCGGATTGATTGCTATAGTTTCCTGCCTGGTCCTGGCGGCCTCGGCGGCGCCGGCGTTGGCGCAGCAGGCGACCAAGATCGGCCAGCACAATGCCTGGGGCACCTACAGCTATCAGTCGGCCGCCGGCAAGGTCTGCTATGTGCTGACCGTGCCCACCGACAAGCAGCCGCCGTCGCTCGACCATGGCGACATGTTCTTCTTCGTCAGCCAGCGTCCCGGACAGCAAGTCTCCTACGAGCCGCAGTTCATCGCGGGCTACAACTTCCAGGAAGGCTCGAAGGCCACCGTCACCATCGACAAGAAGAGCTTCTCGATGTTCACCCGCGGCAAGTCGGCCTGGGTCGAGAACGCGGCGGAAGAGCCGGTGCTGATCGCCGCCATGAAGACCGGCTCCGACATGAAGGTTCAGGCCAAGTCCGGCCGCGGCAATCCCACCTCCTACGTCTTCTCGCTGAAAGGCATCTCGGCCGCGCTGGCCTCGATCGCCAAGTGCAAATAGGCGGGAACCGCATCCGAACCTGACGCAAGGCCGGACATTATGCCCGGCCTTTTGTTTGGGATGGCGCTCACCCCTGCGCGGACTCTGGCTGCGCCCTGCGCCGCCGGATCGCCTCGGCGATGAAGACGCGCGACAGCGCGTGGTAGAGCGGTTCGTTGGAGATCAGCCTCGCCGTGCCGTAGCCCAGCATCGACGCGCACATCAGCGCGATCACATTGTCGTGGTTGCCGGTCATCTCGAGAATGATGACGAAGGCCGTCATCGGCGCCTGCACGACGCCGGCGAAATAGCCGGCCATGCCGAGCAGCGCCGCCGTGCCGGTGGCCGTGCCGAAGACCAGGCCGAGCGTGCTGCCCAGCCCCGCGCCCACCGCCAGCGACGGCGCGAAGAGGCCGCCGGGAATGCCCGATACCATCGACAAGAGGCCGGCTGCGAACTTCTCGACGAAGAAGAAGGCCGGCAGCGGCGTGCCTTCGATCGCGCCGCGCGCCTGCACATAACCGGTCCCGAAGGTCGATCCTCCGGAGGCGATGCCGATCGCGGCGACGGCCAGGCCGCAGACAGCCGCCACGACCAGCGTGCGCGGTAGCGGCTGCAGCGTGTTCCAGCGCCGGATGCGGCGCATGACCTTCAGCGCCGAGAGCGAGAACAGCGCGCCGACACCGCCGCCGATGATTCCGCAGGCGAGCACCAGCGGCCAGTCCGTGGCGAAGGCGACCGTGTCCCTGGCGACGCCGAAATAGGTGTAGTTGCCGAGCAGCCCGAGCGAGGCGAGGCCAGCCAGGATCACCGCCGTCAGCACCAGCCCGTTGGTGCGCGCCTCGTAGGCCCGGCCCATTTCCTCGATGGCGAAGACGATGCCGGCAAGCGGCGTGTTGAAGGCAGCGGCGATGCCGGCGGCGGAGCCTGCCAGGATCAGGCCGCGCGCCTGCGCCATCCCGCCCCAGCGCGCCGCCTGCAGCATCAGCGAAGCGCCGACCTGCACTGTCGGGCCTTCGCGCCCGATCGAGGCGCCGCAGGCGATGCCGACGATGGTCAGCGCGATCTTGCCCACCACCAGCCTCAGCGACAGGATCCGGCTGCGGTCTTCCTCGTCGCGCAGATGCCGCGCCGCGATCGCCTGCGGAATGCCGCTGCCTTGCGAGCCCGGAAAGAAGGAATGCGCGAGCCAGGCGCAAAGGACGGAACCGAGCGGCGTCACGACGAGCGGCAGATAGAAGCGCCAGCCGCCGTCATTGCCCGTCATGAGATGGAACAGGGCCTGCGCCCGGTCGGCGAGCAGGGCGAACAGGATGCTGATCAGGCCGATCGAGATGGCGCCGGCCCAGAAGACGAGGCGCGGCTGCCAGACGCGCCGCGACATCCACATGGCGTGGGAACGCCGCAGCATGCGGTATTTTCGGGATATGCCGGCCATGACCGTCCTCGTGATGGTTACCCGCCCTAGCACACTCGCCGGGTCGATCAACCCGCGAGGGCGAGCCCGACGCCATGTCAGTCAGGTCGAGGAGCAGTGCTCAAGGGGACGTTGCCGGATGGCGGATAACCCGCCGGCGCACCGGCCGGCGGGGAGGTCGGCGCGCAGGATCGGCGAGGTCACATCGCCATTTTTTCACATTCGGCCTGGGCCTTCTTGGTCGACGTGTCGACCATGTAGGCTTTGCCCTTGGCGTCGGTGATCATCATCATGCAATGCTTGATCGGCTTGGCCATCTTCATCATCTCGGCGCTCATCTTGGCGTCCGGCATCATGGTGCCCATGTGGCCGTCCGGCATGATAGCGGTGACCTGGCCGCCCTTCATCATCGTCATGGCGCCCATCGTGTCCTCGGCAAGGGCCTGCGAGGCGCAAAGACCGGCGAGGCCGGCAATGAGTGCGAACTTGATCGAGTGCATTTGAACAACTCCCATTGTTGAGGGGCATGGTCGCCCCTTTCAGGTTCGCGGATGCGTTTCGATTGGTTACGCCAACACGAATATGTGATCTGTTTTCAAGGGCCATCGCCAGTCGCGGCCTTCTCCCCCTGTGGGAGAAGGTGGATCGGCGCGCAGCGCCGAGACGGATGAGGGGTGTTCCAGTGAACACCAACGCCTCACTCCGCTGGAGCACCCCTCATCCGACCGAGCTTCGCTCGGCCACCTTCTCCCGCAAGGGGGAAGGAAAGCCCACCCATGACTCCGGCGCCGAGCTGTGCTATGCGCCGCGCTTCCTGGCGGCCGATGCTGAAATCGGCCGCAAATCGCTTATATTGGCGCCACCATGACCATTTCGCTTGATCTTACCGCCGAAGGCGCACGTGATGCCTTGCGCCGCGCAGCACCGGCCGAGAAGCCGTCGCTGATCGGCCTGACCCGTGCCGAGCTCGGCGAGGCGCTTGTCGGCGCCGGCATCGTGCCCGAGCGCCAGGCAAAAATGCGCGCCCAGCAGCTCTGGCACTGGATGTATGTGCGCGGCGTTTCCGACTTCGCGCATATGTTCAACATCTCCAAGGACCTGCGCGCCGAGCTCGACAAGCATTTCACCGTCGCCCGGCCCGAGATCGTCGAGGAGCAGATCTCTGCCGACGGCACGCGCAAATGGCTGTTCCGCTTTCCGCCGCGCGGCGCCGGCCGGCCCGTTGAGATCGAGACCGTCTACATTCCCGAGGAAGGCCGCGGCACGCTCTGCATCTCCTCCCAGGTCGGCTGCACCCTGACCTGCTCCTTCTGCCACACCGGCACGCAGAAGCTGGTGCGCAACCTCACAGCCGAGGAGATCCTTGCCCAGCTGCTCACCGCGCGCGACCGCCTCGGCGACTTCCCCGACCGCGACACGCCGGACGGCGCCATCGTGCCGGCCGAGGGCCGCAAGGTATCCAACATCGTCATGATGGGCATGGGCGAGCCGCTCTATAATTTCGAGGCGGTGAAGAAGGCGCTGCTGATCGCCTCCGACGGCGACGGGCTTTCCTTGTCAAAAAGACGCATCACGCTTTCGACCTCCGGCGTGGTGCCGGAAATCTTCCGCACCGGCGAGGAGATCGGCGTGATGCTGGCGATCTCGCTGCACGCCACCAATGACGACCTGCGCGACCTGCTGGTGCCGATCAACAAGAAGTTTCCGCTGAAGGAGCTGATTGCCGCCTGCAAGGCCTATCCCGGCCTCTCCAATGCCAAGCGCATCACCTTCGAATATGTGATGCTGAAGGACGTCAACGATTCCCTCGACGACGCCAAGGCGCTGGTCAAGCTGCTCAAGGGCATTCCGGCCAAGATCAACCTGATCCCGTTCAACCCGTGGCCGGGCACCAACTACCAGTGCTCGGACTGGGAAACGATCGAAAAGTTTGCCGACTATATAAACAATGCCGGCTATGCTTCGCCGATCCGCACCCCGCGCGGCCGCGATATCCTCGCCGCCTGCGGCCAGCTGAAGTCGGAGTCCGAGCGCATGCGCAAGGTCGACCGGCTGGCGCTCGAAGCCATGATGATCGCAGGGCACGGCGAGGCGTGAGGCGCATCATCGCCTATCTCGTCCGCTTCGCCGTCATTCTGGTCGGCTATATCGTCGGCTCGCTGGCGGCGAGCACCTTTCTCAATATCCTGGTCCTCGCGCATCTGGGCTACACCCCGGCCGATCCGGAGCCGGCGGCGACCGCCTCGCTCTATTTCTCGGTGCCTTTCGTGGCGCTGTTCGTCGCCTATTTCGCCTTCATGCCGGCGGCGGTCGTCATTTTGACCGCCGAAGTGCTCGGCCGGCGCGACTGGCTGTTTTACGCGCTGGGCGGCGCCATCATCGCCGTCGTCTTTCTCGGCTTCGTGCATAATGTGGGCGACGCCAATTTCGATGTCACCGAAACCAATGCCCGGCTGGCCGTGATCGGCGCCGGCATGGTCGGCGGCATCTTCTATTGGCTCTCCGCCGGCCGCTGGGCCCGAAGCTGGCGGCGCGAGGCGCTGCTTGATGCCGAGCCGTGAGCCCTACTTCGCCTGCGCGGTCAGGATCTTGAGCGCGAAGGCCGAGAACACGCCGCCGAACAGATAGTCGACAACGCGCGTCACCCGCGGGCTTGCCTTCATCGCCGCCGAAAATTTCTCCGCCGCCAGCACCATCGGCGCCGTCACCGGGATCGACAGCACGATGAACATCACGCCGAGGAAGAACAGCTTTCCGGACGCGTTCGGATCGTGCGCGGAGACGAATTGCGGCAGGAAGGTCATGAAGAACAGGATGATCTTGGGGTTGAGCAGGTTGACCCCGAGCCCGGCCGCCCAGCTGCGGAACAGCGAAACCTGCGGTCCCGTCCTCTTCTCCGGCGAAAAGGCCGAGCCTTTCGTCACCGCTTGAAAAGCCAGGAACACCAGATAGCCGGCGCCAAAAATCTTCAAGACGAAGAAGGCCATCGGCGAGGCGACGATCAGCGCCGAGATGCCGACGACCACCAGCGTGGTGTGGATCAGCGTGCCGCAGAGCGCGCCGGCCATGGAGGCAAAGCCGGTGGCGCGGCCCTGGCTCAGCGTGCGCGAGACGAACAGCGTCATGTCCGGCCCAGGCGTGATCGCCAGGATGACGGTGGCGATGGCGAACTGGATGAGCGTCGAAGTGTCGGGAATGAAGGACATGGAAGGCCCGGTGTCGTGATGGTTTGCGAGTTTATAACGCGGCTGCCCCAGTCGCGCCAGCCGCGGCGATGGGGTTCTCCTGCTCACCTTCGTCTCTTGCGCCGCCCGGAAAGGCCGTGATACCTCGCCCGCGAAGCTATTTTCCCGCGGAACCGCCAAAAATGTCCAAGACCAAGAACGTCAAGAAAGTCGTGCTCGCCTATTCCGGCGGCCTCGACACCTCCATCATCCTGAAATGGCTGCAGACCGAGCTCGGCGCCGAAGTCGTCACCTTCACCGCCGATCTCGGCCAGGGTGGTGAGCTCGAGCCGGCGCGCCGCAAGGCCGAGATGATGGGCATCAAGGACATCCGCATCGTCGACGTGCGCGAGGAATTCGTCGCCGACTTCGTCTTCCCGATGTTCCGCGCCAACGCCGTCTATGAAGGCACCTACCTGCTCGGCACCTCGATCGCCCGGCCGCTGATCTCCAAGCATCTGGTCGAGATCGCCAAGGAAACCGGCGCCGACGCCATTGCCCATGGCGCCACCGGCAAGGGCAACGACCAGGTCCGCTTCGAGCTTTCGGCCTATGCTCTGAACCCCGACATCAAGGTCATCGCGCCGTGGCGCGACTGGTCGTTCAAGTCGCGCACCGACCTTCTCAACTTCGCCGAGCAGCATCAAATCCCGGTGCCGAAGGACAAGCGCGGCGACGCCCCGTTCTCGGTCGACGCCAACCTCCTGCACTCCTCATCCGAGGGCAAGGTGCTGGAGGATCCGTGGAGCGAGCCGCCGGAATTCGTGCATCAGCGCACCGTCTCGCCGATGGATGCGCCCGATGTCGTCACCGAGATCGAGATCGAGTTCCTCAAGGGCGATCCTGTCGCGCTCAACGGCAAGAAGCTGTCGCCGGCCACAATGCTGGCGGCGCTCAACGACCTCGGCCGCGACAACGGCATCGGCCGCCTCGACCTGGTCGAGAACCGCTTCGTCGGCATGAAGTCGCGCGGCGTCTACGAGACGCCCGGCGGCACCATCCTGATCGCCGCCCACCGCGCGATCGAATCGATCACGCTCGACCGCGGCGCCGCGCACCTCAAGGACGAGTTCATGCCGCGCTACGCCGAGCTCATCTATAACGGCTTCTGGTTCTCGCCCGAGCGCGTGATGCTGCAGGCGATGATCGACAAGAGCCAGGAAGACGTCGAAGGCACGGTGCGGCTGAAGCTCTACAAGGGCAATGTCATCGTCACCGGCCGCAAGTCGAAGAAAACGCTCTACTCGGATGCGCTGGTCACCTTCGAGGACGACCGCGGCGCCTACGACCAGAAGGACGCCGAGGGCTTCATCCGGTTGAACGGGCTGCGCCTCAGGACGCTCGCGGCAAGGAACCGTCGCTGAAATTGCGGATCTCCCCTACGGGTGAGATGTCCTGTGGGGCAGAGGGGGTGCTGTCCCGCCGACCTGTCCTTCGTCATTCTAGGGCGGAGCAAGGAGCGAAGCGACGCGCGCAGACCCTAGAATCCATGCCGTGACGGTCGAGAGCCGCCAGGGTGCAGAACGCTCACCAGCCAATTCCACGAAACAGCTCGAACCATTCCGGATTGCTCTTTTCGATCAGTTCAATCTTCCATCGCCGTGGCCAGCGTTTCAGTGACGTCTCACGCTGGATGGCATCAGCGATGTCGAAATATTCCTCGTACCAGACGAGACGCTGCACACCGTAACGGCTGGCGAAGCTGGAACCTTGGCCATTCTTGTGCTCGGGTATGCGGCGGGCAAGGTCATTGGTGACACCGATATAGATCGTGCCCCCTTTCTGGCTAGCAGTCATGTAGACATAGCCGGTCATCTGGCGATCCTAGCTGGCGCAGCCATCGGCGCCTATTCTGGACCGCAGCATTCTACGGCCAATGCCATGGCATGGATTCTAGGGTCTGCGCGCGTCGCTCCGCTCCTTGCTCCGCCCTAGAATGACGAAGCACAGGTCGCTCCGCGAGGCCCCAAGGCGCCCCGAGGGAAGTGATCCCCATTTTCCCGGCTTTCGCCAATCTCCACAAACAAAAAAGCCCGGCTCTTGGCCGAGCTTTTCCGTGGAATGACGACCTCGATTAATCCGCGTCAATCGCCTCGGCGATACGGGCGATGGCTTGCTGGTAGACGCTGGCCGAGTTCCAGCCCGCGATCGCGCCCATATTGGCCTCGTAGCTCGCGCCGGCCTGCCAGCCATGCGCCTTGAGATAGTTGGCGGTGGAAGCCAGCGCCGTGTTGCGGTCGCGCAGGTTGCCGCTGCCGACGCCATATTTCAGCACGTTTCCGGGCAGGAACTGGGTGTGGCCGATCTCGCCATGCATGGCGCCGACCGAGGAAGCGCTCAGCGCGCCGCGATCGACGAGCTTCAGCGCCGCGATGGCGTGCGGGGTGAAATAGTCCGGGCGGCGGCAGTCATAGGCGAGCGTCAGAATGGCCGACACCGTGTTCTGATTGCCCATCGAGGCGCCGAAGCCGGTTTCCATGCCCCAGATGGCGAGCAGCACGCCCGGCGGCACGCCATAGGTCCGCTCGATATCGGCGAACATCGCCGCGTTGGCCTTCTTCAATGCGCGGCCTCTCGAGATGATCGCGGACGCCCCGCGGCGTTTCATGAAAGCCTCGACCGAGCCGCTGAAAGCCTTGTGGATGGCGCGATCGGCCGAAATCGTCCTTGTCGCGTAGGTCGCCCCCTCCAGCGCCGAAAGCCCCCTTTGGCCGACGCCGTTGGCCTTGGCCTCGGCGGCAAAGTCCTGCTTCCAGGCGTCGAATCCGGCGCCGTTCTTGCCGCAGCTGGCCGCGGCTTCAGCGCCTGTCGCCAACCCCAGCATCGCCACCACCGCCGCGGCGACCGCGAAAATCCTTCTTTTGGCAAAAAATGCCATGTCCTTCTCCTGGTTGCCTTGAATCACGTCCCGGCTGCGAATTTGCCAGCGAAACGCCCGGTTGTCACCGTCCTCGCAGGGGACATGACACCCGACGCTGGCGAAAGAAGGGCAATTGCCTGCGATCGGCCATCAGGTGTGGCGGGCCTGCCTCATGAAAGACATTGACGTCGTGGTCATTGGCGTCGGTCCGGCGGAACTTGCCGCGCTAAAAGCGCCTTGCGCCCGCTCACGCCCTTTTGACCGCAACCCCGAGAAATCATGGAACAATTCGTGAGCGGCCGAAAGGCGCTTTAGCCGGAACGCATAAGCCTTGGTTTCGTTTCCGACCGCGAGGGAGCGTGGAAAAACGGAGTGAAAACATGAAACGCGTACTGTTTCCGGCGCTTGCCGGCGCGCTGTTCGCCATGTCGGGCACGGCCTTGGCCGACACCGCCGTCTCGGCGGTGGCCGATCTCAATGTGCGCGCCGGCCCCGGCCCGCAATATCCCGTGATTGGCGTGCTGGCCGCCGGCCAGTCGGCAACGCTCACCGGCTGTATCGCGAACAGCAAATGGTGCACGATCGCCGAAGCGGGCGGCAATGGCTGGGTCTATTCCGACTATGTGACGGGCGATTTCGGCGGCAGCCGCGTCGTGCTGACACGCCGGCCGGCCAATGCCGGCATCGCCGTCGCGTCGCCGCCGACCGATAACATCTACACCACAGACAGCTACACCGGCGCCATCGTTCCCGGCGACGATGCCATCGAATCGATCGGCAGACCGCCGGCCGAGGTCGGCACCTATGTCACCACGCACCGGGTCGATCCGGTCTATCTCGAGGGCGAGGTGGTGACCGGAGCCACGCTGCCCGACACGGTCGAGCTGCGCGAGATCCCCGATTACCGGTATCGCTATGTCTATGTGAACAACCAGCCGGCGCTGGTCGACCCCGGCACGCGGCGCATCGTCTATGTGATGCGCTGATCGGGCTTGATCGTCGTCAAACGAGCGGCCGCCGGCGATGGCGGCCGTTTCTTTTCCGTGCTGACGGCTCAGCCGGCTTGCCTGCGTTCAATGCACACGTTTGGGATTGGCCGAAGCGTCCGAACTTCGTCATCCACGGGCGGAGCGGAAGCGAAGCGGACGCGCAGACCCGAGGATGACGACGAGATGGGCGTTCCAGCTAATCTCCTACCGTCGTGATCGCGCGTTAGTGTTCCGTGGTACGAATTCGATGTTCGTGCCCTCAACGCGATCCAGTCAGTCCCGGCTCAAAGCAAGGTAATCGCGCGGTAACCACCGACCTCCTACACAATACAGCCGAAAGCCTTCGGCAGGGGAGCCGCGTGACGATCGAAAATGCCGCCTTCGAGCGCTATCGCCGCTCGCCGAACGAAAAAACCAATTTGCTGCGGCTGTTCTTCGGCACGGCGATCGTCATTGCCTTCTGGATGGCGGCGACGGCCGTCGTGCTGTTTGCCGGCCTATGTCACATCGTCTGGCGCCTGCCCGGCCCCTCGACCGGGCAGTACATGCAGGACTTCCTGGCATCGCCCGTCGGCATCCTCAGCGCGCTAAGCTCCTTTGCCGGCATCTGGATCGGCCTGTGGGTGGCGATGCGTTTGGTGCATGGCGAGCCGCTGTCGGCTCTCTTTGGCGTCACCCGCCGCATCGCTGGCGGCGATTTCCTCAAGGGCCTGGTCGCGGTGCTGATCACCTCGCTGTTCTCCGAGGTGCTGCTCTATTGGCTGCAGCCGGAGATCGCGCGCGGACCGATCACCCTCTCGTCCTGGCTGCTCTTCCTGGCGCCGATCGCGCTGCTCGCATTCCTGCAGACCTCGTCGGAGGAAATGCTGTTTCGCGGCTATCTGCTGCGCGCCCTCGCTCGTCGCTTCGGGAGTCCTCTGGTCTGGGCGGTGCTGCCGGGCCTGTTGTTCACGTCGCTGCACTGGAATACGGCCTCGACGCTGGCCATCAATGCCAGTGTCTTCATCTCGATCGGCACATTCGCCCTGCTGCTCACGCTCCTGGTCTATGTCACCGGCAATCTCGGCGCCGGCTTCGGCGCCCATCTCGGCAACAACTTGACCGGCTTCCTGCTGATCTCGCACCAGGAGGCCTACAATTCCTTTGCGCTGCTCAATGCCAAGCCTCTCGAAGGCCCCGGCTGGACCAATCTGGACGCCGTTCTCATCGCCGCGATCGGCGTCGTCAGCACGCTTCTGACGATGCTGCTGCTTTTGCACCGGCGCTCGCCGCTTAGAGTCGGGGCGACCCGGCAAAGTCCGCTATGAGACACCCCAAATGGCGGCGTTTGGGCCCAGATTCCTGCATAGTTTCTTGACACTTGTCGTTGCCGCAAAACCGCTGCGCACTTTAGCGCGACATGCGTTGGCCTTGACTCCGCGGCCGATTTCCTGTCTAGAGCCGCTGAATTCCGCGACGAGTTTTCTTTCGCGAAAGCCGACCAGGACGCCGAAACCTCTTTGAGGCGGGTGCTGTAAAGAGATCCTGGAGGCCAACACCCGGCAGCGCGATGCGCCCCCGGGTGCTTTTTGGCTTTGCGCTTTTGCTTGGCGACCCGGCGCGAACGCACTACCTCTCGGTCGAACCCACCGAGATCAAGGACCGCAGATGTTTGAATCCCTCCAGGAGCGTCTTGGCTCCATCCTGAACGGCCTGACTGGCCGCGGCGCGCTGTCCGAGGCGGATGTCTCGGCGGCTTTGCGCGAGGTGCGCCGTGCGCTGCTCGAGGCCGACGTTGCGCTGGAAGTGGTTCGCTCCTTCACCGACAAGGTGCGCGAGAAGGCGGTCGGCGCCGCGGTGCTGAAGTCGATCAAGCCCGGACAGATGGTCGTCAAGATCGTCCATGACGAGCTGGTCGAGATGCTCGGCGCCGAGGGCGTAGCCGTCGACCTCAACGCGCCGGCGCCCGTGGTCGTCATGATGGTCGGCCTGCAGGGTTCCGGTAAGACGACGACCTCGGCCAAGATCGCCAAGCGGCTGACCGAGCGGCAGAACAAGAAGGTCCTGATGGCCTCGCTCGACACGCGGCGGCCCGCCGCGCAGGAGCAGCTGCGCCAACTCGGCGAGCAGACCAAGGTCGCGACGCTGCCGATCATCGCCGGCCAGAGCCCGGTCGATATCGCCAAGCGCGCTGTGCAGGCCGCCCGGCTCGGCGGCCATGATGTCGTCATCCTCGACACCGCCGGCCGCACCCATATCGACGAGCCGCTGATGGTCGAGATGGCCGACATCAAGAAGGTGTCGAGCCCGCACGAGATCCTGCTGGTCGCCGACTCGCTCACCGGCCAGGACGCCGTCAATCTGGCGAAAAGCTTCGACGAGCGAGTCGGCATCACCGGCCTGGTGCTGACCCGCATGGACGGCGACGGCCGCGGCGGCGCGGCGCTGTCGATGCGCGCCGTCACCGGCAAGCCGATCAAGCTCATCGGCACCGGCGAAAAGATGGACGGGCTGGAGGAATTCCACCCCAAGCGCATCGCCGACCGCATCCTCGGCATGGGCGACATCGTCTCGCTCGTCGAGAAGGCCGCCGAAACCATCGACGCCGAGCAGGCGGCGGCGATGGCGAAAAAGATGCAGTCGGGCAAGTTCGACCTGAACGACCTTGCCCAGCAGCTTCAGCAGATGTCGAAGATGGGCGGCATGGGCGGCATCATGGGCATGATGCCCGGCATGGGCAAGATGAAGGACCAGCTGGCCGCCGCCGGCCTCGACGACAAGATGTTTGGCCGCCAGCTCGCCATCATCTCCTCGATGACCAAGGCCGAGCGCGCCAATCCCGATATCCTCAAGCACTCGCGCAAGAAGCGCATCGCCGCCGGCTCCGGCACCGACGCGGCCGAGATCAACAAGCTCTTGAAGATGCATCGCGGCATGGCCGACATGATGAAGGCGATGGGCGGCAAGGGCAAAGGCGGCGGCCTCATGCGCGGCATGATGGGCGGCCTCGCCTCGAAAATGGGCCTGGGCGGCATGATGCCCGGCGGCGGCATGCCCGACCTGTCTAAGATGGATCCCAAGCAGCTCGAGGCCCTGCAGAAGCAGGCGCAGGCCGCCGGCCTCGGCAAGGGCCTGCCGGGCGGGCTTCCCGGTGGCGGCGGACTGCCGGGCCTGCCCGGCGGCATGAAGCTTCCGGGTCTGCCGGGCCTGGGTGGCGGCGGGCTGCCCGGTTTGGGCAAGAAGAAGTGAAGGGGCGATGAACGAGGAGAAAGACATGGCCGATGCACGCGCCATCCTGGCCGGCTACCGCGCTTCGATCGACAACATCGACGCCGCCCTAATCCATATGCTGGCCGAACGCTTCCGCTGCACCAAGGCGGTCGGCGTTCTGAAGGCCGAGCATGGCCTGCCGCCCGCCGACCCCGCGCGCGAGCAGCAGCAGATCGCCCGCCTTCGCCAGCTGGCGAAGGATGCGCATCTCGACCCGGATTTCGCGGAGAAATTCCTCAACTTCGTCGTCCGCGAAGTGATCCGGCACCACGAACAGATCGCCGCTGCCAACGGCGTGACGAAAACCGGCTGAACCCAGCCGAAAACTCATCAACGAAATCAGAGCTTTTAGGAGACAAAGAAATGGCACTGAAGATCAGACTGGCCCGTGCGGGCTCGAAGAAGCGTCCTTACTACCACGTCGTCGTCGCCGACGCCCGTTCGCCGCGCGACGGCCGTTTCATCGAGTCGCTCGGCTCGTGGAACCCGCTGCTGCCGAAGGACGGCGAGCGCGTCAAGGTCGACGCCGACCGCGTCAAGCACTGGCTGTCGCATGGCGCCCAGCCGACCGACCGCGTGCTGCGCTTCCTCGACGAGGCCGGTATTGCCAAGCGCGAGGCCCGCTCGAACCCGAACAAGGCTCTGCCCGGCAAGAAGGCGCAGGAACGCGCTGCCTTGCTGAAGAAGGCCCAGGAAGACGCCGCTGCGGCGGCTGCCGCGGCGAGCGCCGCACCGGCCGAGGCTGAGGCGGCCAGCGCCGAGTAATCACGGTTCTTCGTCGCTTATGAAAACGGCGGGTATCGGCCCGCCGTTTTTCTTTGTTCGATTTCGGTCCGATATCTCAATAGCCGGACGGGCAGCGCGCCACATAGACACGCCCGTAACGGTCGCGATAGCGGCACTGGCCGGCTTCGCTGGCATGGCCGATCAGCGCGCCGGCCACTGCGCCGACCGCGCCGCCCACGACCGCGCCCTGCACAGGGTCGCCCGCCACTGCGGCACCGACCGCCGCACCGCCCAGGCCACCGATCGCAGCACCCTTTTCCGTTTGCGAGCAGGCGCCAAGGGCCACCGTCAGCACCAGGATGGTAATTGCTTTCTTCATTGCTGTTCCTCTCTCAAGCGCCGTCCTCGCCGCCATGCCCTAAACTCACAAACAGCTAAATTGATCCCGGCAATGATGAAGATTGGCCGGCTAGGCCCCGGCCGGATTTGCAGCACTGAACGCCAACTCGTTGAAACTTCATGCTTTTCAGCGCTCCGTAAGGCGCTTCAGATTGCCGAGCCCGGCCTCGAAATCCTTGCCGATGAGCGTGTCGAAATTCATGAACAGGCTCATCAGCTTGGCGATGAAGGGCCTTGCCCCGCGCATCGCCCAGGTGACGGTCGTGCCCTCGCCGGACGGCGAAAGCGTGAAGTCGACGCTGTTGTTGGCCTTGAACGGCTTTTCGAAGTCGAGCTTGAGCGACACCAGCGATGACGGCACCGAATTTGTGATCTCCATGCGGCCCTTGCCGGCCTTGGAGTTGCCTTCCCAGGCATAGGCCGCGCCTTTGCCGCTTTCGGCGCCCGACAGCGTGCGCTTCATGCCGGGGTCGAGTTTTTCGAAGGGCGACCATTCGGGCCAGCGCCGGAAATCGTTGATCAGCGGGAAGATCGTCTCGGCCGGCGCCTTGATGCTGGCCGAACGCGTGACGACGAAATCGTTCGGCCGGGTCGCGGCATAGATCAGCACCGCGGCGACGATGACGACCAGGATGATGAGGATGGTGGCAAACATTTCTTTTGCTCCTCTATCGCGAGAACGGGATCAGCGCGCGCACCCTTTGGTCGCGCAGGTAGAGCCCGCCCCACAGGATTATGCCGAGATAGACGCCGAACAAGGTATGCGAGAACAGCGGGTTGCCGATCCGCACATGCGTCGAAATCGCGCCGCCCATATAGGCGGTGAGCAGGATGGCGCCGAGCACCGATGTACGTGGCCATGCGTAGAGCGCAGTCGAGATCAGCCCGATGACACCCAGCATGCGCGCGACATTGGCGTCGGCCGGCCAGCCGAGTTCGGTCATCGTCCGGGTGACAACATCCAGCGGCGGCAGCTTGATGACGCCGTCGAAAATCATGAACAGGATGACGACGGCGCTTAGCACGCGCCCGGTCCACAAGGCGCCGTTCGAGACAGGCACGGCTTCGGAAATGCTCATGGGTGTTCCTCCTGATGGTTCAAGGGCCGGCTTTCTGCCAGCTTCGAACCAAGGACGGAGAACCACGCGGCGATCCTACGGGTCGGGGTGCGCTTTTTTCAAAAGCGTGGTTCAGTGCGTGGAACGGAAGGTGGCACGATGACCGGCGAGACCGACCTGGGCAGGCTGTTGGCTTCGATGACGCCGCAACTGCTCGCCGGAACCTACGTCTTCGCTACGCTGGCGCCGGACGCGGCCATGCCGGATGGGCTCGATCCCGTCATGCAATTCCGCGAGCACGAAGGTTTGACGCTGATCGTCGCGGAAGACGCAGCGAAAGCAGCCGGCCTTGCCGGCACGTTCCGCAGCCGGATGATCACGCTCGACATCCACTCCTCGCTGGAAGCCGTCGGCTTCCTCGCCGCCATCACCACGCGGCTCGCGGCGGCAGGCATGGGCGTCAATCCGGTGTCGGCCTTCTATCACGACCATCTGTTCGTGCCGGCGGAGCGGGCGGAGGAAGCGCTGGCGATATTGCGCGGCCTGGCGGCCGAAAATGGGCCTGAGCTCAGCGCCTGAGGACATAAAGAATATCCGGCAAGCTTTCCTCATTGGCCGAGCCGTCGCCGAGGGCCTCGGCGCGAAAACCGTGGCGTTCGTAGAAGCGGCGCGCGCCGGTATTGGCCTGGAAGCAATGAAGCTTGACTACAGGTATGCCGGCGGTGGCTTGAGCAAGCAGCCGGCTGCCGATGCCTTGTCCAGTCCAGGCCGGATCAAGATAGAGCTGCTCGACCCATTCGCCCTTGGCGGCGATGAAGCCGACGATGCATTCGGCGGTCTCGGCGACCGTCACTTGCTGCTTGGGCAGCAGGATATCGCGGATGAAGAACAGGTCCTCCTCCGGCGTGTGCAACACCGGCATCCAGTCGAATGCATCGAGCGACGCGCGCATCAGCTGCGCGATGGCGGGGGCGTCGGAAGCGAAGGCCGGACGCAGGAGGATATCTGAGGGCTCTGGACCGATCATGAGGGCCTAGCGCGGTTCCCCCTTCTCCCCTTGTGGGAGAAGGTGGATCGGCGCGACAGCGCCGAGACGGATGAGGGGTGTTCCAGCGGAGTGAGACGTCAGCGTTCCCTGGAACACCCCTCATCCGTCGCCTTCGGCGACACCTTCTCCCACAAGGGGAGAAGGAAGAACCGCCGCGGCCGAAGGCCGAGCCTGCGACTGCGGGCCGCCGGTCGTCCGGCGCGCCCGCGCAGGGCCAGCCGCGGCAGCGGCGATACGGCCCGTGAGCGAAAACAAACTGCCGTCAGGCCGCCTTCTTCTTCGGCTGGATCAGGCCGCGCTCGACCAGGAGCTCGGCGATCTGGACGGCGTTCAACGCCGCACCCTTGCGCAGATTGTCAGAGACCACCCACATCGACAGGCCGTTGTCGACGGTCGAATCCTCGCGGATGCGCGAGATGAAGGTGGCGTCCTCGCCGGCCGATTCCAGCGGCGTGATGTAGCCGCCGTTCTCGCGCTTATCCAGCACTTGGCATCCGGGCGCCTCGCGCAGGATCTCGCGCGCCTCATCCGCCGTGATCGGCTTCTCGAACTCGATGTTGACCGCTTCCGAATGGCCGATGAACACCGGCACGCGCACACAGGTCGCCGTCAGCTTGATCTTGGGGTCGAGCATCTTCTTGGTCTCGGCCACCATCTTCCACTCTTCCTTGGTGAAACCATCGTCGAGGAAGACGTCGATATGCGGGATGACGTTGAAGGCGATGCGCTTGGTGAACTTCTTGACGTCGACCTGATCGGCGACGAACACCGCGCGGGTCTGCGTGAAGAGCTCGTCCATGCCTTCCTTGCCGGCACCGGACACCGACTGGTAGGTGGCGACGACGACGCGCTTGATGGTGGCGACGTCATGCAGCGGCTTCAGCGCCACGACGAGCTGCGCCGTCGAGCAGTTCGGGTTGGCGATGATGTTCTTGCGCGTGAACAGCGAGATCGCGTCCGGGTTCACTTCCGGCACAATCAGCGGCACGTCCTGATCGTAGCGGAAGGCCGACGAATTATCGATAACGACGCAGCCCTGCTTGCCGATCTTCGGCGACCATTCCTTCGACACATTGCCGCCCGCCGACATGACGCAGATGTCGGTGTCGGAAAAATCATACTGGTCGAGCGCCTTGACCTTCAGCGTGCGGTCGCCAAAGGACACTTCGGTGCCCTGGCTGCGCCGCGACGCCAGCGCCACCACCTCGCTCACCGGGAAGCCGCGCTCGTCCAGAATGTTGAGCATTTCGCGGCCCACATTGCCCGTGGCGCCGACTACCGCAACCTTGAAACTCATCTGGTATCTCCTGTCCCTCTCCGCTTGGTTGTTGGAGAAAACCCGCCGGCCTCATGCGGGTTTCGCCCCCCGGGCCGGACCCGGGAGAGGGTGGTTAGGCCAAGGGAATCACACCGTTTTGGTGGTGGTTTTGGCCGTAGTTTTGCTGGAACGGATGGACGCGTCTAAGCGCCCAGCCCAATGCGTTACATTGTGGCTGGGGGAGTCGAATGCAAGAAGAGCCATCGAAAGGCCGCGCATCGGAAAACCATCCCGTTCGACGCGGGCTTTTACGCAGTTTGGCAAAAGAGTCAATTGGCGTAGCGCCTCTCCTTCTCCTTTGTGAGAAGGTGGATCGGCGCGCAGCGCCGAGATGGATGAGGGGTGTTCCAGCGGAGTGAGGCGTTGGCTTTCCCTGGAACACCCCTCATCCGGCCGCTTCGCGGCCACCTTCTCCCACAAGGGGAGAAGGGAAAGGCGGTGCCGTCTGCTCTGTACAATGGCGGCTGTAGCAAGTACGAACGGCCTAAATTTCGTTTGGCTGACGCAGTGCCGGCCTTGTGCTCCAATGGCGAGCGCAGAACCTCGAATTCCGAAAGAAGAAAATGTCCAGTTTCGAAACGATTGTTCCTGCGCTGGCTCAGGCGCTGGAAAAGCGCGGTTATTCGGCGCTGACGCCGGTGCAGAAGGCGGTGCTTGGGCCGGAGCTCGGCGAGGCCGACGCGCTGGTGTCGGCGCAGACCGGCTCCGGCAAGACCGTCGCCTTCGGTCTTGCCGTGGCGCCGACCCTGCTCAGTGGCGCCGAGCGCTTCGGCGACGCCGGCGCGCCGCTCGGCCTGGTCGTGGCGCCGACGCGCGAGCTGGCGCTGCAGGTGCGGCGCGAGCTGGAATGGCTTTACGAGCTGACCGGCGCTGAGATCGCCTCCTGCGTCGGCGGCATGGACGTGCGCACCGAGCGCCGCGCGCTGGAACGCGGCGCTCATATTGTCGTCGGCACGCCGGGCCGGCTGCGCGACCACATCACGCGCGGCGCGCTCGGCATGTCGGCGCTGAAAGCGGTGGTGCTCGACGAGGCCGACGAGATGCTCGACCTCGGCTTCCGCGAGGATCTCGAATTCATCCTCGATGCGGCGCCCGCCGGGCGCCGCACGCTGATGTTTTCCGCCACCGTGCCGCGCTCCATCGCCACGCTGGCGAAGAGTTACCAGCGCGACGCCGTGCGCATCTCGGCCGGCGGCGGGGAAAAGCAGCATCTCGATATCGAGTACCGGGCGCTTTCGGTCGCGCCCGCCGATCGCGAGAACGCCATCATCAACGTGCTGCGCTATTACGAGGCGGGCAATGCGATGGTGTTCTGCAACACCCGCGCCGCCGTCAACCATCTCACAGCGCGTTTCAACAACCGCAATTTTGCGGTGGTGGCGCTCTCCGGCGAGCTCAGCCAGAACGAGCGCAGCCACGCCCTGCAGGCAATGCGCGACGGCCGCGCCAAGGTCTGCATCGCCACGGACGTCGCCGCGCGCGGCATCGACCTGCCCAATCTCGATCTCGTCATCCACGCCGACCTGCCGAGCAATCCGGAGACGCTGCTGCATCGCAGCGGCCGCACCGGACGCGCCGGCCGTAAGGGCGTCAGCGCGCTGATCGTGCCGGGCAATGCGCGCCGGCGCACCGAGCGGCTGCTCGCCAATGCCGGCCTGACCGCGGCCTGGGCGAGCCCTCCCTCAGCCGACGAGGTGCTGCGGCGCGACGACGAGCGCATCCTGGCCGATCCTTCCTTCGGCGAGCCGGTGAAGGACGAGGAGCGCGACTTCGCCGCGGCGCTCCTGGAACGGCACGGCGCCGAGCTGGTGGCCGCCGCCTTCGTGCGGCTTTGCCGTGCAAGCCGCTCGGCGCCTGAGGACCTGATCGATGTCGCGCCCTTCGCGCCATCAAAGGAGAAGTTCGCACGCCGGGAAGAGACATCCGGCCGCGGGGAAGAAACATCGGGCCGCCGCGACGATTTCGGCGATAGCGTCTGGTTCTCGCTCTCGGTTGGCCGCCGGCAGAATGCCGAGCCGCGCTGGCTGATCCCGATGCTGTGCCGCACCGCCGGCATGTCCAAGCGCGAGATCGGCGCCATCAAGATGCAGCCGGAGGAAACCTTCGTGCAGATCGCCGCAGACTGGGCCGACCGGTTCGTCGCCGCGATCGGCCCCGACCGCAAGCTGCAAGGCAACATCGCGGTCAGGCGGATCGACGGCACGCCGGACCTGTCACGCGCCGGCTACCAGCCGCCAAGGCCGGAGAAGAAGCCGCATCGCGGCAAGCGGTCTTTCGACCAGGGCGCGCCCGGATTCGAGAAGCGGGCGCCGGGCGAACGACAGCATGCTGGGGCACCGGACACCTGGGCGAAGAAACCCGGCAAGGCGAAATTCGACAAGCCAAAGTTCGACGGGCCGAAATCCGACCAGCCGGCAAAGCGAAAGAAGCAGAAGAAACGGCCAGCGTAGGATCGCGACGGAAAGCCGACCCACGGCGAGCGCCGGCGTTCTCTTTCGGTGGCAAATCGCAACCTTCGAGATTGGCCGAAGCGTCCGAACTTCGTCATCCACGGGCGGAGCGGGAGCGAAGCGGACGCGCAGACCCGAGGATCCATGCCGTGACCTCACGCGAAGAATAGGGGCGACGCAGAACAGGGAGCCGTTCTGAACCGCTGCGACGCTCACAAGTCACGGAATGGATTCTATGGTCTGCGCTGCGTCGCTTCGCTCCTTGCTCCGCCATAGAATGACGAACGCGTGGGGTGCGCAATGTCGACCCTCGCCCAGCGAATGTCGACAGTCATACGATCACCCCAGGAACTTGGCGATGATGGCGTCGCCCATCTCGGTGGTGCCGACTTCCTTCATGCCTGGGGAAAGAATGTCCTTGGTGCGCAAGCCGTCGTCGAGCACGGCGGCGATCGACGCTTCGAGCTTGTCGGCCTCGGCCACCATGCCGAAGGAATAGCGCAGGCACATGGCGAAGGACGCGATCATCGCGATCGGGTTGGCGATGCCTTTGCCGGCGATGTCGGGCGCCGAGCCGTGCACCGGCTCGTGGAGCGCCTTGCGCTTCTTGGTCTTGGCATCCGGCGCGCCGAGCGAGGCCGAAGGCAGCATGCCGATCGAGCCGGTGAGCATGGCGGCGATGTCGGAGAGCATGTCGCCGAACAGATTGTCGGTGACGATGACGTCGAACTGTTTTGGCCAACGCACCAGCTGCATGCCGCCGGCATCGGCCAGCATATGGTCGAGCTTGACGTCGGAATAGCGCGCCTTGTGGGTCTGCGAGACGACCTCGTTCCACAAAACGCCCGACTTCATGACGTTGCGCTTTTCCATGGAGGTGACGTGGTTCTTGCGCGTGCGCGCCAGCTCGAAGGCGACGCCCGAAATGCGCTCGATCTCGAACGTGTCGTAGACCTGGGTGTCGATGCCGCGCTTCTGGCCGTTGCCGAGATCGATGATCTGCTTTGGCTCGCCGAAATAGACGCCGCCGGTCAACTCGCGCACGATAAGGATATCCAGGCCCTCGACCACCTCCTGCTTGAGCGAGGAGGAAGCGGCGAGAGCCGGGTAGCAGATCGCCGGTCTGAGATTGGCGAACAGCTCCATGTCCTTGCGCAGGCGCAAGAGCCCTGCCTCGGGGCGCACCTCGTAAGGCACGGCATCCCATTTCGGCCCGCCGACGGCGCCGAACAGCACGGCGTCCGCCGCCATCGCCTTGGCCATGTCGGCGTCGGAGATCGCCGCGCCATGCGCATCGTAGGCGCAGCCGCCGACCAGTCCTTCGTCGGTAACAAAGCCGCTGCCCAGCCTGTCGTTCATGGCCTTGATCAGCTTCTTCACCTCGGCCATGGCCTCGGGGCCGATGCCGTCGCCGGCGAGCAGGAAGAGATTTTTCGAAGCCATGGAGAACCGTCCCAATAGTATCTGGTGAAACCGCGGCCTTGCTAAACGCCAAGTGATTGCGGCGCAAGGGGATGTCTCGAAGCTTGGTGTCCTCTCCCCCGCCAGAGGCGGGGGAGAGGTGTCCGCGAAGCGGACGGAGAGGGGGCCTTCGTAGGGCGCTCCCCTCTCCGTCTCGGCTTCGCCGAGCCACCTCTCCCCACTTCGTGGGGCGAGGAACCCCAGCTACCGATGCGACAGAATATTCACCAGCCGCCCGAACGGATCGCGCACATAGAAGCGCCGCACGCCCCAGGGCTCGTCGGCCGGGCCGTATTCGACGGCGAAGCCGGCGGCCTTCATTGCGTCGAGCGCCGCGTCCACATCGTCGACCTCGATCGACAGGTCCGGCACCGGCGTGCCGGATCCGCCTTGCGCCATGAAGCTCACCTGCACCTGCATCCGTTCCTCGGACCCGTAGGTGGCGATCCAACCCATATCCATGAGCAGATCAAGCCCGAGCACGTCCTGGTAACGCGCTTGGCCGCGGCAATGTCGGATGTGGCGATGTTGGCGACGATGCGCTCGACTTTCACCATAGGCTGACCCCTGCTTTGCGCGCTTCCCAGTGCCGGCAGCCTATGCCGTGCGCCTCAGCGCCGTCACCTCGATCTCGATCTTCATCTCCGGCTTGTTGAGCTGGCACACGATCATCGTCGCCGCCGGGCGGATGTCGCCGAATGCCTCGCCGAGGATCGGGAAGACCACGTCAACATAGGTCTGGTCGGTGATGTAGTAATGCGCCCGCACCACGTCGGCCATGTCGAACCCGCCCTCGGCGAGCGCCTTGGCGATGGTGGCAAGGCAATTGCGCGTCTGCGCCTCGACCGTGTCGGGCATGGTCATGGTGGCATAATCGTATCCCGTCGTGCCGGAGACGAAGCACCAGTCGCCCTGCACTACCGCGCGCGAATAGCCGGCGGTTTTCTCGAAGGGCGAACCGGTGGAGATGAGCTTGCGCATGGGAGCCTCGCGTTGGTTGCGCCCCCTCTAGCAGGGGAAGACGGGTCTGGTCGTGGGCCAAGCCGGGCGGACCGTTGTCAGGAAAGGTAAGCGCGACATGGGTGATTGGCCGAAGCCTCCCTCCGGTCGTCATTCCTGGGCGGAGCAAGGAGCGAAGCGACGCGCGCAGACCCTGGAATCCATGCCGTGACGTCGAAGCGCTGGCAACCGTGCAGAATTCTGGACCCTCGCGCTCTCCGGCAGCGGTCACGGCATGGATCCTCGGGTCTGCGCTCCGCTTCGCGTCGCTCCGCCCGTGGATGACGAAGCCGCGCTGAACCGAATCCCTAGTTCCCCTGCGCGTCGTCATACGCCTTCTTGATGTCGTCCGGCCAATCCTTCATCGACGGCCAGGCCTGCGGCTCGCCATTGTCGCCGCGGCGGGCGAAATAGACCTTCTGCTTGGCCGGGTCGAGCGCCATGAAGCCGTCATTGCCGCCGCAGTCATGCGGCACGCAGCCGGTGGCGTAGAAGGCGCCGGACGCCGTCTCTTCGGTGCCGCCGCCGACCAGAAGGCTGGTCGCCATGTCGGGCATGTCGTTGCCCAGCAACGCCTGTCCGGCCTTGTAGACGGCCTCATTGTGGAAGGCATCGATGATGTTGTCCAATTTCGACGGGTCGACATCCTTCCAGCCGGTGCCGGGTTCGGGCGTGTAGGTCAGGGTGCCGGAGGTCGTCAGCCCTTCCGTGGGCGACCATTGCAGCGCCGGCTTGGACTCGCCCGGCAGCAGATAAGGCACGAAATAGATGGCGCTGTCGGAGACTGCTGCCGGCGGCGCGCCGCATTCGTCCTGCTCGACAGTGGTGGTCTGGATCTCGCCGTCCTTCGGCTTCCAGACGATGACCTTGGCCGGCCCGCATTGGTTGCCGCCGTCGCCGACATCGACCAGCGCCACGTTGACGTCGCCGATCTTGACGATCCTGTCGAAGAAGACGTCGTAATTGCTGGCCAACTGCTTGCCGTCATAGGACAACACCTTCTCGCCGTCCTGCTCCGGCTGCGTGATGGTGAGCTGCCCGCCCTCGAAGGGGATCGGCGCCTGCTTGTCGTCATCCGACGCGGCCTGGTCGTTGCTCGATCCCTGGTCGGACGCGGCCGGCACCGGCTGCGTGGCGGGCACGGTGGTCTGCGCATTGGCGCCGACCGTGGCGAGAAGGATTGCCGCCGATGCGCAAGCGCCGGCCAGAAGCAAGCGTGTCATGACTGTCCCTCCATTCAGCCGCCACCAACCCGGCCTGCGATGACCGGAGCCTATCGATTTAAAGCCGTATCGCCCAGAGAGTGTTTCGAAATTCGCTCTGGCGAGTCATATGGTGGTGGTTTCGAGAACCGTAGCGCAGCGGACATTTTGGTCCGTGAGCAACGGAAGCGCAGAAACCGCCATCAGATGGCCGTCGGAGTAGAATTTCCAAACGGTCTCTCAGGCCCAGGGGCGCTGCTCGGCATTCTTCTTCTCGAAGGACGCGATGGCGCCGGCCTTCTCCATGGTCAGCCCGATGTCGTCAAGGCCGTTCAAAAGGCAGTGGCGCTTGAAGTCGTCGAGGTCGAATTTGACCACGCCGCCATCTGGCCCGCGGATTTCCTTCGCCTCGAGGTCGATCGACAGCGTCGCATTGGAGCCGCGCGAAGCGTCGTCCATCAGCTTGTCGAGGTCTTCCGGGCTGACCGTGATCGGCAGGATGCCGTTCTTGAAGCAGTTGTTGTAGAAGATGTCGGCGAACGAGGTCGAGATCACGCAGCGTATGCCGAAATCGAGCAGCGCCCAGGGCGCATGCTCGCGGCTCGAGCCGCAGCCGAAATTGTCGCCGGCGACCAGGATCTGCGCCTTGCGGTAGGCCGGCTTGTTGAGCACGAAATCCGGGTTCTCCGAGCCGTCCTCATTGTAGCGCATCTCGGCGAAAAGCCCGGTGCCGAGCCCGGTGCGCTTGATCGTCTTGAGATAATCCTTGGGGATGATCATGTCGGTGTCGACATTGACGATCGGCATGGGCGCGGCGACGCCGGTGAGCTTGGTGAATTTATCCATGGTCCTTGCCCGTCTTCTTCGTGGCTTGCGGGGAATTTTGCCGGACGGTTTACACAAAGCCGGCGGCAAATGAAAGGCAACTGTTCGTGCGCGGGCCTTGGGCCAATGTCGAGCATGGCATGCGCGCCGGAGCTGGAACACCTCAAAAAACGACTTCGAAATCCTGGCCGGCTGGTGCAATCTGCGGCCATGGCCGATCCTTCAAAAGTCCTTTACGCCAGCGAACCCGCGCTCGACGTCGCCGAATTCCGCCGCGTGCTGGTGGAATCCGGCCTCGGTGCAACACGGCCCGTCGACGACGAAGCGCGCCTGGAGACAATGCTCGGCAACGCCAATCTGGTGCTGACGGCGCGGCTCGACATCGAGGGCCAGCCGCTGATCGGCGTCGCGCGCGGCGTCACTGATTTTTCGTGGGTCTGCTACATCTCCGAGCTCGCCGTATCCGCCTCGGCGCAAGGGCTCGGCGTCGGCAAGGGCCTGATGGACGAAGCACAGCGCCACCTTGGCCCTTCGGTCGCCATCAGCCTGATCTCGATGCCCAATGCCGTCGGCTTCTACGAGCGCATCGGCATGACGCGCATGACCGACGCCTTCTGGTTCTCCCGCAAGCGCTGATCTGAACCGCCACCGATATCGAAGCTGACTCCTGCCTGGAACCGGCAAGCCAGATCGACCCCCATTCCGTCGAGCTTCGCTCGACACCTCTCCCCCGATCGACGGGGGAGAGGAAGGACGCGAACTTCATTCAGCCTGGCTCCCTTCCTCTCCCTCCGGAGGGGGGAGAGGTGGCGCTGCGAAGCAGCGACGGAGTGGGGAAGGCGCTGCTCAAAATCGAAGCCGCCTCAAGACATGCACAATCCGGCAAGCAAGAAAACTCAGGCAAGCAGCAATCAGGCTGCAGAATATTTTCGCTAGCGCTTGACATGCAACCAAATGGTTGCATATTAAAGTCATGAGCATGGATGCAGTCTTTCGCGCTTTGGCCGACCCGACCCGCCGGCAATTGCTGGATAGCCTCCATGCCCGGAACGGGCAGACGCTGAACGCGCTCTGCGAGCATATGGAGATGACGCGCCAGGCGGTGACCAAGCATTTGGCGATCCTCGAGGAGGCGAACCTCGTCACCACCATGCGCCGAGGCCGCGAGAAGGAGCACTACCTCAACCCCGTTCCGATCAACGAGATCGCCGAGCGCTGGATCGGCAAGTTCGAGCGGGGGCGGCTTGCCGCTCTCAGCGACCTGAAGCAACGCCTTGAAAGGGAAGAGCCGTGAGCGAGAACAGTTTTGTCTATGTCACCTACATCCGCACCACGCCTGAAAAACTCTGGCAGGCGCTGACTGACCCGGAATTCAACCGGCGGTTCTTCCTCAGCTCCTACCAGGAGAGCGACTGGAAGGTCGGCTCGAGCTGGAAACTGGTCTTCCCCGACGGCCGCATCGCCGATTCCGGCGAGATCCTCGAGATCGACCCGCCGCGGCGTCTGGTGATCAAATGGCGCAACGAATGGATGCCCGAGGTGAAGGAGGACGGCTACACCCGCTGCACCTTCACCATCGAGCCCGACGGCGAATTGATGAAGCTCGCCGTCACCCACGAGGCCGACGGGCCGCACAGGCTGATCCAGAACGTCGCCAAGGGCTGGCCGCTGGTGCTGGCGAGCCTCAAGAGCCTGCTCGAGACCGGCAAGGGTTTCGAGCGCCCGCCGTCAAAAGAGTAAAGTTCGTTTCGGATGCGAGACAATTGTTGGCAGAGGTGGATTCGATGCTTCAATTATCCTTGCCGCAAGCCATGGCGAATGCGGACACGGTCATGGCCTCGGCCGAGCTTCCCGCCTCGCCGGACGAAGTTGGCGCGGCGCTGATAACCAGCGAGGTCGAGCGCTGGTGGGGTTCGCCCGAAACTTACCGCATGACCGGCTGGAACGCCGATCTGCGCGTCGGCGGAAGCTGGCGTGTCACGGTGCGAACCGCCGACGGCAGGCGCCTGCCCGCCGGCGGAGAGTTTCTCGAGATCGAAATGCCGCGCCGGATCGTGCAGACGCAGCGCTACGACTGGGACCATCCGGCGCTCGGCCGGCGCGAAACGACCCTCGCCTATCTGCTGGAGCCGATCGCCGGCGGCACGCGGCTCACCATCTGCCATGGCGGCTTCGCAGGTTTCCCGGACGCCGCGGCGGAACATGCCGAAGGCTGGGCGCGGGTGCTTGGATGGCTGCAAACATATTTTAGTGACGGACGGCAGGCGGCTTAGCGCCACCTTCTCCCCTTGTGGGAGAAGGTGGATCGGCGCGCAGCGCCGAGACGGATGAGGGGTGTTCCAGCGGAGTGAGACGTTGGCTTTCCCTGGAACACCCCTCATCCGTCGCCTTCGGCGACACCTTCCCCCACAAGGGGGGAAGGGGGAGCCCTCAAATCACGTTCAGCTCCCGGAACGCCCGTCCTTCTGCCACACGCTCATATCCAAATGCCGTACAGTCGATCGTCCGATACCCGCCATGCACGATGAGCTCGGCGATCGACTTCCCCACCGCCGGCGCCTGTTGCAGGCCGTGGCCGGAAAAGCCGTTGGCGAACAGGAAATTGTCGACCTCCGGATGCGGACCTATCACCGCATTCTGGTCGAGCGTGTTGTAGTCGTAATGCCCGACCCAGGCGCGCGTCGGCTTGATCGCCTCGAAGGCCGGGATGCGGGTGGCGAGCACCGGCCAGATCACCTCTTCGAACAGCGGCCAGTTAACCTCGAAATCCGTTGGATCGGGCGCATGATCGCCTTCCTCCGGCTCGGCGCCGCCGGTGATGTAGACCGAGCCTTCGGGCCGCACATAGATGCCGGACGGATCGACCAGCAGCGGCATGTCGGCGAATTTGTCGCGCGCTTCAAAGACGAAGACGTTGCGCTTGCGCGGCTCGACCGGCAGCGCCAGCCCGGCCAAGGCGGCGACCTTGCCGGCATTCGGCCCGGCCGCGTTGACGACGATGCCGGCTTCCAGCGTCTCGCCATTGTCGAGGCTTACGCTGGTGACGCGGTTGCCGTCCCGCGCGATGCCGGTGACGGAGGCGGTGATGAGATCGATCTTCTTGTCGCGCAGCGCCTTGCGGAACAACATCAGCATGGCATGCGCGTCGAACCAGCCTTCGCCGGTGCGGCCATAGGCGCCGGCGGCAATGCCTTCGGCCGATAGCCAGGAGAAACGCTGCGTCAGCTGGCCGGCATCCTCCAGCACAATGTCGGCGCCCTCGGCGACCTGCGTCTCGTGATTGGCCTTGAGGATCGGCAGCCCGGCCTCGCCGGCGAGGATGAGATAGCCGCCCTCGCGAAAGCCGATATCGGCATCGGCGCCGAAGGTTTCCTTCAGCCGCCGGAACAGTTTCAGCGTGAACTGCGACAGGCGGATGTTTTCAGGGATCGAGAATTGCTGGCGGATCGAGGCGCAGGACAAGGTCGTCGCCGCATGCGAGAATTGCGGATCGCGCTCGATCAGCGCGATGGAACCAGTAAAGCCCTCCTCGCGCAAATAATAGGCGACCGAGGACCCGACGATGGCCCCGCCGATGATGACGATGTCGTAGCGCACGCTTTTGGTTCTCCGACTTCAGAGCATGATCCCGACGCTCGGGTTCGCACGCTCAAATCAATGCAGGAAGATCGATCTCGAAGCGCGTGCCGCGCTCGGAGTCAACCAGCCTGATCGTGCCATCATGCGCTTTCAGGAGGGCCAGCACGATGCCGAGCCCCATGCCGGTGCCGCCGGTCTCGCGCCGCGTGGTGAAGAACGGCTCGAAGATCCTGGCGCGGTTGGCGGCCGAGATGCCGTCGCCGTCGTCGCCGATCCGGACCGACGCGCGCTCGCCATCGGCTGAAGCGTGGATCGCCACCTGCCGGGCGCCATGCCGTGCCGAATTGTCGATGAGATTGGCGAGCACGATGCCGAGATTCTCGGCCGAGATGCCGAGCCTGATGTCGCCGCCGCCTTCAAGCCGCGCTTCCAGCCTTGTGTCGACCGGCAAGGATGCCAACGCCGCATGAAGCGTCGTGCTTTCGCCGCTCGGTTCCAGATTTTCAGCGCGCGTCAGGTCAAGCAGCCGGCGCACCAGGAGATTGAGCCGCCCGGCGTCGGTGACGATGTTGTTGGAGAAACGCTGGCGCTCGGCCTCGTCCATCGCGCCGCCGGAATCCCTCAGCAGCTCCGCCGCGCCCTGGATCGCCGTCAGCGGCGATTTCAGCTCATGCGAGACATGGGTGGCGAAGGTCTGGATGCTGTCGGAGCGCGCCTGCAGTTTTTGCGCCATGTCGAGGAACGCCGCCGACAGCGCCGCCATCTCGCGCGTGCCGTGATGGGCGAGCGGCCTGATCGCCTCGCGGTCGCCGGCGGCGATGCGTTTCGTCCGCTCGATCAGCGCGTAGATCGGCCGGCTGACAGTACGGATGAACACCAGCGCGATCAGCAGCGTGCCGCCGAGGATGGCGATCGCCGCCAACGTCACCTTGCCGCGCTCGCCATAGAGGTGCTTGACGATGTTGTTCGGCGTTCGCGACAGATAGACCACGCCCGCGACCCGGCCGTCGAGCTCGACCGGCAGGGCGACGAAGACGCGCACCCTGGTGCCGCGGCTCACCGAGTAGAGCGGCGGCGGCGGCTGGTCGGGAATGCGCAGCCTGAGCGCGCTGGCATAAGCGCCTGAAAGCGCGGTCCGCACCTCCTCGACATCGCCAAGCGACTGGCCGACCTCGTCGCCGCCGGCGATCACCACGCCGCGCGGGTCGAGCAGGCGGAAGCCAGCAAGCGTCGTTTTCTGCGTCTCGTCGAGAATGCCGTCGAGCCGCGCGCCTATTGCCGCGAAGGCCGGATCGGCGGTGGCGGGAAGCGCCGCCGGGCGCGTCGGCATGACATCGTCCGAGGCAAGGTCGAGGCGCGGCTCGATCGGATCATAGGGATAGTTGTTGTCCCTTGCCGGATCGGCCGAGATCGGCGACCCGAGTTTTTCCTGGGGAATGCCTGCAGCGCGCACCTCCTGGGCATAGACGGCGGCGGCGACCGCGCCTTGCGCGATGAGCTCGCCTTCGGTCTGGCGGATGAGCTGGTTCTCGTAGAGCCGGAAGAAGAACAGTCCGACCAGCGGCAGCGCCATCACCAGGATGAGGATGACGACGACGACGGTGGCAAGCCTGGGCCGCCACTTCTCCTTGCTCAACCACCGCATCGGCCGAGCCGGAAGCCAACGCCATGCACCGTGGCGATCGCATCGAGACAGCCGACCGCCGCCAGCTTGGCCCGCACATTGCGGATATGGCTGTCGACCGTGCGCTCCGAGACATGGATGTTGGAGGCATAGGCATTGGCCATCACCGCGTCGCGGCCAAGCACATGCTGCGGGCGGGCGAGGAAGCCCTTCAGGATCGCGAACTCGATCGCCGTCAAGATGAGCGGCTTGCCGTCGAAGCTCGCCTCATGGCTTGCCGGGACGAGCATGAGCTTGCCATGCGCGAATTGACGCTCGTCGGCTTCTTCTTCGACCGGCGCCGGACGCGCGCGCCGCAGGATGACGTTGACACGGGCGACCAGCTCGCGCGGGCTGAACGGTTTCGTCACATAATCGTCGCCGCCCATCTCCAGCCCGAGCACCCGGTCGATCTCCTCGTCGCGCGCGGACAAAAACAGCACCGGCACGTCGGACTTTTGCCGCAGCCTGCGGCAGACCTCCAGCCCGTCCATCTCCGGCATGCCGATATCGAGCACGATGAGATCGGGCGCGCGGCGCTCGACCGCCTGGAGCGCGGCGGCGCCGTCGGCGACGGCGGCCGTCTTCATGCCGGCCTTTTCCAGCGCGAAGCAGATGATCTCGCGGATATGCGGGTCGTCGTCGGCGACGAGGATGTTGTGCGGCATGAAATCAGCGGCCCGGCGCGTAAGCTTGGATGACGGCAGGATTAGAGCAATTCCAGGGAAAAGTGCGAAATTGTTTTCGGTCCGGAGTGGAGCGGCCTCGGGGCGAAAAGCAGGATACCCGTCCCATGGCATGGTCTTTGCGGCTCGACGAGCCACCAGCCGTCATTGCGGAGCCGGCGCGGCAGCGACCAGCGGGATGTGTGAGGTGTTCGCATGATGCCGGTTTCGCCGGCCGGTGCGGTAAGTGCGCGGCGGAATCCTGGAGCTTTTCAGCAGGGATTTGCAGATTTAGTGCAGGCAGGTCGCCTTTTCGGCGGGATAATCGCGTAGGGCGCTCCCCCTCTCCGTCTCGGCTTCGCCGAGCCACCTCTCCCCCGCCTCTGGCGGGGGCGAGGAACCCAGGCCTGCGAAGGTCGCGCGCCCTCGGCGATTAGCGTTTCCTCGCCCCCACAAAGTGGGGGAGAGGTGGCTCGGCGCGCAGCGCCGAGACGGAGCGGGGGCTGGCGCCGCCATATGCGATTGTCCTGTCCCCTCCGCCTTGCCTCATCCGCCGTCACCCGGCATAGATCGGCGATGGCTCAAGAATCCTACCGCCCGCGCCGCTCGGTGCTCTACATTCCCGCCTCGCACGACAAGGCGCTCGCCAAGATCGGCTCCTTGGCCTGCGACGCGGTCATCATCGATCTCGAGGATGCCGTTCTGCCCGCCGACAAGAAAGCCGCGCGCGACAAGGTTGCCGGCATCCTGGCTGCGCGTCCCGAACGGCGCTGCGAGATGGTGGTGCGCATCAATCCTTTGGCCAGCGAATGGGGCACCCATGACCTTTTGGCAGTGGCCAAGGCCGAGCCCGACGGCATTCTTCTGCCCAAGATCGCCACGCCGCGCGACATCCTCGAGGCCGGCGACCTGCTCGACGACAATTTCGCGCCGGACAGCGTGAAACTATGGGCGATGGTCGAGACGCCCAAGGCGCTGCTCAACATCGGCGCCATCGCCGAACTCGGCCGCGATCCGGCTTCGAGGCTGGCTTGTTTCGTGACCGGAACGAATGACCTGGTGAAGGCGACCGGCATCCTGGCGACGCCCGACCGGCGCTATCTGATGCCGTGGCTGATGCAGCTGGTGCTTGCGGCGCGGGCCGGCGGTCTCGACGTCATCGATGGCGTTGCCAATGATTTTCGCGATCTCGACGCTTTTGCCGGCGAATGCGCGGAAGCCGCCGCCATGGGTTTCGACGGCAAGTCGCTGATCCATCCCGCCCAGATCGAGCCGGCGAACCGCGCCTTTTCGCCGTCGCCCGAGAGGCTGGCTGCGGCCCGTGCGATCAAGGATGCGTTCGCGCGGCCCGAGAATGCCGGCAAGGGCGTGATTGCGATGGACGGGCGCATGGTCGAACGGCTGCATCTGGCGGAAGCCGAGAAACTTCTGGCGAAGGCCGCGATCATCGGCGCATGATGCGCCGGTCTTCAAGATAGGCTCGATAAATGAAACTCTACCGCTTTCTGTCCGGTCCGGACGATTCAACTTTCTGCCACAAGGTGACGGCAGCCCTGAACAAGGGCTGGCACCTGTTCGGCTCGCCGACCTATGCCTTTGACCAGCAGACGAAGTCGATGCGCTGCGGCCAGGCCGTGGTGAAGGACGTCGAAGGCCAGGACTACACGCCGGATACCAAGCTCAGCGACTGGTAGGAAGGGCACCCCCTCACCCAGCCTCCGCTTCGCTCGGCTGACCTCTCCCCGAGGGGAGAGGAGACTTTCAGCGCCGGCGCCAACCTCTTCTCCCCGGCGGGGAGAAGGTGGCCGCGAAGCGGCCGGATGAGGGGGAGTCGCTGCGAAGAACGATGCGGATGACGAAGTGCGTGCTCACCCAGCCGCCGCCTGCTCCGCCGCCTCCTCGATCCGCTCCATGTCGTCGTCCGACAGGCCGAAATGGTGGCCGATCTCATGGATCAGCACATGGGTGACGATGTCGCCCATCGTCTCTTCATTCTCGGCCCAGTAGTCGAGGATGGCGCGGCGGTAGAGCGTGATGCGGTTTGGACCTTCGCCGGTCTGCGGGTTCCAGCGCTCGGCGATGCCGCGCCCCTCGAACAGGCCGAGCAGGTCGAAGGGCGTCTCCAGCGACAGATCGTCCATGATCTCGTCGGTCGGGAACTCGGCGATCTGGATGATGATCTCGCCGGTGAGCTTGCGGAACTCGTCCGGCAGATGGGCATAGGCCTCCAGCGCCAGAAGCTCCATCTCGTCCATCGACGGCGAGAGCTGGTCGTGCCAGGTGCGGGTCTTGTAGATGCGGGCCATGAAATGTCCTTTAATCCCGGCATATAGGCTTTCACGCCGATTGAGGCAAATGGACCGGCTGGGGTGTTCGCTTTCAAGGTAAAAGACGAAGGAATAAATTCCTTGCGACTCTGCTTGACTCTTCCGGGCGCCTCTGGAATCTATAGGAACATAACGGGAACAATGCTGCTGGAAGTGAACGTCATGGCGATGAGCGCCGTGGCGCGGGACACTGTTTTTGCCCTGCGCCGCCAGATCGCGAAGATCGAGGGAACGCTGCCCGAGCGCCTGCAGGCGCCCTCGGGGTGCGCGCCCGAAGCAATTCCAGGAAAAGTGCGAAGCAGTTTTCCGTCCGGAATGGCGCAAAACCAAACATCCAGCGATGCCGCCGGGCCGGACATGACGATTGTCCGGCGCGGCCTTGCCGTGGCTTCGGCGGATGCCTTCCTGCACACCGGCATCGATAGGCTCGATGCAGCGCTTGGCGGCGGCCTGCCCAAGGCGGCGCTCAGCGAAATCCATGGCCTGGAGACCCGCGATGCCGGCGCCGTTGCCGGCTTCGCGCTCTCGCTCGTAAGCCTGGTCCTCAGGGAGAAGCAGGGTCTGCCGATCCTCTGGGTCGGCACGGCGGAAATCTTCCACGAGGCCGGCATGCCCTATGCCAGGGGCCTTCACGCCCTATTCGGCATCGAGCCTGGGCAATTGCTGTTTTCCGAGGCGCCGAAGCTGCTCGACGCGCTGTGGATTGCCGAGGAGGCGGCCCGCATGACGGCCTTTGCCGCGGTCATCCTCGAGATCCGCGGCAGTCAGCGGCTTCTCGACCTCACCGCCACGCGCCGGCTGCATGCGCGGGCCCGGAGCGCCGGCCGCCCCCTGCTGTTGCTGCGCCAGGCCGGCGAGGCCGATCCCACCGCCGCTCCGGTGCGCCTCATCGTTTCGGCGGCGCCCGCGGCAAGCCGCGAGACCCTCGCCGGGCCGCTCGCCGGCTCGATCGGCCGCCCCGCCTTCAAAGTCGATATCGGCAAGAGCCGCACGGCCCTGCCTGGACAGTTCACACTGGAGTGGAACCCCGATGAGCACGCTTTTGCAGAAAGAACAGAGAATTCTGTCGCTGTGGTTCCCGCATCTGGCCGCGGAGCGGATCCTGCGCCAGCGTCTGGGGCGGTCCTGGCGTTCCCGGCCCTCGCATCGCCTGCCGTCGCCTCAGCCGCCGCTGGTGATCAGCCATCGCGACAACAACACCCAGCGCATCGCAGCCCTCGACGAGCGGGCTGAGGCGCTCAGATTGAAGCGCGGCATGGGCATCGCCGATGCGCGCGCCATGCATCCCTCGATCGATGTGGTCGAGGCAGACCCGGAAGCCGACCGCCGCCTGCTCGAAGGCCTTGCCGACTGGTGCGACCGCTACACGCCGCTGGTGGCGATCGACGGCGAGGACGGGCTGTTCCTCGACGTCACCGGCTGCACGCATCTGTTCGGCGGCGAGCGCGCCATGCAGGACGAGATCCTCGCCCGCTTCTTCCAGCAGGGCTTCGATGTCCGCGCCGGGCTGGCCTCGACGCCGGGCGCCGCTTGGGCGGCGGCGCGCTTCCATGGCGATCGCATCGTGGCCGGCGGCGAGGAGGAGGCGCTGCTTTCGCCGCTGCCCTTGTCGGCGCTGCGCATCGCGCCGGAAACCCGCGCCAGCCTGGAAAGTGTGGGCCTGCGCACCGCCGGCGCGGTGATGGCAGCACCGCGCGCGCCGCTTGCCCGCCGTTTCGGCGCCACCTTGCTTCTGCGCCTCGACCAGGCGCTCGGCCGCCTCGACGAGGCCGTGTCGCCGCGCCTTCCCGTCGCGCCGCTCTCGGTCGAGCGCCATCTTGCCGAGCCGGTCGTGCTCACCGACGACATCGAGCGGCTGGTGAGCCGGCTGGCGATCGCCTTGAAGACCGACCTCGAACGCCGCGGCGAGGGCGCAAGGACGCTGGCGCTGCTTCTCTTCCGCGTCGATGGCGCCGTCAACCGCATCGCCGTCGGCACCTCGCGCCCGATGCGCGAGCCGCGGCTGATCCAAAAACTGTTCCATGAGCGGCTCACCGCGCTGGAGCAGAGCATCGACGCCGGCTTCGGCTTCGATCTCGTGCGGCTGTCCGTGCTGTCGGTCGCGGCCTTCGACTTGGTTCAGGGCGACCTCACCGGCGAGACCGACGACGATGACGCCGACATCGCGCTCTTTGCCGACCGCGTCCGCGCACGTCTCGGCGAAGCCGCCGTGCTGAAGCCGGTGGTCGTCGAAAGCCATCTGCCGGAACGCGCCGTCAAAACCGTGCCTTTCGCCGAAGCGCCGCAAGGACGCGCGCCGGCGGCCGGACGGACGCCGCCGCCCCGAACAGCGCCACCAATGACCGTTTACCCGCCGGAGCGGCCGGTGCGCCTGTTCCGCTCGCCCGAGCCGATCGAGGTGCCGGCGACCGAGATCCCGGAGGGACCGCCGATGAATTTCCGCTGGCGGCGCGCGCTCTACCGTGTCGCCCGCGCCGAGGGGCCGGAGCGCATCGCCGCCGAATGGTGGCGCCAGCTGCCCGGCGAGGAAGAGGCGCCGACCCGCGACTATTACCGCATCGAGGACAGCGAGGGACGCCGCTACTGGCTCTACCGCCAGGGCCTCTACAGCAGCGCCGCGCAGGCCGCGCCGCCGCGCTGGTTCATGCATGGGGTGTTCGCATGAATGCGCTGACCGTCATCCCCTATGCCGAGTTCGGCATAAGCTCGAATTTCTCCTTCCTGCGCGGCGCTTCGAAACCCGAAGAGCTGGTGGTGACGGCGAAGTTCTACGGTTTTGCCTCGATCGGCCTTGCCGACCGCAACACGGTCGCCGGCGTCGTGCGCGCCTGGCAACAGGCCAGGGTGGAAAAGCTCGCCTACCATCCCGGCTGCCGCCTGGTGTTTGGCGACGGCACGCCGGACATCCTCGCCTATCCCCGCGACCGCCAGGGCTGGGGGCATCTCTGCCGCATGCTCACGCAAGCCAATCTGCGCGACGAGAACGAGAAGGGCGCGACGCTGCTCCAGTTGAGCGACCTGCTCGAATGGGGCGATCGGATGTCGCTGGCGATCCTGCCCGATCTGTCGGCAGGCGCACAAGACAACCTGGCATTCATTAGCCGGTTTAAGGATCGCTTCGGCGCAGCGCTCCGGCTGGCCGTGGCGCCGGATTATGCCGGCAACGACCGTTTCCGCATCGAGCAGGCTTCCGCGATGGCCGAGCATGCCCGCGTCCCGCTGATGGCGACCAACGACGTGCTCTACCATGCCGCCGATCGCCGTCCGCTGCAGGACGTGCTGACCGCGATCCGCCTCAACACGCCGGTTTCCGAGGTCGGGCTGGAGCTGATGGCCAATGCCGAGCGCCACCTGAAGCCGCCGCTGGAGATGGCGCGCCTTTTCCGCCGTCACCCGCAGGCGTTGGCCGAGACGCTGCGCTTCGCCGACGAGCTCGCCTTCTCGCTCAGCGACCTCGAATACAATTATCCGGACGAGCCGACCGAATCCGGGCTTGGACCGCAGGCCGAGCTCGAACGGTTGGCGCGGGAAGGCGCGGCCGTTCGCTATCCGGCCGGCGTTCCCGAGGATGTGCTGAAACGCATCGACAGCGAGCTCGTCTTGATCGAGCGCCTGAACTATGCCCGCTATTTCCTCACCGTCCATGACATCGTCAAATTCGCCCGCAGCCAAGGCATCCTTTGCCAAGGCCGCGGTTCGGCCGCCAATTCGATCATCTGCTTCTGCATCGGCATCACCGAGGTCGGACCCGAGCGCATCGACACCTTGTTCGAGCGTTTCATCTCGGAGGAGCGCAACGAGCCGCCCGACATCGACGTCGACTTCGAGCATGAGCGGCGCGAAGAGGTCATTCAGTACATCTATACGAAATACAGCGCCAAGCGCACCGCCTTGGCCGCCGCCGTCATCAGCTATCGCGGCCGCTCGGCCCTGCGCGAGGTGGCCAAGGCCATGGGCTTGTCGGAGGATGTCCGCAGCGCGCTCTCCAGCACCATCTGGGGCTGGTCGACCTCCGAGCTCGGCGAAAGGGAAGCCAATGCCGGCGGCCTCGACCGCACCGATCCGCTGTCGCGGCAGGTGCTGGAGCGCGCCAACGAGATCATGGGCTTTCCCCGCCATCTTTCCCAGCATGTCGGCGGCTTCGTCATCACCCGCGACCGGCTCGACGAGGTCGTGCCCATCGTCAAGACGGCGATGGAGGAGCGCAAGATGGTCGAGTGGGACAAGGACGATCTCGATGCTGTGAAGATCCTCAAGGTGGACGTGCTGGCGCTCGGCATGCTGACCTGCCTGAAGCGCGCCTTCACCTTGCTCACCGATCATTATCCGCGGGCGCGGGATCCGTTTGGACAGCCTTATGTGCTCGCGACCCTTCCCGAGGAGGACAGGCGCGTTTACGCCATGATCCAAAGAGCCGACACGCTCGGCGTCTTCCAGATCGAGTCGCGTGCGCAGATGTCGATGCTGCCGCGCCTCAAGCCGGCAAATTTCTACGACCTTGTCATCGAGGTGGCGATCGTGCGCCCCGGCCCGATCCAGGGCGACATGGTGCATCCCTATCTGCGTCGGCGGCAAGGCAAAGAGAAGGCCGAATACCCCAAGCCTGAGTTGGAAGAGATTCTCGGCAAGACCCTTGGAGTGCCTTTGTTCCAGGAGCAGGCGATGAAGATCGCCATTGTCGCCGGCGGCTTCAAGCCGGGTGAGGCAGACGAGTTGCGCCGCGCCATGGCGACCTTCAAACGCACCGGCACGATCGGAAACTATGAAACGCGAATGGTCGAGGGGATGGTCAAGAAGGGCTATCCCAGAGAGTTCGCCGAGCGCTGCTTCAAGCAGATCGAAGGTTTTGGCGAATATGGCTTTCCCGAAAGCCACGCCGCCTCCTTCGCGCTGCTTGTCTATGCCTCCTGCTGGTTCAAGACCTTTTATCCCGACGTGTTCTGCGCCGCGATCCTGAATTCCCAGCCGATGGGTTTTTACCAGCCGGCCCAGCTCGTGCGCGATGCGTGCGACCATGGTGTCGAGGTGCGCGAGGTCGACATCAATCATTCCGTCTGGGACTGCACGCTGGAGGAAGCCGCCTTCGATCCGTCCCGCATCCTCGAGCGCCACGCCTCGATGCGCGGCGTCATCGAGACGGCTCACGCCGTCCGTCTCGGCTTCCGCCAGATCAAGGGCCTGTCCGAAGAGCGCATGGATATAGTCGTCGCCCGCCGCGGCGACGGCTATCGTTCCGTCAGGGACGTCTGGCTGCGCTCGGGCCTCGATGTCGGCGAGATCGAACGATTGGCGCAGGCGGACGCCTTCCGCTCGATCGGCCTCGACCGCCGTGCCGCGCTCTGGGAAGTCCGCGCCCTTGACGGCAAGAGCGCCGCCGAGAAACTGCCGCTGTTCGATCGGCCGTCGCTCGGCCTGCGCGAGCTGGAGCCGGAAACGAAGCTGCCGAAAATGCCGCTCGGCGAGCATGTCGTGCACGACTACCGCTCGCTCGGCCTGTCGCTGAAGGAGCATCCCGTCGCCTTCCTGCGCGAACGGCTGGATCGCGCCGGCGTCACCCCCAACGCCCGTTTGCCGTCTGTGCGCGACGGCCGCCGCGTTTCCGTCGCCGGGCTGGTGCTGGTGCGCCAGCGTCCGGGCAAGGGCAATGCCATTTTCCTCACGCTGGAAGACGAAAAATCGATCGCCAACGTCATCATCTGGCCACGCGTCTTCGACCGCTTCCGCCCGGTGGTCATGGGCGCGCGCTTCATCCGCGTCACCGGCAAGCTGCAGCATGAATCGGACGTCATCCACATCGTCGCCGACCGGGTGGAGGATTTGACGTCCTGGCTGGGCGTGCTGCTGGAGTCCGCCAACCGACCGGTCATCGAGCATAATCCCGCCGAACGGCCGGTTGGAGCCGCCGCAAACCGCGGCCGGCCTGTCCATCAGGAGATCGAGGCCCTGTCGGGTGCCGCGCAACAAGTCATGCCGAAAGGGCGGAATTTTCAGTAGAACGATACGGGAAGCTGACGCCCGACTGCGTGTGCCGTCACGATGCACAACTTTGATGTCGGCGGGACAGCGCCCCCCCTCTGTCCTACCGGACATCTCCCCCTCAAGGGGGGAGATCAGACGTCACGCCGGCTTTTCGCTAATCTCCTACACTGCAGAATGGACGGGAGGCCCAAGCTGCCAATCTCCCCCCTAGAGGGGGAGATGGCCGGCAGGCCAGAGGGGGGCGCGAAGGATCGCCTACCTACGTCACTGTACCAAGCACAGCCCACTCACGAAGCCCCGCCGAGCCGCGGCGGTGGGGTTAGCATGTCCTCGGCCGAGATCGTGCGCGCCTCCGAGGGCAGCATGATCGGGATGCCGTCGCGCACCGGATAGGCGAGCTTCGCCACGCGCGAGACCAGCTCGTTGCGCTCGGGGTCCCAGGTTAGCGGTCCTTTGGTCAGCGGGCAGGCGAGCAGCTCCAGCAGCTTCGGGTCGACCGTGGCTTTTCGTCCGTCCCGTCCGTCCGCCATGAACTCATCCCCGTGCCGGCAAGCTATTGTAGACTCGAGCCAAACTCATCATCCTCGCGCGCCAGCGTCATTTCGGTGATGGCGATCAGCGTTTCGGCGCGCGTCTTCAGGTCCGGCGCTTCCAGCAGCGCCTGCTTCTCGGCCGGCCCGTAGGGCGCCATCATCGACAGCGCGTTGACCAGCATGCCGTTTTCGGCGCGGCTGACGCTTTCCCAGTCGGCCTCAAGGTCGTTGGCCTGCAGATAGGAACGAAAAGCCTTGAGCAGCGCCGGCCGGTCGACGTCGGCGCCGGCCGGGTCTTCCTCGAGGTCGGCGAGAAACGGCGCGATCTTGCACTGCCGGAACGGCGCCTTTGCCGTAAGCTCCTGCACAATGCGAAACCGGCACACGCCCTGCAGCGAGATCAAATAGCGCCCGTCGCCCGTCTCGGCGAGCGAGATGATGCGCCCGGCGCAGCCGACGCTGCACAGTTCAGGCTCGCCGTCGTCCCGCAATGCGCCGTCGAGGCTGGGCTGGATCATGCCGATCAGCCGCGAGCCGGCCATCGCCAGATCGATCATCTGCAGATAGCGCGGCTCGAAAACGTTGAGCGGCATGCGGCCGCCCGGCAGAAGCAGCGCGCCGGCGAGCGGGAAAACCGGGATTGCCGCCGGCAGATCCTTGGCAAGCCTGTAAAGTGCGTTACCGACGCGCACCGCGACCCTCCCAAAGCAACGCCGGCAAGCGTATCAAGCTGCAATCTCCTCTCGCACCGGCAAATTCGTCACGATCGGCATCCGGCCCGCCCTTATCTGGCGCTGATGTCCCACTGCGCAAGCCTGCCGGCCGCGACAGCCGGCAAAAAATTCACGGCAATTCCGGGAAAGTATCAGTTGGGGTCGGCAAATTCGCCGCAGCTTTCCGTCTGGAATTGCGCAAACCGAACTTAAAGCGGTTCGGCGGCTCTGTGAATCGCCGAAACCGTCCTACGAGAACAGCAGCGACGAGAGCTTGCGGCGTGCCGCGAGCGTCGCCTCGTCGGTCATTCCCCAGGCTTCGAATAGCTTCAACAGCTGCGCCCTGGCGCCGTCGTCGTTCCAGGTCCGGTCGGCCTTGACGATCGCCAGCAGATTGTCGGCGGCCGCGTCGCGCTCGCCGCGCGCGTTCTGGATCATCGCCAGATCGAAGCGCGCCTGATGGTCGGCGGGGTTGGCGGCGAGCCGGCGCTCGAGCTCGTCCGGATTGCCGAGCGCGGCCGCTTCCGCGGCAAGCGTCATCTTGGCGCGCAGCGCAGCCAGCGCGGGCGCGTCCTTCTTGTCCTCGGGCGCTCGCGCCAGCACGGCCTCGGCGCCTTTCACGTCCCCGGCATCGTACAGGATCTCGCCCAGGCCTGCGACCGCCTCGATCGTCTCCGGCGCCTGCTCGAGGACCGCGTCGTAGATATCGGCCGCGGTCTGGACGTCGCCGGCCGTGCGCGCCTCGGCCGCCGCCGCAAGCGCGTCGGCGATCTGCGGCGCGCCGCCGCCCTTGCCGCCGACCTTCTCGATGAATTGGGCGACCTGGCTTTCCGGAACCGCGCCCATGAAACCGTCGACGGGCTGGCCGTCCTTGAAGGCGATGACCGCGGGAATCGACTGGATGCCGAGCTGGCCGGCGATCGAGGGATGATCGTCGATGTTCATCTTGGCCAGCTTGACCTTGCCGCCGGCGTTCTTCACCGCCTTTTCGAGCTGCGGCGTCAGCTGCTTGCAAGGCCCGCACCATGGCGCCCAGAAGTCGACCAGCACCGGCTGGCGGCGCGATTCCTGGATGACGTCGGCGGCGAAAGTCGCGGTTGTGGTGTCCTTGATCAGGTCGGCCGCCGCCGGCCCGTCGCCGAGCGAAACCTTGGCGCGGTCGCCGCCGCCATATTGCACCGTCTGGGCATACTGGCCGCCATTGCCGCCAAACGCGCCGCTATACGGATTGTTGTCACTCATCTTGTCGCCCTTTCGGTCACGCTCTCAGGCGTCGGCGCCCGGCGCGTCATTGTCGGATTTCGCAACCGCCTTCCATGTGGCGATCAGCCCCCGAGTTTCAAGGCAATAAGGCCTTCAAGGCAAGGGCACTTTCAAGGTCATGAGACTTTCAGGATAACAGGATCATGGCCGGTTGCCTCGACGAATCTGATCAGGTCGGCGGCGGCGATCGAGGTCGTCGCCTCATTGGTCAGCGGATGGCCGTTGATGACGTCGTGGCTCATCAACGCCTCGTCGAGCACGACCTTGACCTTGCCTTCCGTGTCGTTGATCAGGCCGAAAACGGTGACCGCGCCGGGGATGACGCCGAGCAGCTCCATCAGCATTTCCGGCTTGCCGAATGACACCCGGCTGGCGGCGCCGATCAGGTGGTGGATCTGCTTCAGGTCGACCACGGCGTCCTCGCCGACGGTGACGAGGAAATAATTGTCCTTCTTGTCCTTGAGGAACAGGTTCTTAGTGTGGCCGCCGGGAATCTCGCCGCGCAGGCCTTGCGAATCGGCGACCGTGAACAGCGGCGGGTGCCTGACCGTCGAGACGGAAATGCCGAGATCGGCAAGAAATTCGTTGAGCTCGGCTTCGGTCTTCGGCATCGGTCCTCGCGCGGTCAAAAAAGGGCTCATGCCGTTTACGGCCAACGGTGCCATCGGGGCAAGGCCGCCGGAGCCATTGCGGGCAAAGCGGGCGGCGGCTTGCCTGCGGATTTGCGAGCAGTCCGGTTTCGCCGCCGCTTCGATGCTTTTGAAGCGAACGTCGCCGTGGGGAGAATTCACGCCAAAAAAGACCGTCATTTCCCTGTTGCAATCGCCGCGCTCTTCGGCCATATAGGCGCGGCTTGCGGCCCAAGGCCGCGCGAGCGGGTGTAGCTCAGGGGTAGAGCACAACCTTGCCAAGGTTGGGGTCGGGCGTTCGAATCGCCTCACCCGCTCCAGTTTCCTTCAAGGGATCAAGCAAACGAAAAGCCGCGGTCTCCGCGGCTTTTTCGCGTTTGTGGCCTGGGGGAAACCCGCCCGGCACCGCGCCGGAGTTACGTCTGGACCGTTGGCAACGCGCATTGCCGCATCCCCACGGATCTCCCGTGAAATATCTCGCAGATGGTTCAAGCGATATTTTTCCTTCAAACAGCCACGTCCGCTATCCGGAAAGTATCCGCTGCCCATCAGACTTGAGTCGCATGCCGAAGGGACTGTAGAGCCTCTTTTGCCGGGCGCCCGACAACTATATGTTGTGTGAAAGTGCTGGAATAATCCGGCCGGGCAGTCTCGCGGGAGGCATTCCCGCAAGTCGTTACGTTGGGGCATAGCTGGAGCAATTCCAGGAAAGTATGAGCGGTTATCCTCGGCGACTTCGCCGTAGTCTTCCGTTCGGAGTTGCGTCAAAGCAAACATAGAACGTCGGCCATGAGGTTCACAGCCTTACAGGATCCGTGCGGCCAACGGATGGTGTTCGATTTGCGGTCCGGTTTCCCGGCGCGAATGCCGCACATGTTGCTGCTTGGCCCGACTCGTGAGGAGGCGGAGCAGCTCGCGGGCCAGGCAAATGAATTCCTCTCGGTGCCGCGCTCGGCCGTGCCTCTTTCTCGATATTTGATCGCCCCGCAATGGAACGATTGGGCATCATCGGAACTTTAGCTTGCGCTAAAACAAGGAGCGCCTATGAGGTTCGCAGCAATACAGGATCCTTGCGACGACTGGCTTGTCTGCGATCTGGTTTCCGATCTCCCGGCGGAGATAGCAGGCAGGCTGCTGATCGGGTTGACGCAACGCGAAGCCGAGCAACTTGCCGACCAGGCCAATGCCGGGCCAATCGAGCAAGCCATCGATTGGCCGATCCCGCTAGCCAGCGTCGCCTGAAGACGGCCGGCCTTGGGAACCCGCCTCGCCGACGGCGCATCGGCGATTCAACCCCAGATCACATCGGATAACGTTTGCGTGCTGCTCCATTTCAACGCCGCGGCGGTTTCTATATCTCCTCCCTGGGCCGAGATCCGCCGGCGGCGAATGGCCAGCACCGCGACACGACGCGACCGGACGGCCCGTTTTCGGAAAAAGCGGTCTTGCCGCTTCCTCCATCACGAGGAGATGTCATCATGCGTTCTTTCACCCCAAAACTCATCGCGGCCGCCTCGATCTTCGCGGCCATACCGCTTTCGAGCGCCTATGCCGTGCACCGCCACCATAGGGCGCAGGTCGACACAATGACCACGGCGTCAGCGCCGGCGGAGCCCGAAGCGAGAGCCGTGACGCAGCAGCTGCTTGGCGTGAAGCAAGGCATCCGTGCGGCCAGGCAGGCCGGCAAGATCACGCAGGAACAGGCTCGCGACCTGATGCGGCAGGCCGATAGCATCCAGCCCGCCGGCGGCCGTTCTGCGATCGGGCGGATCAATGAGCTGGATCAGCGGCTCCGAAACGCTACCGGCCAGGGAATCTATATGGGCGACGGCTCGGACGGCGGCTATTATCCGAACGGCTGACCCCCTGAATTAGCTGAGCGGTGCGATGCGGCAGTCCTGGAGCAATTCCGGGAAAGCCGGATCGCGCTCCGGCCCGGCGCCGTCGCTTTCGGCCCGCGCACGAAATAAGAACCTGAAGCGGCCCGGCGTTTCGCAAGATCGCCGAACCGCTTCACGCCTTGGCGCTGCCGTCACCGATCCTGCCGCTACGCCAGCCGCGCCCGTGTCGTCCTCGGCGTCGCCAGCAGCAGGCTTGTCTCGCTCCCCGTAATGCCGGGGATCAGCCGGATGCGCCGCAGCACCGCGTCAAAGTCCGTCAGCGTGGCGGTGCCGAGCTCGACCACCAGGTCCCAGCGGCCGTTGGTGGTGTGGATGGTCGAGACCTCGGCGAGGCCGCCGAGCGCCTTGACGACGCGGTCGGCGGCATGGCCTTCGATCTCGATCGTCATCACGCCGCGTATCTTCTGATCGACCGCGTCGGCGCGCAGCACCACCGTGTAGCCGATGATCTCGCCGGACTTTTCCAGCCGTTCCATGCGCGACCTGACCGTGGCGCGCGACACGCCGAGATCGATGGCGAGGTCGGATACACTGCGCCGCGCATCGTGCCTCAGCAGCGTCACCAGTTTCTCGTCCAGCGCGTCCATGGCTCCCATTTCGATCAAATCGTCCGACCATTATGATAGATTAGTCTTCTCGAAATGCCAATTTTCACTGTTCAAGCCGCCAGCGGCTGATGGTTCACTCCTTCGATCAATCGCAAGGTGAGAAAAGATGCGCTGCAGGATCGTCGGCGCGCCGGTGCAGGACGGCGCGGGCAGGATGGGATGCGAGATGGGGCCGAGCGCGCTGCGCACAGCAGGGCTGGTCTCGGTGCTGGCCGAGCTCGGCCACCAGGTCGAGGACTGGGGCGCGGTCGAGAAAGCCGCGGCGCGGCCCGTGGCGCACGGCAATCTCGCGCTGAAGGCGCTGCCGGAGATCTCCGCCTGGACGGCGGCGATCGCCGAGACCGCCTACGCGGCTTCGCGGGACGCCATGCCGATCTTCCTCGGCGGCGACCATTCGATCTCCGCCGGCACTATGTCGGGCGTGGCGCGCCGCGCGGCCGAGCGCGGACGGCCGCTCTTCGTGCTGTGGCTCGACGCGCATCCCGATTTCCACACGCTCGACACCACCACCAGCGGCAATCTGCACGGCGTGCCGCTCGCCTATGCCAGCGGCCAGGCCGGTTTTCAGGGCTATTTCCCGGATCTGCCGCAAGCCGTCGACCCGGCCCGCATCTGCGCCATCGGCCTGCGCAGCGTCGATCCGGCCGAGCGCCGCGCGCTTACTGAAGCCGGCGTCACCGTGCACGACATGCGCGCCATCGACGAGCACGGCATCGCCCCGCTGCTGCGCGCCTTCCTGGCCCGCGTCGAGGAGGAGAACGGGCTCTTGCATGTCAGCCTCGACGTCGATTTCCTCGACCCTTCGATCGCGCCGGCCGTCGGCACCACCGTGCCCGGCGGCGCCACCTTCCGCGAGGCGCATCTGGTGATGGAGATGCTGTCCGACTCAGGCCTCGTCTCAAGCCTCGACCTGGTCGAACTGAACCCCTTCCTCGACGAGCGCGGCCGTACCGCCACCCTGATGGTCGACCTCACTGCCAGCCTGATGGGCCGCCGCATCATGGATCGCCCGACCCGCAGCCATTCCGGAAACCTCTGATCATGACCCAGCCTTCGCGCCTTGCCATCGTTCCCTTTGTCAGCGTCGATCGCATGATGAAGCTGGTGCTCGCCATCGGCGTCGAGCGCTTCCTCACCGAGCTCGCTGCCTATATCGAGGAGGATTTCCGCCGCTGGGAGCTGTTCGACAAGACGCCGCGCATCGCCTCGCACAGCCATGACGGCGTCATCGAGCTGATGCCGACCAGCGACGGCAAGATGTACGGCTTCAAATATGTCAACGGCCATCCGAAGAACATGCGCGAAGGACGCCAGACCGTCACCGCTTTCGGCGTGCTCGCCGATGTCGGCTCCGGCTATCCGATGCTGTTGACCGAGATGACCATCCTGACGGCGCTGCGCACCGCCGCCACCTCGGCGGTAGCGGCAAAATACCTGGCGCCGAAGAACAGCCAAGCCATGGCCATCATCGGCAATGGCGCCCAGTCCGAATTCCAGGCCATCGCCTTCAAGGCGCTCGTCGGCATCGACCGGCTGCGGCTCTACGACATCGACCGCTCGGCCTCGGAAAAATGCGCCCGCAACCTCGCCGGCAAGGGGTTCGATATCACCATCTGCTCGACCGGGCAGGATGCCGTGGAAGGCGTCGACATCATCACCACGGTTACCGCCGACAAGCAGTATGCCACGATCCTTACCGACAACATGGTCGGCGCCGGCGTCCACATCAACGCGGTCGGCGGCGACTGCCCCGGCAAGACCGAGCTGCACCGCGACATCCTCTTGCGCTCCGACATCTTCGTCGAGTTCCCGCCGCAGACCCGCATCGAGGGCGAGATCCAGCAGCTCGACGCCGATCATCCGGTGACCGAGCTGTGGCAGGTGATGACCGGGAAGGCCGAGGGCCGCAAGTCGCCCGAGCAGATCACGCTGTTCGATTCCGTCGGCTTCGCCACGGAAGATTTTTCCGCGCTGCGCTACGTCCGCGACCAGCTCCAGGCCACCGGCCTCTATGAGGAGCTCGACCTGCTCGCCGACCCCGACGAGCCGCGCGACCTGTTCGGCATGCTGCTCAGGGCCGCCATGCAGCCGGCGGCTTGAGGGGGTTCGCTGAGGCGATTTCATACGGCGGGATAATCGCACAGGGCGCTCCCCCTCTCCGTCTCGGCTTCGCCGAGCGACCTCTCCCCGCCTCTGGCGGGTGCGAGGAACCCAAGCTTGTAAAGGCCGCGCCCTCGGCGATTAGCGCCTCATGAAATGGGCTACTCTATGCACATCTTCTGTGACTGGCGCGCCTGATCAGGCCGAGGCTTGATTGCCAGGTGGTTCCCCCAATCCGTCGCTGCTTCGCAGCGCCACCTTTCCCCCTCCGGAGGGAAAGGAAGGGAGCGTTGCTGGACCAGCATTGACGGCAAAAAGCTTGGCGCCTTTCCTCTACCCCGTCGATCGGGGGAGAGGTGGCTCGGCGAAGCCGAGACGGAGTGGGGTCGACCAGCGCGCTGCCATGCACGCTATCGCCAAAGGCCGGCCGCTTTGAAAGGTGTGCATGCCATAGATGAAATGGCGGAGAGGTGGATCGGCGCGCAGCGCCGAGACGGAGCGGGGGCAGCGCCCGCGTCGACGATTGCAAGACTACTGCCGCGCCGCGCAGCTTTCCCTCTCCACCAGAACCGGCGCCAGCACCTCGCGCCTTGACGGCGCTTCCGGCTCGCCCAGCCTCTCGAGCAGCAGGCTCACCGCCAGCGTGCCGATCTTTTCCACCGGCTGCGCGATCGTCGTCAGCGGCGGCCAGGTGGTGACGGCATAGGGGATGTCGTCGAAGCCGATCATCGACATGTCGTCGGGAACGTGCATGCCCCGCGAGCGCAGCGCGGTGACCGCGCCCATCGCCATCAGGTCGTTGCAGGCGAACACTGCGGTGATGCCGGGCGCCTGTACCATAAGTTGATCCATCGCCAGGCGGCCGCCGGCGAAATGATAGTCGGAATCGACGATTGACGACGCCGGCAGCTCAACGCCTGCTTCGCCAAGCGCGCGGACAAAACCGCGCAGGCGGGCCGGGCTGGAGCTCGAATCGCGCGGACCGCCGATGACGCCGATCTTCCTGTGGCCGAGCCCGGCCAGGTATTTGCCGGCGAGATAGCCGCCATGGTCGTGGTCGACCAGCACCGAATCGACATTGACCGACTGGATCTCGCGGTCGAGCAGCACCGCCGGCACGCTGGGCAGGAGGCGGGCGAACACCCGCGCGTGGTCGGACGAGCCGGCGAAGATCAGCCCGTCGATCTGCTTGGCCATCAGCACCGAGAGATAGCGCTCCTCCTTCTCGGCATTGCCGTCGGAGTTGCACAGGATCACCGTGTAGCCGGAAACGAAGCCGGCATCCTCGATCTGCCGCGCCACGCTGGCGAAGAAGGGATTGGAATTGTCGGGAAGAAGCAGGCCGATGGTCTTGGTCTCGCCGCGCCTGAGACTCCTCGCCACCGAGTTCGGGCTGTAGCGCAGCGCCGCGATCGCGGCGCGCACGCGCTCGGCCGTTTCCGGCTCGACATGACGCGTATGGTTCATCACATGCGAGACGGTGGCGACGGACACCCCCGCACGGCGCGCGACATCGGCAATCGTCGTCATGGCCCGTTCCCCTCAGCGGATTTTCCGCAACAGCCTCTCCCGGTACGCGTCTAGGATGACCGCGAGCACGATGACAAGGCCAATCACGATCGGTTTGAAATTGTCGCCGACGCCGAGCAGCTGCAATCCGGTGGAAAGCACCTGCAGGATGCAGGCGCCGACCAGCGTGCCGATGATCGAGCCCTTGCCGCCGCTGAGGCTGGTGCCGCCGATGATGACGGCGGCAATCGCGTTGAGCTCGTAGCCGACGCCGGCGATCGGACTGCCGATGTTGAGGCGCAACAGATAGACCATCGCCGCGATGCCGGCGGTGAGCCCGCTGATGGTGAAGGCGGCGACCTTGTAGAAATCCGGATTGTGACCCGACAGCCGCACCGCCTCGTCATTGGTGCCGACGGCGAAGATCATGCGGCCGAAGACGGTGAAGCGCAGCACGAACCAGCCGGCCGCGATCACCAGCACCGCGACCAGGAAGATCGACGGCAGGAAGCCGCCGATGATCAGATTGCCGAAATCGACGAAGCTCTGCGGCAGGCCGGTGATGGTGGAATTGTCGCTGACCACGCGCGCGGCGCCCGCCGCCATGTTTAGCATACCCAGCGTGACGATGAAGGACGGGATCTTCCAGCGCGTCGAGATCCAGCCATTGAGAAAGCCGCACACCGCACCCGTCGCCATGCAGGCCAGCAGCGCCAGTGTGATCGCGACGGCCGGCGACAGGCTTTCGTTTATCATCACGGTGGCGCCGACGACCGTACACAGCGCCAGCACCGAGCCGACCGAAAGGTCGATGCCGCCGGTGAGGATGACGAAGGTCATGCCGGCCGCCAGCACCGTGTTGATGGCGATCTGCACGAAGATCTTCAGCGCGTTGCCGGAGGTGGCGAAATAGGGCGCGGTGGCCGAGAAGAACAGCGTGATCAGCACCAGCGCCAGTAGCACGCCGGCATCGCGCACCAAAAAGCGCAGGAACTTCGCCCGGCCCGGAGAAACAGGCGCCGCCACGGCTATCTCGGACGTCTCGCTCATGGTCGCACATACTCCTGATAGGCGAGCGACAGGATGCGCTCCTGGTCGAATTCGGATCGCGGCACCTCGCCGACGATCCTGTTTTTCGAAAAGACGATGATGCGGTGGCACATGCCCATCAATTCAGGCAGGTCGGACGACACCATGATGATGCCCTTCTGCCGCGCCGCCAGCATCCACAGCAGCTGGTAGATCTCGCGCCGGGCGCCGATGTCGACGCCGCGCGTCGGCTCGTCGAGGATCAGCGTGGAGGTGCCGCGGAACAGCCATTTGGCCAGCACCACCTTCTGCTGGTTGCCGCCGGAGAGATTGCGCACCGCCTGCTCAATGGAGCTCGCCTTGACGCGCAGCTGGCCGACGAGATCGTTGGCGGCCGCAGCCTCCGTCCTTCGGTTGAGCAGCCCGTTGCGCGAGATTTTGCTGAGATCGGTGATGGTGATGTTCTTGTCGACGGCCATGTCGAGCAGAAGGCCTTGGCCCTTGCGGTCCTCAGTGAGCAGGCTCAAGCCGTGCCGCACCGCATCCTTGGGCGCAGCGATCGCCACGGGCTTGCCGTCGATCTCGACGACACCGTCGAGTTTTGCGTCGGCGCCGAACAGAGCGCGCATAGCTTCGGTGCGGCCGCTGCCGACCAGGCCGGCAACGCCGAGGATCTCGCCATGGCGCACGGCGAACGATATCTCCGGGGTGGAGGCGTCGCGCTTCAGATTGGCGACGCTGAGCGCCACCTTGCCGGGCACGACCCTGGCATCGAAACCATATTCGTCGGCGATGTCGCGGCCGATCATCATGCGCACGATATCCGGCACGGAAAGGCCGTGAAGGTCGCGCGTCGCGACCAGCCTGCCGTTCCGCAAGACGGTCACGCGGTCGCCGATCTCGAACACCTCGTGCAGCCGGTGCGAGATGTAGATGATGGTGACGCCCTTCGCCTTCAGCCGCTTAATGATGGAAAACAGCCGCCCGATCTCCGGCGGCGTCAGCGTCGCGGTCGGTTCGTCGAGCACCAGAAGCTTCGAGTCGTAGCTCAGCGCCTTGGCGATCTCGACCAACTGCATCTGCGCCACGCCCAGCGCCTCGACCCGTATGCGCGGATCGATGTCGAGGCCGACTTCCTTGAGCAGCGCCGCCGCGCGGCTGTTGAGCGCCTTGCGGTCGACGATGCCGAAGGCGCGACGCGGCAGGCTTTCCAGCATCAGATTCTCGGCGATGCTGAGATAGGGCAGGAGATTCAGTTCCTGATGCACGACGCGGATGCCGCTCTGCTGCGCATCATGCGGCGTCTTCGGCCGGTAAGGCTGGCCGTTGAAGGCGATCGTGCCGGAGTCCGGCTGGTAGATGCCGGCCAAGAGCTTGATCAGCGTCGACTTGCCGGCGCCGTTCTCGCCCAGGATGATATGGGTCTCGCCGCGCGCGATCGACAGCGACACGTCGCTCAGCGCGACGGCGCCGGGAAAGATCTTTCCGACCCTTTCAAGGGAGAGAATCGCATCCATAGGCGGCAGAATCCTAAACCGTGCCCGTCGGCGACGACAGCGGCGGGCGCTCCGTCACCGCCGCCGGAACTGGCGGCGGCGGTGACGAGAGAGGCGAAGCCTGGCGCCGGAAGGGAGCGCCGGCGCCCCGGCTCGCCTCATGCGGTGACCAGCTTGACGTCGGTCTTGACCCAGCCGGAGAATTTCTCGCCGGCCAGCTCGCGCAGGCCGTAGTCGATGCCCATCGCCGCCATCTTCGCGCCATACTGCTCGACGGTGGCGAGCATCTTGCCTTCCTTCAGCAGCGGACCGACAGCCGGGATGTTGTCGAAGCCGACGACCTTGATCTGGCCGGACTTGCCGGCAGCGTCGATCGCCTTGACGACGCCGAGCGCCATGGAGTCGTTGGCCGCCATCACGCCCTGGATGTCGGGATGCTGGGTGAGGAAGTTGGTCATCAGCGTGTTGGCTTCCTCGGTCTCCCAATGCGCGGTCTTGGAGTCGAGCAGGTCGAGGCCGTATTCCTTCACCGAATCATCGAAGCCGAGCTTGCGCTGCTTGGCGTTGTCGGCCTCGGGATTGCCCTCGAGGATGACGACCTTGCCGCCCTTGCCCAGCGCCTTGCCGAGCGCGTCGCCGGCCAGCTTGGCGCCGGCGCGGTTGTCCGGACCGAAGAAGGCGAGGTCGATGCCGGCCTTCTTCTTGGCCTCGGTGTCGAGCGCAACGTCGATGTTGATGACCTTGATGCCGGCCTTCAGCGCCTTGGCGATCGGCGTAACCATGGCCTTCGAATCCGCCGGGGCGACGACGATGATGTTGTAGTTCTGGGTGATGAAGTTCTCGATGGCGTCGACCTGCGCGGCGAAGTCGCGCTCGTCCTTCATGCCGACGGCGGCGAAATCGAACTTGTCCTTGTTCTTCGCCGCATACTCCTCGGCGCCGGCCTGCATCTGCTTGAAGAACTCGTTGGCCAGGGACTTCATGACCAGGCCGACCTTCGGCTTGTCGGCGGCGAGAACCGGGCCGAGCGGCAGCGCCAGCGCGCCGGCTGCCAAGGCGCTGGTCTTCAGGAACTGGCGGCGCGAGAACGGGCCAAGCCCATGCGTGTTCGAGAACTTGCTCATTAGTCTCCTCCACTTGATTGAGCCGTAATCGGTTACGTAACCGATTACGCGCCAAAGTAGATTGCTATTTTATCACATGTCAACGTCGAGGGAAGGACGAGAGGGAAGGCGGTGCCATGGCTGACGTTGGTGATTGGCGAAAGCCGGCGTGAAGTCTGATTTCCCCCCTTGCGGGGGAGATTACGCGTTTTGCGGTTTTCGCCACCTCACCGCCAGCCCAGCGCCGGCGCGACGTGCTTCAGGATCGACTCGATGACATGGGCGTTGTAGTCGACGCCCAGTTGGTTGGGCACGGTGAGCAGCAGCGTGTCGGCCTCGGCGATCGCCTGATCCTCCTTCAACTGCTCGATAAGCACGTCCGGCTCGGCGGCATAGGTGCGGCCGAACACGGCGCGCTTCTCCGGCTCGATATAGCCAAAATGGTCCTCGCCCTCGCTACCGCCGAAATAGGCGCGGTCCATGTCGTTGACGAGAGCGAAGATGCTGCGGCTGACCGAGACGCGCGGCTCCCTGGCATGGCCTGCTTCCTTCCAGGCAGCGCGGTAGGCTCTTATCTGCTTGGCTTGCTGGACATGCAGCGGCTCGCCGGTCTCATCGAATTTCAGCGTCGAGCTTTGCAGGTTCATGCCGAGCTTGGCCGCCCATACCGCAGTTGCGTCGGTGGCCGCGCCCCACCAGATGCGCTCGCGCAGGCCGGCCGAGAACGGCTCGAGCCTGAGCAGGCCGGGCGGGTTGGGGAACATCGGCCGCGGATTGGGCTGGGCGAAGCCTTCGCCGCGCAGCAGGTCGAGGAAGATCTCGGAGTGCCGGCGCGCCATGTCGGCATCGCTCTTGCCCTCTTCCGGCACGTAGCCAAAGTAGCGCCAGCCATCGATCACCTGCTCGGGCGAGCCGCGGCTGATGCCCAATTGCAGACGCCCGCCGGCGATCAGGTCGGCAGCACCCGCGTCCTCGGCCATATAGAGCGGGTTCTCGTAGCGCATATCGATGACGGCGGTGCCGAGCTCTATACGCTTGGTCCTGGCGCCGGCCGCGGCAAGCAGCGGAAACGGCGAGGCGAGCTGGCGGGCAAAATGGTGGACGCGGTAATAGGCGCCGTCGGCGCCGAGCTCTTCGGCCGCGACCGCGAGGTCGATCGACTGCAGCAGCGCGTCGGCGCCCGAGCGCGTGCCCGATTGCGGCGAGGGCGACCAATGCCCGAACGACAGAAATCCGATCTTCTTCATGGCTCCATTCCTGCTGGAGCGGCCCATCGACCGCTTAAAACTTCTTGTTGCTCCAGCAGATAGCCAGGGCAGCGCCGCGATACAACGGACACCGAACGGATACAGACCGTCAATGAGTTCTCCAGAAGTCCGCTGCCGCCGCCCTTGCCCCACGCGATACCAGAGAGGATCATCCCTGGCATTTTCGCCGCCGCCGAAGCGCTGTATCGTTCACGCCTCCCGATGATTCCCGAGCATTGGACGAATGCCTGCATGCATGGCCTGACATTTTCCACCGTGACGGCCTCTTTCCTGGCCTCCTTCGTCGAAGTGGTCGAAGCCTTCACCATCGTGCTCGCCGTCGGCGTGACTCGCGGCTGGCGCCCGGCGCTGAACGGCGCGGCCCTGGCGCTCATCTTGCTTGCGGCGCTGGTGCTGGCGTTCGGGCCACTGCTTGCGCTTGTCCCCATCACCGTCCTGCAATTCGTGGTCGGCGTGCTTTTGATCCTGTTCGGCATGCGCTGGCTGAGAAAGGCGATCCTGCGCAGCGTCGGCGTGATCGCGCTGCATGACGAGGAGCAGGCCTTTTCCAGGGAGACGGCCGCCTTGCAGCGGCAGGCCGCCGACCGCCGCGCCGACTATCTGGCGGCCGTCGCGTCGTTCAAGGCGGTGCTGCTCGAAGGCGTCGAAGTGGTATTCATCGTCATCGCCGTCGGCGCCGCGCACGGCCAGACGCTCTATGCCGGCCTCGGCGCGCTGGCGGCCTTCGTGCTGGTGATGCTGATCGGCCTTGCCGTGCATCGTCCTTTAGCCCGCGTGCCCGAGAATGCACTGAAATTCGTCGTCGGCCTGATGCTGACCAGCTTCGGCGTGTTCTGGACTGGCGAGGGCCTCGGTGCCGAGTGGCCGGGCGCCGATCTCGCTCTGCTCGCCATCTTCGCCGTCATTGCCGCCGCATCCTTCGCCATCGTGCGTTGGCTGCGCGGCGCCTACCCGGCACCCGCCGAAGGAGTTGCCCGATGATCCGTTTGGTCGTCAAGGAACTCGTCGGCATGTTCGTCGACGACGGCAATCTCGCCCTGCTCGCGCTGATCCTGATCGCGCTGATCACCGCCGTGGTGAAGGTCTTGGGGCTGCCGCCGCTCATCGGCGGCCTCCTGCTTCTCGTCGGCTGCCTGGCAATTCTTCTGCAGAGCACGCGCCGCGCCGTGCGCGGCAAGGCGCGCTGACCGGGGTTTATTCCGGTGAAGCTGCGCAACCGCTGGAGATTGGCGGAGCCGCCCCAGCCTCGTCATTCCAGGGCGGAGCAGCCGCAAAGCGGCGTCGCGGAGACCCTGGAATCCATTCCGTGACCTTGGCCAAGGAACGCAGCGGAGCAGAATTCTGCACCGCGGCAGCGCTTGGAAGTCACGGAATGGATTCTAGGGTCTGCGCGCGTCGCTCCGCTCCTTGCTCCGCCCTAGAATGACGATCGCGATGGAACTAGTAAACGGTAAAAAGCGTCGGCAGGTCGCCGCTGAGGCGCAAATACTCGACCGCCTCGATCACCGGAAATAAAGCCAGGAAATAGAGCCCGTCGCGGAACGTGTTCCGCAGCGCGCCGGTCGAAAACAGCCACTGCGCCTCGTCGCGGTAAAGTAGCGGATTTGGCCAGAAGGACGGCGTGCGGTCGGCATAGGCCGCGTAAGCCGCACCGAACTTGCCGGCAAGATACTCCGCCTCCTTGCGCGCGGTGAAGCGGAAGACGAGGAAGCTCGCCAGGCCGAGCATGACGGCCGCTAGCAGCGAGCCGAACATCAGCCCGATGCCTGCCGTGCCGACCGTCGAGAAGAAATAGAGCGGGTTGCGGGTCATCGAGAACGGGCCGGACACGATCAGTTCGTCATTCTTCCTGCCGCCGACGAAGAGGATGCTCCACAGCCGGCCGAGGAAGCAGATCAGCACCATCGCGAAGCCGATCGTCTCCATGACTTCGTGACCGTCCGCTCCCTCGGCCAACGCCGGCTTGCTGAACAGGAGCAGGATCACGGCAAGCACGGCGGCCAGCTGCACGACGATCAGGCGCTTATGCTGGTCGAACGCATTCGGCGTCGATTTGGGGGATGCCATTCTTCTCACCGCTCCGGCGCAGCCAGGGGGCGCCAAGGCTTGTCTATCTCTTCGCTGGCGGCATGACGAGGCTCGGCGGATGTTTTTGGCCAACCTTACGAATTTGTAAGAACGCGGACAGGCCGCGGTGAATTCGCCTGCCTAATTTGGGCGTCGCCGCCATACGGAATTCGAGGCGGCTCGAACGAACAACGGATCGCGCCATGATCTCTCAAGCCGACAACCTCACCCCCAACCGCGTCCCGGACGTCACCATCGATTTCTGGCTGGTCAAGATCATGGCGGTGACCATGGGCGAGACGGCGGCCGACTACCTCGCCGTGAAGCTCGGCCTCGGCCTTACTGTCACGTCCTTGATCATGGGCGGCATCCTCATCGTCGCGCTCGTCCTGCAATTCGCGCAGAAACGCTATGTACCTTGGGCCTATTGGCTCGCCGTCGTGCTGATCAGCGTCGTCGGCACCCTGGTCGCAGACAACCTCATCGACGATTTCGGCGTGCGGCTGGAGACGACGACCATCGTCTTCTCGGTCGCCCTCGCACTGACTTTCGCGGTCTGGTATGCCAGCGAAAGGACCCTCTCGATCCACACCATCTTCACCGCCAGGCGCGAGATCTTCTACTGGCTGGCGATCCTCTTCACCTTCTCGCTCGGCACGGCTGCCGGCGATCTGGTGGCCGAGCGCTTCGATATCGGCTATCTCGCTACCGGCCTCATCTTCGGCGGCGTGATCGCGGCGATCGCTTTTGCCTGGTTCTTCCTCGGCCTGAACAGCGTCCTCGCCTTCTGGCTCGCCTATGTCCTGACCCGGCCGTTCGGCGCCTCCTTCGGCGACTTGCTCTCGCATCCTGTCGACTATGGCGGGCTGGGCTTCGGCACCACCTTCACCAGCCTGACCTTCCTCGGCTGCATCGTCGCCATCATTCTCCATATGACGCTGAGAAAACTGATCGACGAAGACGAGCTGGCGCTCCTCGACTAGAGCATGTCGCGATTGACCGTAAGCTGCAGCAGCCAGACTGGCTCGGTGGCAGCGCAGCCCGCCCGCTATCCCCTTGCGCGCCGCTCATCGATACGCTAGATACTGAACCAAATGGTTCAGTATTCGAAGTCCCGCCTCGATGTCTCGTTCGCCGCGCTCTCGGACGCCACACGGCGCGGCGTTCTGGAGCAGCTCGGACGCGCGGAGGCCTCGATCACGGACCTTGCCGAGAAATTCCACATGACCCTCACAGGCATGAAGAAGCATATCGGCGTCTTGGAACAGGCGGGGCTCGTCACCACCCGGAAAGCCGGGCGGGTGCGGACCTGCACGCTCGGCCTGCGCGGACTGGAGGAAGAGGCGGCTTGGATCGAGAGCTACCGCCGGCTCTGGGACACACGCTTCGAAGAGCTGGACAAAGTTGTCGAGGAACTGAAACGGAAGGAGGAAGTCGATGGAACGGAGTGAGCCTGCTCGCACGACAGTGGAACGGAGGTCCGACCGTGAGCTGGTCGTTACGCGAACCTTCGACGCCCCCGCACGCATCGTGTTCGAGGCGTGGACCAAGCCCGAACTGTTCAAGCGGTGGTGGGCGCCGAAGTCGATGGGCATGATCCTGCGTTCCTGCGAGATGGATGTTCGCGTCGGGGGTGGGTACCGTTTGGCGTTCGGCCATGACGCCTCGAACCCCGCCGAGTTCTTCGGCCGGTATATCGAAGTGGTGCCGTACTCGCGCCTCGCCTGGACCAATGACGAAGGCGGCGACGGTGGACCCGTCACCACGGTGACCTTCGAGGAAAAGGGTGGCAAGACGCTGCTGGTGATGCACGAGCTCTATCCCTCGAAAGAAGCTCTCGACGCTGCCGGCACCGGGGCGGCCGATGCGATGGGCGAGACGTTCGAGCAACTGGACGAGCTTCTTCTCACGCTGGGCGCGAGCGCGGGACGACCATGAGGTCGCTCTCGCCGCCGGCCGCCCGGTTCTTCGCCGCTGCCGTCGGCGGTCGCGACGGATATCGGCTGTCCCTCGCAAAAATGTGTAGCGGCACTCGGTCTGAAAGCTCGTAAAAACAAATGGTTGAGGTGGCAAGGACGGCACCGGACAATGCGACTTCTGCTTGTTGAAGACGATCCGAGAACCGCGGATTATATCATCAGGGGACTGACCGAGGCCGGCCATGTCTGCGATCTCTTGCGCGACGGTCATGACGGGCTCTTCGCCGCGACCCGCAACGCCTATGACGTGATCGTCGCCGACCGCATGGTGCCCGGCCTCGACGGCCTGTCGATGATCAAGGCGGTGCGTGCCGCCGGCATCCGCACGCCCGCTATTTTCCTGACCTCGATCGGCGGCGTCGACGACCGGGTCGAGGGCCTCGAGGCCGGCGGCGACGACTATCTCGTCAAGCCCTTCGCCTTTTCCGAGCTGCTTGCCCGCATCCATGCGCTCGGCCGCCGGCCGGCGGCGCAGGAGCAGAAGACGGCTTTGCGTGTCGCCGACCTCGAAATGGACCTTATCCAGCGCCGCGTCACCAGGCAGGGCCAGCCGATCGACCTGCAGCCGCGCGAGTTCAGCCTGCTCGAAGTGCTGATGCGCGGCGAGGGCCGCGTCATCACCCGCACCATGTTGCTCGAGCGCGTCTGGGATTTTCATTTCGACCCCAAGACCAGTGTCGTCGAGACGCATATCAGCCGGCTCAGGGCCAAGGTCGACAGGCCCTTCGACGTGCCGTTGATCCACACCGTGCGCAACACCGGCTACAGCCTGCATGTCCCGGCCTGATCTTGCCTCCACAATCGCGGGGCGGCCAACCGCTTCCGCGATCGCATGAGCGGGACGCGCTCCAGCCTGCTGCGCAGCACGCCGTTCCGGCTGGCGCTGACCTTCGCCTTCCTGTTCCTGCTGGCCTTCATCCTGTCGGGCGCGATCGTCTATCAGCTGATGAGCGCCTCGCTCGCCAGGCAGCTCGATCAATCGATCAAGGAGACCTATTCGCTCATCGCCGCGACCCATGCCGAGGGCGACGAGGAAGATCTCGTTTCAACCGTCAGGGATCATGCCCAGTTCAGCCAGGACAAGGACGAAATCTTTTCCCTCACCGATCGGAACGGCAACCGTCTCGCCGGGGACTTCACCGCCTCCAGCCTGCCGGACGGCTTTTCCATCTTCGCCGCCGACTTGCCGGGCGTGCCGCCCGATACCCAATATCGCGCCTATTCGGGCACGGTCGGCGGCAACAAGCTGACGGTCGCCTTCTCGCTCTCGGAAACCGAGGATCTGGAAAGGATCGTGTTGATGAGCTTCGGCTGGGCCACGCTCTTCATCACCGTCCTGGCGATCGGCGGCGGCGCTGTGCTTGCCTCGCGCGTCCAGCGCCGCCTCGACGGCATCGCCAATACCATGGTCGACGTCTCGCATGGGCGTCTCGATGCCCGCATCCCGCTGACCGGCAATGGCGACGACATCGACGCCGTCTCGGCCCAGGTGAATTCCGCGCTCGATCGCCTGTCTGCCCTGGTCGACGGCATGCGGGAGGTGAGCGCCAACATCGCCCATGATCTCAAGACGCCGCTCAACCGGCTGCAGATGATCCTGGAATCCGCCGCCGACAAGACGGTGTCGGGCGAGGATGTCTCGGCCGAGCTGAGCGACGCCCGCGCCGAGAGCCAGCAGATCAACAGCACCTTCGACGCCTTGCTGCGCATCGCCCAGATCGAAGCCGGCGCCCGCAAGGCGCGCTTCGTCGATCTCGATGTAGGACCGGTCGTCGAGACCATTGGCGAAGTCTATGCCGATGTCGCCGAGGACGACGGCAAGTCTCTGTCCACCGTGATCGTTCCGGATACAAAATGGTACGTGCACGGCGACCGCGACCTGCTCATGCAGATGTTGGCCAATCTGGTCGAGAACGCGCTCAGGCATTGCCCGCCGGGCACCGCGATCGAGCTCTCGGTGACCGGGGCAGGCAACCACGTCCTCATTCATGTCCGCGACAATGGCCCGGGCATTCCCGCCGAGGAGCGCGAAAAAGTGTTCCGCCGGCTCTATCGGCTCGATGCCAGCCGCACGACGCCCGGCAGCGGCCTGGGCCTCAGCTTGGTCAAGGCGGTGGCCGACCTGCATGGCGCCGCGATAACGCTCGAGGACCGCAATCCGGGTCTCGGCGTTACCGTCAGCTTTCCGGCCGTGGGAACTCCGGTGACGTCGTCATTCTAGGGCGGAGCAAGGAGCGGAGCGACGCGCGCAGACCCTAGAATGACGATCGCGATGGGCGACGACGGGTGGGCGACCGTCGGCCATTTTTACCGCGCCCCGCCCGCCCGGCGGAAATCGGAGGGCGACATGCCGGCGAGCTTGCGGAAGGACTTGTTGAAGGCGCTGAGCGAGCCGAAGCCCGAGTCCATGGCGACCCTCAACACATTGGCGTCCTCATGCATCAGCAGCGCCTGGGCGTAGCTCAACCGCAGCAGATTGACATATTCGTTGAGCGTCATGCCGGTCGATTTCTTGAACAGGCTCATGGCGTATTTGGGATGGATGTCGGCGGCAGCCGCGATGGTCACACAGTCGACGTCGTAGAGGAAATTCTCGGCGATGAAATCGCACATGCGCCCGACATTGCGCGAGGACTGCTGGTCGAAGGCATTGCCGGCGCCTTGCCCGACCACCCTTTCCGGCACCAGCCGGTAAGGCTCGAAGCGCACCCGCTCGAGCCTCAAGAGCAGCTCGTTGACGGCGTGCTCGGCTCTGGCCGGATCGCCGGAGCGCGCATATTCGTTCCAGCGCTTGAAATTGTCGTTGTCCGACTCGTCGGTCGCATTGGTCACCAGCGTCGCGCCGGTCATCAGCCGGTGGCGTATGTCGGCCGGCAGATGCAGGCGGAAGAAATGCACCAGCGGCAGATGCGCGCCGGCATAAATGGCGTCGTCGGAAAGATCGTCCATCTGGTGCGGCAGGCCGCCCCAGAACAGGCACATCTCGCCGGCCGAGAGCGAGATCTCATGCTCGGCCATGCGGTAATGCACAGAGCCCTGCACGATGAAATTCACCTCGACCTGGGCGTGCCAGTGCGGCTTCAGCATCACCAACGGGTGGTTGTGGAACATCTGCAAAACAAGCGGCAGTCCTTCGACGCTGCTCGCGCCAGGCTGGTAGAACGGACGCTCCGGCATCTTACTTTCCGCCAACTTCTCATTCCCTTCGACGGGGACAAGCCTTCCGCGCCGCATAGTCTAGCCACGCTCACAGTGAGAGAGCAAATGAAATGGGAGGATTTCAATGCGCACTACACTGACCTGCGCCGCGCTTATCCTTGCCCTGGGCTCCGGCCCGGCGCTGGCGCAGTCCGGCGAGATCACCATCTGGAGCTGGAACATCGCCGCCTCATCCCTGAAGGCGACGGTCGAGGGCTTCAACAAGAAATACCCCGACATCAAGGTCACGGTTCAGGACCTCGGTAACCAGCCCACCTATGACAAATCGATCGCCGGCTGCGCCGCCGGCGGCGTCGGCCTGCCCGATATCGTCTCCATCGAGAATGGCGAGGCGGAAAACTACTGGAGCCAGTTCCCGGACTGCTTCGTCGACCTGCACACGCTGGGCTACACGGCGGAAGACCAGAAGAAATTCCCCGATTTCAAGCGTACCGAGCTCGAAGTCGGCGACAAGGCCTATGCCATGCCATGGGATTCCGGCCCGGTCGCCGTTTTCTACCGCCGCGACTTCTACGAGAAGGCCGGCGTCGATCCCGCCTCGATCAAGACCTGGGACGATTTCATCGCCGCCGGCAAAAAGATCCAGGACGCCAATCCGGGCGTGTCGATGACCAATGCCGATTTCAACGGCGACACCGAATTCTTCCGCATGATCTCCAACGAGCAGGGCTGCGCCTATTTCGCCGAGGATGGCCAGTCGATCACCGTGGCCGAGCCGAAATGCGTCGACGCCATGACCAAGGTCAAGGAGATGAAGGACGCCGGCATCGTGTCGTCGGCCGACTGGTCGACCAAGATCACCAACAACACCGCCGGCACCGTCGCCAGCCAGGTCTATGGCGGCTGGTATGAAGGCACGATCCGCACCGAATCGCCGAAGGAGAGCGGCAAGTGGGGCGTCTACCTGATGCCGAGCCTGACCGCCGACGGCCCGCGCGCCGCCAATCTCGGCGGCTCGTCCCTGGCCATCACCTCGGCCTCGAAGAACAAGGAAGCGGCCTACGCCTATCTGAAATACACGCTGGAGACCAATGAGGGCCAGATCACCATGCTGAAGGATTTCGGCCTGGTGCCGTCGCTGATCTCGGCGCTCGACGATCCTTACGTCTCGCAGCCGCAGCCCTATTGGGGCGGCCAGCCGGTCTGGAAGGATATCCTGGCCACGCTGCCCAAGGTGGTGCCGAGCCGCGGCACGCAGTTCCAGAGCGACGCCGAGATCATCGTCCGCGCCGTGCAGACCAAATACCTGGCCAACGGCTATCCCGACGCCAAGGCCGCGCTCGACGACGCCGCCAAGCAGATCGCCGCCGCGACAGGTTTGCCGGTTAGATAGTGCGCTGCCTCCCCTTCTCCCCTTGTGGGAGAAGGTGGATTGGCGCGCAGCGCCAAGACGGATGAGGGGTGTTCCAGCGGAGTGAGACGTTGGCGTTCCCTGGAACACCCCTCATCCGGCCGCTTCGCGGCCACCTTCTCCCACAAGGGGAGAAGGGAAAGACAGACGAAAGGAGGAAGCGAAATGCGCACCCAGAACGCCACCGCGTACCGCTTCCTCACGCCTTACCTTCTGATTTTCGCCATCTTCTGGATTTGGCCGATCATCTCTTCCTTCATCATCTCCTTCCAGGCGACGCGCACCGTGCCGTGGCGCTTCGCGCCGGCATTCAACTGGGGCCGCCTGATCGGCGACCCCGCCTTCTACAATGCGCTGAAGAACACGCTGCTGATCCTGGTCATCCAGGTGCCGGTGATGATTGCGCTGGCGATCGTCATGGCGGTGCTTCTGAATTCGCCGCTGCTTAAAGCCCGCGGCCTCTACCGCTTCGCTTTCTTCGCCCCCGTGGTGGTCGGCGAGGTCGCCTATTCGGCCGTCTTCCGGCTGATGTTCAGCCTCGATTTCGGCATCGTCAACAAGCTCCTGGAGAGCGTCGGCATCTCAAAGATTGACTGGTTCTCCAATGTCACGCCGGCCATGGCGCTGATAATGATCGCGGTCACCTGGCGCTGGGCCGGCTACAACGCCATCATCATCCTCGCCGGCCTGCAGTCGATCCCGGAGGATGTCTATGAGGCGGCGACGCTCGACCGCGTCAGCAGGCTGAAGCAGTTCTTCTACATCACCTTGCCGCTGCTGAAGCCGGTCATCGTCTTTTGCGCCGTGCTGTCGATCATCGGCACCATGCAGCTCTTCACCGAGCCGTTCCTGATCACCGAGCGCGGCGGCCCGGGCGGCGGCACCGAGACGCTCGGCTTGCTGCTCTACCGCCAAGGCTTCCGCTCGCTCAATTTCGGCTACGCCTCGGCCGTTGCCTATACCATGGCGGGGCTCGCCATCGCCATCACCCTGGTGCAGCTCTGGTTGATGAGGGAGCCGAAATGACCTCGCGCTCGCAAGCAAGGCTGGGCCGCGTCATTGCGCTGCATCTTTTCCTGACGCCGCTGGCGCTGGTCTGGCTGTTCCCGCTGTGGATGATGGTGGTGTTCTCCACCATGCCCGACAACGGCATCTTCAGCCCCGGCATCGAACTCCTGCCGCACGACAATTTCCTCGACAATGTCGCCAACCTGCAGCGCGACACCAACTTCATCGGCGCCATCGGCATCTCGGTCTCGGTGGCGGTGACCTACACGGTCCTTTCGGTGCTGCTCACCTCGATGGCCGGCTGGGCGCTGGCGCGCTACGAATTCCACGGCAAGGGCGCTATCGTCGCCATCATCTTCGGCACCATCACGCTTCCCTATGCGGTGGTGCTGATCCCGCAATTCATCATGGTGGCGCGCGACTTCGCCTTGGCCAACACCTGGATCGCGCTGATCGTGCCGCCGCTGTTCAACTCGCTGGGCGTGCTTTTCATGCGCCAGGCTTTCTCGATGATGCCGGCCGAGCTGTTCGACGCCGCCCGCGTCGAAGGCGTCAAGGAATGGCGCATCTTCCTGTTCGTGGCGATGCCGCTGGCCCGCCCGATGCTGGCGGCGCTGGCGATCATCCTCTTCCTCGCCTCGTGGAACAACTATCTGTGGCCGCTGCTGATCAACAGCCAGCCGGGCGCGATGACGGCGCCGGTGGCGCTCGGCACGCTGATCGGCCTGACCAAGGTTTCGTGGGGCGGCATCATGGCCGGCGCCGTCATGCTGACGGTGCCGATGCTCGTCGTCTTCGTGCTCTTGCAGCGCCATTTCATCGCCGGCATCGCCGCCGGCGCGGTCAAATAGGAAGCGCGACATGCCTCGCAGACTGGGACACAGAATGATCCAACCTAGCCATATCTCGCTCTAACATGGCGGCCGTCACCCTCACCAACGTCGTCAAACGCTTCGGCATCTTCGAAGTCGTCCACGGCGCCAACATCGACATCGCCGACGGCGAGTTCGTCGTCTTCGTCGGCCCCTCCGGCTGCGGCAAGTCCACGCTGCTGAGGATGATCGCCGGGCTGGAGGACATCAGCGGCGGCGACATCGCCATCGGCGGCAAGGTGATGAACGATGTCGAGCCGGCCGACCGCGGCATCGCCATGGTGTTCCAGTCCTACGCGCTCTATCCGCATATGACGGTCGAGCAGAACCTCAGCTTCGGGCTGAGGATGAACGGCAATCCGAAGGCCGACACCGATCGCCGGGTGAAGCGAGCGGCGGAAATCCTGCGCATCGACGAATTGATGCAGCGCCGGCCGAAGCAATTATCCGGCGGCCAGCGCCAGCGCGTCGCCATCGGCCGCGCCATCGTGCGCGAGCCGCAGGTCTTCCTTTTCGACGAGCCGCTCTCCAATCTCGACGCCGAGCTCAGGGTCCAGATGCGGGTCGAGATCTCGCGGCTGCACAAGGAGCTCGGCGTCACCATGATCTATGTGACGCACGACCAGACCGAGGCGATGACGCTGGCCGACCGCATCGTGGTGCTCAAAGCCGGCAATGTCGAGCAGATCGGCGCGCCGCTCGATCTCTATGACGACCCGGCCAACCGTTTTGTCGCCGGCTTCATCGGCTCGCCGAAGATGAATTTCCTCAGCGCCAAGGTCGTCGAGACGACGAACAGCGCCGCGATCATCGAACTCGCCCATCACGGCGGCGCCAGATTGCGCAAGCCGCTTTGCGAGACTTTTCCCGCCCTTGGCGCCGAGGTCGTGCTCGGCGTCAGGCCGGAGCATTTCTTCGAGGCCGGCGAGGGCGATTGCGACATCCCGGTCAAGGCCGATGTCGCCGAGCATCTTGGTTCCGTCAGCTACGTCTACGCCAATGCCGGACCCGAGGAGCTGATCGTCGAGCGCGAGGCTTCGCGCCAGCGCGCCAGCGGCGACCATTTCACGGTCTCGATCAAGGCGGAACGGGCGCTGCTCTTCGACAAGGCGGGCGCAAGGATCCGCTGACCCGCAAATTATCTTTGCCGGCATGCCAGGCGTGGCGGCGACCATGGAGAATTCGACATGACATCTGGAAAAATCCGCTGGGGCATTCTCGGACCCGGCAGCATCGCGAAATCCTTTGCGGGCGGCGTGGCGGGATCGCGCAACGGCGAGTTGGTCGCGCTCGGCGCCCGCAATCCCGCCAAGCCGGGCTTGGCCCAGAGCTTTCCGGGCGCGCGCATCCTCGATGGCTATGAGGCGCTGCTCGCCGACACGCAAGTCGACGCCGTTTACATTTCGATCCCGCATCCCGGCCATGCCGAATGGGCGATCAAGGCGGCGGAAGCCGGCAAGCATGTCTTGTGCGAGAAACCGCTGGCGCTGACTGCCTTCGAGGCCGACGCCATGATGCATGCGGCGCGCAAGGCCGGCACCTTTCTCGGCGAGGCCTTCATGTACCGGCTGCACCCGCAGACGCTGCAATTGGTCGAGCTGATCAAGTCGGGCGCCATCGGCGAGATCCGCATGATCAAGTCGAGCTTCGGCTTCGCCATGCCGGGCTTCATGCCGGAACATCGGCTCTATGCCAACGACATGGCCGGCGGCGGCATCCTCGATGTCGGCGGCTATCCGGTGTCGATGGCGCGGCTGATCGCGGGCGCCGCCGCCGGGCAGCCTTTCCTCGAGCCGGACAAGGTTGTCGGCGCCGCCCATCTCGGCCAATCGGGCGTCGATGAGTGGGCCTCGGCGCTGCTGCACTTCCCGGGTGGCATCGTCGCCGAGATCTCCTGCAGCATCTCGCTCAACCAAGACAATGTGCTGCGCATCTTCGGCACCAAGGGTCAGATCGAGGTGCCCGATTTCTGGTTCGCCGGTGGCAACCGCGACGTCGGACCGGGCCGGATCGAGGTGATCCGGTCCGGGGCGGCTCGCGAGGTGATCAGCCTCGACGAGACCCGCCACCTCTACTCCTTCGAGGTCGAGGCCGCCGGCGAGGCGATCCTTGCCGGACGGCAGGAGTTCGCCTGGCCAGGCATGGGCTGGGCCGACAGCCTCGGCACGCTGCGCGTTCTCGACAAATGGCGTGCCGCGGTGGGCCTGGAATATGACATCGAAAAGCCGGCTAAGCGCGTCAACACCCTCTCCGGCCGGCCGCTGCGGACCGATGGCAAAGCCATCGGCAAGCGCGCCATTCCCGGCCTGCCGCGTGCAGTGTCGCTTCTGGCGCTCGGCTTCGAGGATTTCCGCACCTTCTCCTCCGGCTCGATCCTGCTCGACGCCTATTTCGAGGCCGGCGGCAATCTGTTCGACACCGGCTTCGTCTATGGCGCCGGCTACACCGAGACGCTGCTTGGCCAGTGGCTCAGGAATCGCGGCGTGCGCGAGCAGTCGGTGATCATCGCCAAGGGCGCGCATTCGCCGCTCTGTTATCCCGATGTGATTGCGAAGCAGCTGGCGCAGTCGCTCGACCGGCTGCAGACCGACCATGTCGACATCTATTTCATGCATCGCGACAATCCGGACGTGCCGGTCGGCGAGTTCGTCGATGCCATGGACGCAGAGGCCAGGGCCGGCCGCATCCGCGGCCTGTTCGGCGGCTCCAACTGGACGATGGAGCGCATGGACGAAGCGATCTCCTATGCAGAGAAGAACGGCAAGCAGAAGCCTGGCGCGCTCTCCAACAATTTCTCGCTGGCCGAGATGCTGGAGCCGATCTGGGCCGGCTGCGTCACCTCGTCAACCGATGCCTGGAAGGCCTGGCTGGAGTCGCGGCAGATGCCGAACTTCGCCTGGTCGAGCCAGGGCCGCGGCTTCTTCACCGACCGCGCCGGCCGCGACCGGACCGACAATGAAGAGCTGGTGCGGGTCTGGTATTCGGAAAAGAATTTCGGCCGCCGCGACCGCGCCATCGAACTGGCGCGAAAACTCGGCAAGAGCCCGATCCATGTCGCGCTCGCCTATGTCTTGGCGCAGCCCTTCCCCTCGGTCCCGCTGATCGGCCCGCGCACACTGGACGAGCTGGAGGACAGTCTTAGCGCGCTGGATATCAAGCTGACGCCGGAGGATGTGGCGTGGCTGGACGAGGGGCCGGAGAGACGGAGGGCTTAGGGGCCTAACCTTCCGCCTTGCGGCTTTGTGAGGGATGCCGAGACGGCAGAAGGGCCTGTCCCGCTAACCTGTTCTTCGTCATTCTAGGGCGGAGCAAGGAGCGAAGCGACGCGCGCAGACCCTAGAATCCATGCCGTGACGGTTGAGAGCTACCACGGCTCAGAACGCTCACCAGCCAATCCCGCGAAACAGCTCGAACCATTCCGGATTGGTCTTCTCGATCAGTTCAATCTTCCATTGTCGTGGCCACCGCTTCAATGACGTCTCACGCTGAATGGCATCGGTGATGTCGAAATATTCTTCATACCAGACCAGACGCTGCACGCCGTAGCGGCTGGCAAAGCCCGGAGCCTTGGCCGGACTTATGCTCAGGCATCCGGCGAGCAAGGTCGTTGGTGACGCCGATATAGATCGTGCCGCCTTTCTGGCTTGCGGTCATGTAGACGTAGCCTGTCATGCTGAGATCCTACGTAGCGCTATCGCCAACGGCCATTTTTGGGCCGTTGCATTCTACGGCCAAAGTCACGGCATGGATTCTAGGGTCTGCGCGCGTCGCTTCGCTCCTTGCTCCGCCCTAGAATGACGAAGGTGCGCCGGCGCTCTACGCGAGGCATCCCTCTGTCGCCTTCGGCGACATCTCCCCCTCAAGGGTGGAGATTTGGCGCTACCGATCCACCCGCGTCGACAAAATAATCGACGACGACGTCCGCTCTACCCCCTCCATCGCCCCAATCCGATCTAGCAGCGCGTCGAGGTCGCGGATGGACGGCGCGTCGACGATGACGATCATGTCGAAATTGCCGCTCACCGAATGCACCGTGCGGACCGGCGGCATCGCCGCGAGGCTGCGCACCACCTTGTCGGCGAGCTTCGGCGTCACGGTGAGCAGCACATGCGCCTTGACCAGCCCTTGCTCATAATCGGGCGACAGCCTGACCCCATAGCCCGTGATGATGCCGCGCTGCTCCAGCCGCTCGATGCGGCTCTGCACCGTGGTGCGCGACACGCAGAGCTGACGCGCGAGCTCGGCGGTCGAGGCGCGGGCGTTGGCGCGCAACAAGGTAAGCAGCGCCTGTTCGGCTTGACTGATCATTTCGACGAAACCTTTCGGCATATCGCTCAAACTTAAGCTTCATATTGCCAGATTCCACGCTTCCTTTCGACCGGCAAGCTGCGAAGATTCCCGCCAAATCGGAATCAGCATTGGCAGGGGAATTGATCATGAAGAACATCGTTGTCGTCGGCGCCGGCAAAATCGGCTCGACCATCGCCGAAATGCTGAGCGCCACGGGCGACTACCGCGTCACGTTGGTCGACCGCTCGGCGGCTCAGCTTGCCGCCGCTGAACTGCCGGCCGGCATCGCGACGCAGGAGCTCGACATCACTGCCTCGGGTGAGCTCGAAGACGTGCTTGCCGGCAAATTCGCCGTGCTGAGCGCCGCGCCCTTCCACCTCACCACGCGCATCGCCGAGGCGGCCGCCGCCACCGGCGTGCATTATCTCGACCTCACCGAGGACGTCGTCTCGACCCGCCGCGTCAAGGAGCTCGCGCGTGGCGCCAAAAGCGCCTTCATCCCGCAATGCGGCCTGGCGCCGGGCTTCATCTCGATCGTCGCCAACGACCTCGCCAGCCGCTTCGACACGCTGGAAAGCGTGCGCATGCGCGTCGGCGCGCTGCCGCAATATCCGTCCAACGCGCTGAACTACAACCTCACCTGGAGCACCGACGGCGTCATCAACGAATATTGCGAGCCCTGCGAGGCGATCGTCGAGGGCGAGCTGATCGAGGTGCCGCCGCTGGAGGAGCGCGAGGAATTCTCGCTCGACGGCGTCACCTATGAGGCCTTCAACACCTCCGGCGGTCTGGGCACGCTCGCCGAGACGCTGAAGGGCAAGGTGCGCACGCTGAACTACCGCACCATCCGCTATCCCGGGCACGCCGCGATCATGAAGGCGCTGCTCAACGACCTCGGCCTGCGTCATCGCCGCGACGTGCTCAAGGACATTTTCGAGAGCGCCCTGCCGGCGACGCTGCAGGACGTGGTCATCGTCTTCGTCACCGTTTCGGGACGCCGCAACGGTCGCCTGCTGCAGGAGACCTACGCCAACAAGATCTATTCGCAGCGCGTCGGCAACATCGTGCGCAGCGCCATCCAGATCACCACCGCCTCCGGCATCTGCGCCGTGCTCGACATGCTGGCCGACGGCAGCCTGCCGGCCGAGGGTTTCGTGCGCCAGGAAGACATCGCCCTCGACGCCTTCCTCGCCAACCGCTTCGGCCGCGCCTACGCCCAGCACGAGATGGTAAGCCGGCTGGCGAGCTGAGGTCTATTCCTTCTCCCCTTGTGGGAGAAGGTGGATCGGCGCGCAAGCGCCGAGACGGATGAGGGGTGTTCCAGCGGAGTGAGAGGCTTGCTTTCCCTGGAGCACCCCTCATCCGTCGCCTTCGGCGACACCTTCTCCCACAAGGGGAGAAGGGGGAGCTAAACATGCAGCGCGTGGCCCAGCGCCTTCAGCGCCGCTTCCTGAAAACCTTCGCCCTGCGTTGGATGCGCATGGATCGTGCCGGCGATGTCCTCCAGGCGAGCGCCCATCTCCAGCGCCAGGCCGAACGCCGCCGACAGTTCCGATACGCCCTGCCCGACCGCCTGGATGCCCAGCACCAGATGGTTGTCGGCACGCGCCACGACCCGCACGAAACCGTCCTCGCCCTGTTTGGTCATCGCGCGGCCGTTGGCGGCGAAGGGGAACTGGCCGATCTTGATCTCGCCGGCGAGCGCCTTCGCTTCTTCGGGCGACAGCCCGGCGGTGACCAGCTCCGGATCGGTGAAGCAGATCGCCGGAATGGCGCGCTTGTCCCAGCTTCTTTTGTGGCCGGCGACGATCTCGGCCACCATCTCGCCCTGCGCCATGGCGCGGTGCGCCAGCATCGGCTCGCCGGTGACGTCGCCGATGGCAAAAATGCCGCGCATCGAGGTGCGGCACTGGTCATCGATGCGGATGAATTTTCCTGCCATGTCGAGGTCGATCTGCTCCAAGCCCCAGCCCTCGGTCAGCGGCTTGCGGCCGACCGTGACCAGGATCCTGTCGGCGGCGACCTTGGCGTTCCTGCCCTCGGCGGTTTCGACCAGCAGCGCATCGCCCTTGGTCGACAATCCCTTGGCCTTGACGCCCAGCATCACCTCGACGCCGAGCTCGCCGAGCCGCTTAAGCACCGGTCGGGTGAGCTCCGCATCATACTGCGTGAGCACGCGCGGCAGGGCTTCGACCACGGTGATCTTGGCGCCCATCTTGGCGAAGGCCATGCCGAGCTCCAACCCGATATAGCCGCCGCCGACGACCGCGAGCTTCTCCGGCACTTCGCTCAGCGCCAGCGCCTCGGTGGACGAGATGACCGGGCCGCCGAAAGGTAGGAACGGCAATTCGACCGGCGCCGAGCCGGTGGCGATCACCACGGTCTCCGCGTGGATGACCTGCGTGCCGGTCTCGGTCTCGACCTCGACGGTCTTGCCGTCCCGAAACGTCGCCCAGCCTTGTACGGTTTTCACCCTGGCCTTCTTCAACAGGCCGGCCACGCCGCTGTTGAGCCGGCTAACGATGCCGTCTTTCCATGCTATTGTCTTGGTCAGGTCGAGCGTCGGCGCACCGACCTTGATGCCCAGCGGATCCTTGCCGCGGGCCATATGCGCGATCTTCCCGAACTCTTCCGCGGCATGGATCAGCGCCTTCGACGGGATGCAGCCGACATTGAGGCAGGTGCCGCCCGGCTTGCCGAACTCGACGATGACGGTGTCGACGCCGAGCTGGCCGGCCCGGATGGCGCAGACATAGCCGCCCGGCCCGGCGCCGATGACGAGCAGCTTGCAGGAGATTTCTTTCATGGGATCACGCTCTTCCTGATGGCGGAGGCGGCGACGCGCCTTTTCCTTCTCCCCTTGTGGGAGAAGGTGGATCGGCGCGACAGCGCCGAGACGGATGAGGGGTGTTCCAGGGAAAGCCAACGTCTCACTCCGCTGGAGCACCCCTCATCCGTCGCCTTCGGCGACACCTTCTCCCACAAGGGGAGAAGGGGGAGCGCGCATTTCGGCGCCGCGATGTTCGAGACCGACCCCATCTCCCTCAATCCACGAAGATCAGCGCCGGCGTCTCCAGCAGCGCCTTGATGCGCTGCACGAACACCGCGGCGTCCCAGCCGTCGATGACGCGGTGGTCGAAGCTGGAGGACAGGTTCATCATCTTGCGCGGGATGAACTGCGTGCCGTCCCACACCGGCCGCACCATCATCTTGTTGACGCCGACGATCGCCACTTCCGGGTAGTTGATGACCGGCGTCGTCGCCACGCCGCCCATGGCGCCGAGCGAGGTGATGGTGATGGTCGAGCCGGAAAGCTCATCGCGGCTCGCGGTGCCGGCCTTCGCCGCATCGGCCAGCCGGTTGACTTCCGCAGCGCAATCCCACAGGTCGCGCGCCTCGGCATGTTTCACCACCGGCACCACCAGCCCGCTGGGCGTCTGCGCGGCGATGCCGATATGGATGCCTTCATGCCGGTGGATGATGCCGGCATCGTCGTCGAACAAGGCGTTGAGGTTCGGCTGCTCGCCGATCGCCTTGACCATCGCCCGCATCAGGAAAGGCAGCAGCGTCAGCTTGGGACGATCGGCACGCTTCTCCTTGTTGAGGGTGGCGCGCAAGTCTTCCAATGCCGTGACATCGATCTCCTCGACATAGGTGATATGCGGGATGCGCGATTTCGCCAGCGCCATCTTTTCGGCGATCTTGCGCCGGAGCCCAACGACCTTGATGTCCTCGACGCCGTCTTTGCGGGCAAGCCCGGTCGCGCGGGCGACTTGCGGGCCGCGCGCGAGGAATGCGTCAATGTCCTCATGGCTGATGCGCCCGGCCGGACCGCTGCCCGGAACCTGGCGCAGATCGATGCCGGCTTCCTTGGCGCGCAGGCGAACGGCCGGCGAGGCCAGCGGCTTCTCGCCTTCCGCGCGCGGCGCGCCCGAAAGGCTGGGCATGGCGCGATCCTTCTTAACGCCGTCATCCTCGGGCTTGTCCCGAGGATCTGCCGACCTGCGTGGATGCGACGCCAGTTCCGGCGAACCAGCGGATCCTCGGGACAAGCCCGAGGATGACGGCGCTGCGTTTTGCGCAGGGGGAAGACGATCGCCATGGCTCGCTCCAGCGGGGATGCCGTCGGCACCACTCTCGCCTGGCGAGGTGTTTTTCACATTGCCTTCGCCGGCCACCTTCAGCCGCACGATCGGCGAGCCGATCGCCACCGTGTCGCCGATCTCGGCGCCGAGCCACAGGATCTCGCCGTCGACCGGTGAGGGGATTTCGACGGTTGCCTTGTCGGTCATGACGGCGGCGAGAACCGTGTCCTCGCGCACGAGGTCGCCGACCTTGACGTGCCACTCGACAAGCTCGGCCTCGGCGACGCCTTCGCCGACATCGGGAAGCTTTATGACGTGCTCGCCCATCTCAGGCCTCCCCCACTCTAAGCTTCCAATGTTTCGATCAGCGCGCGCCCGACCCGCGCCGGGCCGGGGAAATAGTCCCATTCCTGCGCATGCGGATAGGGCGTGTCCCAGCCGGCGACCCGCGCCACCGGCGCTTCCAGATGGTAGAAGCAGTTCTCCTGCACGAGCGCCACCAGCTCGGCGCCGAAGCCGGAGGTGAGCGTCGCCTCGTGCACGACGACGCAGCGGCCGGTCTTCTTCACCGAGGCGACGATCGCCTCGAGGTCGAGCGGCAGCAGCGTCCTGAGATCGATGACCTCGGCGTCGATGCCGGTCTCCTCGGCCGCGGCTTGGGCAACATAGACCATCGTGCCATAGGCAAGCACCGTCACCGCCGATCCCGGCCTGCGGATCGCCGCCTTGCCGAGCGGGATCGTGTAATGGCCGTCCGCGACCTCGCCCAGCTCATGCTTCGACCACGGCGTCACCGGCTTGTCGTGATGCCCGTCGAACGGGCCGTTATAGAGCCGCTTCGGCTCGAGGAAGATCACCGGGTCCGGATCCTCGATCGCCGCGATCAGCAACCCCTTGGCGTCATGCGGGTTGGAGGGCACGATCACCTTCAGGCCCGAGACATGGGTGAACAGCGCTTCCGGGCTCTGGCTGTGCGTCTGGCCGCCGAAAATGCCGCCGCCGGTCGGCATGCGCACCACGATCGGGCAGGTGAAATCGCCGTTCGAACGGTAACGCAAGCGCGCCGCCTCCGATACGATCTGGTCGTAAGCCGGATAAACATAATCGGCGAATTGCACCTCGACGCAGGGCTTCAGCCCATAGGCGGCCATGCCGATGGCCGAGCCGACGATGCCGGATTCGCTGATCGGCGCGTCGAAGCAGCGGCTCTTGCCGTATTTGGCCTGCAGGCCCTGCGTGGCGCGGAAGACGCCGCCGAAGAAGCCGACATCCTCGCCATAGACGATGACTTGGCTGTCGCGCCCCATCGACACGTCCATGGCGTCACGGATAGCCTCGATCATCGTGCGTCTCGGCATGGTCAGACCCCCGCCTGCTGGCGCTGGCGCCTGAGATGCGGCGGCATCTCGGCATAGACGCCCTCGAACATGTCGCGCGTCGACGGCTTGCCGCCGGCATGCAGCGTGCCATGGCTTTCGGCCTCCTTCTGCGCCGCGATCACCGTTTCGAGAATCTCGGCCTCCGCCTGGGTGTGTCGCTCCTCCGACCAAACTTGCTTGTGGATGAGGTGGTTCTTCAACCGGATCACCGGATCGCCGAGCGGCCAGGCGTCGGATTCCGCCTTCGGCCGGTAGGCCGACGGATCGTCCGAGCTCGAATGCGCGCCGGCGCGGTAGGTGACATATTCGACCAGCGTCGGCCCGAGATTCTTTCGCGCCCGGTCCGCCGCCCATTTGGCCACCGCATGCACGGCGAGATAGTCGTTGCCGTCGACGCGCAGCGACGGGATCCCGAAGCCGAGCCCGCGCGCGGCGAACGTGCCGGAGCCGCCGCGCGCGATGCCCTGGAAGGTCGAGATCGCCCACTGGTTGTTGACGACGTTGAGCACGACAGGCGCCTTGTAGGTGGAAGCAAACACCAGCGCCGCATGGAAGTCCGACTCCGCCGTCGAGCCGTCGCCGATCCACGCTGCCGCAATCTTGGAGTCATTGGAGATCGCCGAGGCCATCGCCCAGCCGACCGCCTGGATATATTGCGTCGCCAGATTGCCGGAGATCGAGAAGAAGCCGTGCTCCTTCGACGAATACATGATCGGCAGCTGCCGGCCCTTCAGCGGATCGGCCTCGTTGGAATAGATCTGGTTCATCATCGTGACCATCGGATAGCCGTCGGCGATCAGAAGGCCGGCCTGCCGATAGGTCGGGAAATTCATGTCGCCCGGCTTGAGCGCCTTGCGGAAAGCGCAGCTCACCGCCTCTTCGCCCAGATGCTGCATGTAGAAGGAGGTCTTGCCCTGGCGCTGCGCCATCTGCATGCGCGCATCGAAGGTCCTGAGCGTCATCATATGGCGCAGGCCCTCGAGCAGCTCCTCGTCGCTGAGCAGCCCGGCCCACGGCCCGACCGCTTCGCCGGCGCGATTCAGCACCCGGATGATGGAAAAAGCCATGTCGCGGATGCTGCGCGGATCGACCTCGATCTCCGGACGCGGCACCGAGCCGGCCTTGGGGATGGTCACATTCGAGAAGTCGGGCGTGCCGCCGGGCCGCACCTCGGGCTCGGGCACATGGAAGCGCAACAATCCAGCGTCGGCCATGAGCTCACATCCTCCAATGTTGCCGGTGCGATATTTGCACATCCGCGCCGCCAGACCAGTGCCAATTCGCCGGACCTCGGCACGGCCTTCCTCCCGGGCCGTCAGCTCGGTTGAGCAATGCGGCACGCAGGCGCCAAGATGCAGATATGGCGGCGAAATTTCTTGTCGATGTTTTCACGCCGCGCGCAATTTGGCGGAAGTTTGCGGGGCGATTGCCGCCAGAAAATGCGATTGGGAGGTGGAGCCGGGCGCGGCCTTCCCCTTCTCCCCTTGTGGGAGAAGGTGTCGCCGAAGGCGACGGATGAGGGGTGTTCCAGATGCCACCAGCGTCTCACTCCGCTGGAACACCCCTCATCCGTCTCGGCGCTGTCGCGCCGATCCACCTTCTCCCACAGGGGGAGAAGGGGAAGACGCTAGTTCCGTCACCCCGCCCCGTGCTAATTCACCCCGCATGGCACAAAAGAAGGGATACGAGGTCGATTCGTGGCTGGCGAAGCCGGATCCGGCCATGGCAATCGTCCTGCTTTACGGTCCAGACCGCGGCCTTGTCGCCGAGCGGGCGAAAACCTTCGCCGCGAAAACCGGCCTGCCGCTCGACGACCCGTTCTCTGTCGTCAGGCTGGACGGCGCCGAAGTCGACCGCGATGAGGGGCGGCTGCTCGACGAAGCCCGCACGGTGCCGATGTTTTCCGACCGGCGGCTGCTTTGGGTGCGCAATGCCAGCGGCCAGAAGGCGCTGGCCGACGACATCAAGGCGCTGACCGCCGAGCCCGCGCGCGACGCCATCATCCTCATCGAAGCCGGCGACCTGAAGAAAGGCACCGGCCTGCGCGCCATCGTCGAGGCCGCCGGCAACGCCATTGCCTTACCTTGCTATGCCGACGAGGCCCGCGATCTGGACTCAGTGATCGACGACGAATTGCGCAAGGCCGGCATGTCGATGACCTTGGACGCCAGGCAGGCGCTGCGCCGCAACCTCGGCGGCGACCGCCTCGCCTCGCGCGGCGAGATCGAGAAGCTGGTGCTCTACGCGCATGGCCACAAGGAAATCGACGTCGACGACGTCAACGCGCTGTCGGGCGACGTCTCCGGCGCTTCCTTCGACGCCGCGGTCGACGCCATGCTGGACGGCAAGGTCGGCGATTTCGACATCGCCTTCAACCGTCACTGCCAGTCCGGCGGCCATCCGTTCCTGGTTCTGTCATCGGCAATGCGGCAATTGCAGGCGATCCAGGCGATGCGCGGCCAGATGGAGACCGGCGGCCGCAACGCCGCTTCGGTCGTCGCCGGCGCCCGCCCTCCGGTGTTCTTCTCGCGCCGCAAGCTGGTGGAAAAGACGCTGGAGCGCTGGACTGTCGAGGCGCTCGCACGTGCGCTCGGCCGGCTGCAGACAGCGGTGCTGCAGACCCGCAAACGACCGGACTTGTCGGAAGCGCTGGCACGCCAGGCGCTGCTTGGCATTGCGATCGAGAGCGCGAGGCTGGGGCAAAGGTAGCTGCCTGTCGCTGCTCAATTCATCATCATATCCGTCGGCTGAAAGGTCGGCAGCGCCTGGGGAAACACCAGCACCGCCGCGCCGTAAAGGAGCAGGGCGATGCCAGACACCTTGGCTATGCCCTTTCCCGCCGGGAAGGTCTTTTCCGCAAAGATCAGCAAGGTGACCACGGCCATTGCGGCGACGTTCATGATCCCGAGCGGGAAAAGTGCCAGAAACAAGAGCCAGCAACAGCCCAGACAAAAGGCGCCGTGCTCGAGGCCCATGCGGACCGCGCCCCAAGAACCATCGCGCCAGGAGGTCAGGATGAAACCGATTGGCGTGCGGCATTTGGCCAGGCACAGATCTTTCAGTGGCGAGAGCTGGTAGGCGCCGGCAATGATCAGCAGGGCGCCGCCGATGCGTGCGGCCGTCGCGGTGGACAATCCCGCATGATCGGCAAGCGTCTCGGCTCCTGCGGCGCCGGCAAAGGCCAAAACGCCCACCGTGCCCCAAACCAGCATATAGCCTGCCACGAATACCCAGGTGGCGACAAAGGCCTCGCCGCGACCCCGTTTGCCGGCCTGGACCTGGTGGAAGGTCAGGATCATGGGCGCCGCCGTCGGAAACATCATGGCAATCATCATGATCATCCAGACGGCAAGAAACAGCGGCGCCGCCATGCCCATGGTGGGTGAGTACATCTCCATGCGCATATCCGCGTCCATGCCGATCTGCTGCCGGATGAGCAAGACCCACGCCGCCGCGGCGACAGCGCCCAACAGGGCGAGAATGATGTTTCGCTGCAATGTCAGCGTCATGGGCGAGGCCGTTCCGACCATGCGTGCGGGACTATTGCTGGCCGGACCAATTGATCGGAGCGTAGTGCGCGTTCCGGCGGGAATTGTCCCAACTCATGCCATGGTCGCTGAAAGTATTGCCTTCCATTCCCATGGCCATACCGAGCCAGTCGGGATTGACGGGATGGCCGGAGGCCACCCACATCTCGCCGTCCTCGCGCATTGTCGGCAACGGTTCGACCGCCAGCTGCATCACGCCGGCAATCTCCACCGACCGCTTCTTGCCGTCGGCCTGGTATCTGATCGGCACCTTCTTGGCTCCGAGATTGGTGCTGATCATCGGCGCGAAGGCGGCCATCGGCCCGCCCGCGGCGCCGGTGAAGATGGCGCCCAGCGCTTCGGTCTGCCTGTCATCCGCATGGTCGTCAATATAGGCTGCGGCCGTCCAATTGCCCTCCGCCATCGGGCCTGGCGTGTGAGCAACCATCGCGACATTGAGCCCGTCCAATCGAACGTCCCCGAAACTGCCCTTGTCGATATGAAAGACCAAGGCGACGTCGCAAACGCCTTTCGTCGGCTTCGATGTCAGCTGCGCCTGGGTGGACAGCAGACAAGGACATACGACGTCGCAGCTGCAGTTTTCGAAGTAATTTCCAGACAACCGCCAACTGACTGCCATTTACACCTCCCATTGTGTCAGGCGTGTCCGGCTTTGGCGAGGCGGTGCCGTTTCACGGAGAACGGCAGATAGCCCTCACCGCGACTGATCGGCACGCCGGGGCAGTAATTTAAGGTCAAGCTAATAGAGCGTACGCCGTTGCCCTGGACTGTCAAGGCGCGGGCTGCGGTGCCTCGGCGGTGGGCAAGCGCTGGCGAGACAGGTGGCGGGCGGCCCGATGAAAACCGCCGCAGCATACCCGTCGTCATTCTAGGGCGGAGCAAGGAGCGAAGCGACGCGCGCAGACCCTAGAATCCATGCCGTGACTTTGGCCGTAGAATGCAACGGCCCAAAAATGGCCGTTGGCGATAGCGCTACGTAGGATCTCAGCATGACAGGCTACGTCTACATGACCGCAAGCCAGAAAGGCGGCACGATCTATATCGGCGTCACCAACGACCTTGCTCGCCGGATGCCTGAGCATAAGTCCGGCCAAGGCTCCGGGCTTTGCCAGCCGCTACGGCGTGCAGCGTCTGGTCTGGTACGAAGAATATTTCGACATCACCGATGCCATTCAGCGTGAGACGTCATTGAAGCGGTGGCCACGGCAATGGAAGATTGAACTGATCGAGAAGACCAATCCGGAATGGTTCGAGCTGTTTCGCGGGGTTGGCTGGTGAGCGTTCTGAACCGTGGCGGCTCTCAACCGTCACGGCATGGATTCTAGGGTCTGCGCGCGTCGCTTCGCTCCTTGCTCCGCCCTAGAATGACGATAGAGGGGAACGGCGCTCCTTCACGGCCCCCCTCTGCCCTTGCCTCCACCTTCGCCAGTTCACCACCGCCAACAAAAGGGGCCGGCGGATCGCCAGTCCCTTGTCTATCACGGATATATCAGGCGTATCCAGCGTTCAGCCAAAACCTCAGCCACAGCCGAATACCGTTACGCCTCGGCCCCCTACCGCTCGTCCTTCAGACGTCGGCAGAGCTCGTCGAGTTGTTCCAGCGAGCGGTAGTTGACCTTGAGCGTGCCGCCCTTGCCCTTGTGCTCGATGCTCACGATCATGCCGATTGTGTCGGTCATCAGCTTCTCGAGCGCCAGCGTGTCGGGGTCCTTCTCGGGCGGGCTCGCGGGGGATTTCACCTTGGCTGGCGTCGGGCCGGCGGGCATTTGCGCCAAGGCTTCGGCCTGGCGCACCGAAAGCCCTTCCTTGACGATGCGCTTGGCGAGCCCGGCCGGATCTTCGGCGGTGACCAGCGTTCGGGCGTGGCCGGCCGACAAATCGCCGTCGACCAGCATGTCGTGAATGACGTTAGGCAGCTTCAGCAGTCTCAGCGTGTTGGCGACATGGCTGCGGCTCTTGCCGATCACCTGGCCGAGATCGGCCTGGGTGTAGCCGTGCTCGTCGATGAGCTGCTGATAGCCTTGCGCTTCCTCGACCGGATTGAGGTCGGCGCGCTGCACGTTCTCGATGATCGCCAGCTCCAGCGCCGTGCGGTCGTTGACGTCGCGCACGATCAGCGGAATCTCGGTCAGGCCGGCGCGCTGCGCCGCCCGCCAACGCCGCTCGCCGGCGATGATCTCGTAGCGGCCGGCCTGCGACGGCGAGGGGCGCGCCACCACCGGCTGCACCACGCCATGCTCGCGGATCGATTGGGCAAGATCGGTGAGCTCGGCATCGCCGAAATGCCGGCGCGGATTCTTCGGATTCGGGCTGACGAACTCGATCGGCACCTTGCCGTCAGCCGCGACCACGGTCGCCGGCTTTTCCGGCGCCGCCGGACGGTCGATTTCGCCGATCAGCGCCGCGAGCCCACGGCCCAGTCTTTTTCTTGATTGGTCTTCGCTCATTAGTTTGTCCAGATCGTTTCGGAATCGAATTGGCTAGTTAACCAAGTTGCCGCAGCGATGTAGCTCAGGCGGCGCGCAGCTTGCGTTCGCGGCGGATCACCTCGGAGGCGAGCTGCAGATAGGCCTGGCTGCCCGAGCATTTCAGGTCATAGAGGATCGCCGGCTTGCCGTAGGACGGCGCCTCGGAAACCCGCACATTGCGCGGGATGATCGTCTCATAGACTTTGTCGCCCATATGGGTGCGCACATCCTGCACCACCTGGTTGGCGAGGTTGTTGCGCCCATCATACATGGTGAGCACGATACCCTGGATGGTGAGGTCCGGATTGATGGTATTGCGCACCTGTTCGACCGTCTCCAGCAACTGGCTGAGACCTTCCAGCGCGAAGAACTCGCATTGCAGCGGCACGAGAACGGAATCGGCCGCCGCCATTGAATTCAAAGTCAAAAGGTTGAGTGAGGGCGGGCAGTCGATCAGCACATAGCCGAACGGGGCCGAACGCTCGGAGGCGGCGCGCAGCGCATTGCGCAACTTGAGCACCCGGTCGGGCGCCGAGGCGATTTCCATCTCGATGCCGAGAAGGTCGAGCGTCGAGGGTATGATGGAGAGGCCCGGCACCGCCGTCGGCACCGCGGCCTGCTCCAGCTCGAGCTCGCCGGTCAGCACGTCATAGGACGAGACCGTGCGATCCTTGCGGTCGATGCCGAGGCCGGTGCTGGCATTGCCCTGCGGGTCGAGGTCGACGATCAGCACGCGCTCCCCGATCGCGGCCAGCGCCGTGGCCAGGTTGATGGCCGTCGTCGTCTTGCCGACCCCGCCTTTCTGGTTGGCGACAGTGATGATACGCGGTCCGGTTTTCATGGGTTTATGCCAGTAATTCATTGCTGTTTCGCTGGGCGCAAGTCGGTGATGTCGAGGATGACGCCTTCGGCGTCGGTCATGCTCGAATGTTCTACCAGATCGAAGCCCCAGCGGTGAGTGCTTTCTTCCACCTCGGCGCGGTAATCCCGGCCTTTGTGAAAGAGCGCGCGCGCGCCCCTGGTCAGCCAGGGCGCCGATAGGTCGAGCAGGTCCGGAAGCGCCGCCAGCGCCCTGGCCGTGACGATTTCTGGTGTGGAAACAAGCGCATAGCTGTCATCGATGCGCCTGGCCACGACACGCGCCGGCAAACCGAACTGGCCTATGACGGATTGCAGGAACGACGCCTTCTTGCGGTTGCTTTCGACCAGGGCGATCGATGCGCCGGGGCGCTGCGCCAACAGGAAAGCCAGCACCAGGCCGGGAAAACCGCCGCCTGAGCCGAGATCGACCCAGCGTGTCGCGGTGGGTGCGATTCGCGCAAGCTGGGCGCTGTCCAGGATGTGCCTGCGCCAGACATCGTCCAGTGTCGACGGCGCCGCCAGATTGATGCTGCGGTTCCATTTCAGGAACAGCTGTTCGAAAGCCTGCAGCCGCTCGAATGTTTCACGTGAAACCGGGCCCGCTGCCTTTTGCAGGCCCGCCCAGGCATCCGCGCTCACGCCACGTCCCTTCGCGCCGCGAACTCGGCGTTGCGGACATGCGCGACAATGATGGCAAGCGCGGCGGGTGTCATGCCTTCCATGCGCTGCGCATCGGCGATCGAACGCGGCCGGCGCGCCTTCATCTTCTGCTTCAGCTCGTTTGAAAGTCCCGGAACGTCCGCGAAATCGAGCGCCTCGGGGATGAGCCGCGATTCCTCATGCCTGATTTGTGCGGCGTCGGCTTGCTGGCGATCGAGGTAAACTGAATATTTCGCCTCCGTTTCGAGCCGCTCCGCCGTCTTGGCGTCCAGTTCGGCAAAGCGCGGCTCGACCCTTGCCAGCCAAGCCATGTCGACGCCCGGATGCGCCAAAAGAGCATAGGCCGAGCGGCGCACGCCGTCCTTGTTGATCTCCAGCCCATGCCGTGCCGCTTCGTTCGGCGTAAGCGTCACAGACTTTGCCAGCGCTCGGGCCTCGTCGAGCTTCTGCACTATCGCGCCAAAACGCTGCAGCCGCTCCGATGACGCGATGCCGAGTTTTTCCGCCAGCGGCGTCAGCCGCTCGTCGGCATTGTCGGCGCGCAGCGACAGCCGGAACTCGGCGCGCGAGGTGAACATACGATAGGGCTCGGCGATGCCCCGGCTGGTCAGGTCATCGACCATCACGCCGATATAGGCCTCGGTGCGGCTGAGCACGAACGGCTCATCGCCAGATGTCGCCCGCGCGGCGTTGATGCCGGCGAGCAGGCCTTGCGCGCCGGCCTCTTCATAACCGGTCGTGCCGTTGATCTGCCCGGCCAGGAAAAGGCCGGCGACGCGCTTCGTCTCCAGCGTCGTCTTCAGCTCGCGCGGATCGACATGGTCGTATTCGATGGCATAGCCGGGCTGCAGCATCGTCGCCTTTTCCAGCCCGGGGACCGTCTTCAGCATGTCGAGCTGCACGTCTTCCGGCAGCGAGGTCGAGATGCCGTTCGGATAGACGGTGTCGTCGTCGAGGCCTTCGGGCTCCAGGAAGATCTGATGGCCCTCGCGGTCGCCGAACTTGACGATCTTGTCCTCGATCGAGGGACAGTAGCGCGGCCCGATGCCTTCGATCGAGCCGGAATACATGGCCGAACGACCGAGATTGGCGCGGATCAGCTCATGCGTCGCCGGCATGGTCCGGGTGATGCCGCAATGGATCTGCGGATTGGCGATCACGTCGGTCATCAGCGAGAACGGCACTGGATCCTCGTCGGCGGCTTGGGCATCCAGCGAGGCCCAGTCGATGGTGCGGCCGTCGAGGCGAGGGGGCGTTCCGGTCTTCAGGCGACCGAGCTTGAAACCCGCGCGCGCCATCGTCGCCGATAGGCCGAGACTTGCCTGCTCGTTCATCCGCCCGGCGACGATCTTCTTTTCGCCGATATGGATCAGCCCGCGCAGGAACGTGCCGGTGGTCAGCACCACCGCGCCGCAGGCCAGGCGCCGGTCGCCCGAAACCAGCACGGCCGCGACGCGGCCATTCTCGATCTCAAGATCGAGAACCTCGCCCTCGACCACGTCGAGATTGGCTTGCTCGCGGATCGCGGCTTGCATGGCGAGCCGATAAAGCTTGCGGTCGGCTTGGGTGCGCGGACCACGGACCGCGGGACCCTTGCGGCGGTTGAGCAGGCGGAACTGGATGCCGGCGGCGTCGGCGATGCGCCCCATGAGCCCGTCCATGGCGTCGATCTCGCGCACGAGATGTCCCTTGCCGAGACCGCCGATCGCCGGGTTGCAGGACATGACGCCGATCGTCTCGAAGCGCAGCGTTACCAGTGCGGTCCTGGCGCCGGCGCGCGCGGCAGCACTCGCCGCCTCGCAACCGGCATGGCCGCCGCCCACCACCACCACATCATAGTGATTGGTCATTTTTCCAAGAATCCGCTTTCAGAGATTGGGTTGACAGATGTCCCCGACGGCGGCTGGTGTCAAGGAGAGGTGGACTCGTTTCACGTGAAACAATGAATGACGAGCATTGCGATCCCAGCCGACAACTGCGAAGCTGGCAGCGGCGGCGGTGTTTCACGTGAATCATTGCGGGGTAGCGCCCCAATCCGTGTTTCACGTGAATCACTTACCGATGCAGAACTGCGAAAAGATGACGTCGAGCAAATCCTCGACATCGACCGCGCCGACAATCCGGCCAAGACGCTCGGCCGCCAGCCGCAGTTCCTCGGCGCGCAGCTCCTGGCTTTGGCCCGACAGTGCCGCCCGCAGGAAATCCACTGCCTCGTTGAGCAACTCTACATGGCGCAGCCTGGATGGCAGCACGTCACCCACCTCGCCAACCGCAGCAGCGGCGCGGGCCCCTATCTCGTTCAGAACGCGGTCCAGACCGCTGCCGTCCTTGGAAGAAATCACCAAGTCGTAGTCACCGCCGCCGGCATTGGCGATATCCGACTTCGTTCCGATCCTCAGCAACGGAGCCCCACCGGGGATATCCCCAACGGGCGCCGGATCGGCCATATCCTCCAACAGCAGGACGAGATCCGCCACGTCGGCCTTGGCCCGCGCTCTTTCGATGCCGATCGACTCGACCTTGCCCACGGCCTCCCGCAGCCCGGCCGTATCGACAAGTCGCACCTTCAGCCCATTGAGGTCCATGACGACCTCGAGCAGATCGCGCGTCGTGCCCGGCTCGTCGGTGACGATCGCAGCCTCGCGCTTCGCCAAGGCGTTGAACAGGCTGGACTTGCCGGCATTCGGGGCGCCGAGGATCACGACTTCGAAACCATCGCGAATGATCTCCGCGGCCTTGAAACCTCCGATATGGCGATCGATTTCCCCGATCATTACCGACACGTCGGACCAGACCGCATCCGAAACGGAACCTGGCACATCCTCTTCGTCGGCGAAGTCGATCTCCGCCTCGATCATGGCTCGCGCATGGATCAGCCGGCGGCGCCAGCTCGAATAGAGTTCGCTTTGCGCACCTTCGGTATTGCGCAGGGCGAAGCGGCGTTGCGCCTCCGTTTCCGCATTCACCAGATCGGCCAATGCCTCCGTCTCGACCAGATCCAGCTTGCCGTTGAGAAAGGCGCGCCGGGTGAATTCTCCTGGCTCGGCGTGCCTGACGCCCTCGAAGCCGGTGATCGTCTCCAGCATCTTGGCCGCGACGGCGCGGCTGCCATGGACCTGGAACTCGGCAACGTCCTCCCCAGTGAAGCTGCCGGGACCTGGAAAGAACAGGACGAGGCCGTGATCGATGATCGAGCCGTCCGCCGCCCGGAGCCTTCGCAACGTGGTAAACCGATCCTTAACGGATCCGGCTATCGTTTCGACCACGAATCGAGTTTTGGGGCCGGAAATTCGGATGACGGCGATGCCTGCCGGCAAGCGGCCGCTCGACAGCGCAACGATCGAATCCTTCGAAGCCATTGGGGAAACCATTTGCCGGACCTGCCGAAACGCCTAGATTGAAAGATAGAGCACGGCCGAAAGCCGCTTCACACTTTTCGGCATCATGCTCCAGCGTTGATGCATCAGACCCAAAAAAGAGCCGTCCATCGTGACCTTACCCGCACGAAACCTGCTTGCCGAAGAGGCCAGCCCTTATCTGCAGCAGCACAGCGACAATCCTGTCCATTGGCGCGGCTGGTCGCCAGCGGCCCTTGCCGAAGCGAAGCAGCTCGGGCGGCCGATCCTGCTCTCCATCGGTTACGCCGCCTGCCACTGGTGCCATGTCATGGCCCACGAAAGCTTCGAGAACGACGCCGTGGCCGCCGTCATGAACCGGCTCTACGTGAATATCAAGGTCGATCGCGAAGAGCGGCCCGACATCGACCAGATCTATATGGCCGCACTCCATGTCATGGGCGAGCAGGGCGGCTGGCCGCTCACTATGTTTCTGACGCCCGACGGCAAGCCTTTCTGGGGCGGTACCTATTTCCCGCGCGAGGCGCGTTACGGAAGGCCGGGCTTCATCCAGGTGCTGGAAGCGGTCGACAAGGCCTGGCGCGAGAAGCAGCAGAGCCTCGCCGAAAGCGCCGACGGGCTGACCGCCCATGTCGAGCAGCGGCTTGCCGGCGCGGCGGGCAAGGCAGTGCTCGATCGCGACACGCTGGCCGACCTCGCCACCCGCATCGGCGGCATGATCGACCGCGATCTCGGCGGCTTGAAAGGCGCGCCGAAATTCCCCAACGCGCCCTTCATGCACACGCTTTGGCTGTCCTGGCTGCGTGACGGCGAGGCCGCGCATCGCGACGCGGTGCTCGCCAGCCTCGAAAAAATGCTCGCCGGCGGCATCTACGATCATGTCGGCGGCGGTCTCAGCCGCTACTCCACCGACGCCGAATGGCTGGTGCCGCATTTCGAGAAGATGCTTTACGACAACGCCCAGCTCATCCGCCTGTGCAACTGGGCCCATGCGGCCACCGGCAACGACTTGTTCCGGGTACGAATCGAAGAGACCGTCGACTGGTTGCTGCGCGAGATGCTGGTCGAAGGCGGCGCCTTCGCCGCCAGTCTCGACGCCGACAGCGACGGCGAGGAGGGGCTTTTCTACACATGGAATCGCGAGGAGATCGAGACGGCGCTGGCTGACGATGCCGCGATCTTCTTGCGATATTTCGAGCTCGCCGCGCCGCATGGCTGGGAAGGCAAGCCGATCATTCGCCAGAGCGAGGCGCAGCAAGCTCAAGGCATCGCCGACCATGCACAATTGGCGTCTCTGAAGGCAAAGCTGTTGGGCGTCCGCGAAGGGCGGGTCAGGCCGGGCCGCGACGGCAAGGCGCTCACCGACTGGAACGGGCTGATGATCGCGGCGCTCGCCGAGGCGGGCCGCTCGCTTGGGCGGCATGACTGGATCGACGCCGCCGCAAAAGCCTTCGGCCATATCGTCGAGGCCGGCCAGGACGGACGGCTGCCGCATTCCATGCTAGGCGCGAAGAGGCTTTTCCCGGCGCTGTCCAGCGATTATGCCGCCATGACCAACGCGGCGATCGCGCTGTTCGAGGCGACCGGCGATCCGGCCTATTCCGATCGCGCCAGGCAGTTCATCGGCGAGCTCGACCGCTGGCACTTGGATGAACAAAAGAGCGGCTACTGGCTGACGGCGTCGGACAGCGGCGACGTTCCGATCCGCATCCGCGGTGATGTGGATGAAGCAATCCCGTCCGCCACCGGCCAGATCGTCGAGGCGCTGGTGCGGCTGTCATCGCTCACCGGCTACCTCGGTCTCTGGGAAAAGGCGTGGACGACCGCCGAGCATGCAATGGGCCGCGCCTCGCAGCAGGCCTACGGCCAGGCCGGCATCGTCAACGCCTGTGCCTTGGCGCTCGAGCCGCTGAAGCTCGTCATTGTAGACAAGCTGGATTCGCCAAGCCTCGTTCCGGTTGCGAATCGGAATCCGGACCTGCGCCGGGTCGACATTGTCGTTCCGGTCGGTTCGGAAGCGAATCGACCGTTGTTGCCGGGCGGCGTTTTGCCGCCGACGGATAAGCCCGGCGCCTGGTTCTGCAGCGGGCAGGTGTGCATGCCGGTGGTGACCGATGCGGAGGAGTTGGAGAAGTTGTTGCGGCGATAGCGCCTTTCCCTTCTCCCCTTGTGGGAGAAGGTGTCGCCGAAGGCGACGGATGAGGGGTGCTCCAGGGAAAGCCAGCGTCTCATTCCGCTGGAACACCCCTCATCCGTCTCGGCGCTGCGCGCCGATCCACCTTCTCCCACAAGGGGAGAAGGAGGAAGGGCATCGCCCCAATCACGTATTCATCGAATCGAAGAAGTCCGCGTTGGTCTTGGTCTGCTTGAGCTTGTCGATGAGGAACTCGATCGCGTCGGTCGTGCCCATCGGCGCGAGGATGCGGCGCAGCACGAAGATCTTCTGCAGGTCCGCGCGCGGCACCAGCAGGTCTTCCTTGCGGGTGCCCGATTTGAGGATGTCCATCGCCGGGTAGATGCGCTTGTCGGCCACCTTGCGGTCGAGCTGGATTTCGCAGTTGCCGGTGCCCTTGAACTCTTCGAAGATGACTTCGTCCATGCGGCTGCCCGTATCGATCAGCGCGGTGGCGATGATGGTCAGCGAGCCGCCTTCCTCGATGTTGCGGGCGGCGCCGAAGAAGCGCTTCGGGCGCTGCAGAGCGTTGGCGTCGACACCGCCGGTCAGCACCTTGCCGGATGACGGCACCACAGTGTTGTAGGCGCGGCCGAGACGCGTGATCGAATCGAGCAGGATGACGACGTCGCGGCCGTGCTCGACCAGGCGCTTGGCCTTCTCGATCACCATTTCGGCGACCTGCACGTGGCGCGCCGCCGGTTCGTCGAAGGTCGAGGAAATCACCTCGCCCTTCACCGAGCGCTGCATGTCGGTGACTTCCTCCGGGCGCTCGTCGATCAGAAGCACGATCAGATAGCATTCCGGGTGGTTGGCGGTGATCGAATGGGCGATGTTCTGCATCAGCACCGTCTTGCCGGTGCGCGGCTGCGCGTTGATTAGCGCGCGCTGTCCCTTGCCGATCGGCGCGACCAGGTCGATCACGCGCGGCGAGATGTCCTTGGAGGTCGAATTGTCGATCTCCATCTTCAGCCGCTTGGTCGGGTAGAGCGGCGTCAGATTATCGAAGTGGATCTTGTGCCGGATCTTCTCCGGGTCGTCGAAATTGATGGTGTTGACCTTGAGCAGCGCGAAATAGCGCTCGCCCTCTTTCGGGCTGCGGATCGGTCCTTCGACCGTATCGCCGGTCTTGAGCGAAAAGCGCCTTATTTGCGACGGCGAGATATAGATGTCGTCGGGACCCGGCAGGTAGTTTGCGTTGGCTGAGCGCAGGAAGCCGAAACCGTCCTGCAGCACCTCGACCACGCCTTCGCCGATGATCTCGACGTCCTGGGCGGCGAGCTTCTTCAGGATCGCGAACATCAGCTCCTGCTTGCGCATGACGCTGGCGTTCTCCACCTCGAGCGTCTCGGCATAAGCGATCAGCTCCGGCGGCTTCTTGTTCTTGAACTCTGCGAGTTTCATTTCTTGCATTAGATAGACTCTGGGTAGGCTTTGGAGAGGGAAATCGGCTGGATGCGACAAATGTCGGGCGCGGCCGAAAGCGAGAAAAGGGGCGGCGCATGACGGGAAGGAAGACCCGTCTTGTATCGTCGCTCGACTGAAAGAGCAAGCCGCCTTTTGCTGGGCCTGGCCGGATCCGGGAAAGCCTCAGAACGGCTTCACGATGACCAGGATGACGATGACGATCATCAGCAATGTGGGGATCTCATTGACGATCCGCCAGTGCCTCGCCGGCTTTTCGTTCTTGTCCTCGGCAAATTTCCTGACCGCGCCGGCGAGATAGCCATGCAGCCCCGACAAAATGAGCACCAGCGCGATCTTGGCGTGCAGCCAGCCGCCCTGGAATCCAAAGCCTTTCCAGGCAAGCCAAAGCCCGAACACCCAGGTCGCGGTCATCGCCGGATTGATGATCCCTCTGAGCAGCCGGCGCTCCATCACCTTGAAGGTTTCGGACTGCACCGAGCCCCTTTCGGCATCGACATGGTAGACGAAGAGACGCGGCAAATAGAGCATGCCGGCCATCCAGGAAATGACCGCAATCACATGGATCGCCTTGGCCCACGGATAGAAGCTGTCAGGCGCCGCGAGATAGAGCAGCGCCGTCAGCACGACGAGCAGGGCAATGCCGATCGCCATGCGCTTCATCGCTTGGCCAGTGCTGTTCTCGCTGCTCGCGCTGTTCTCGTTGCCTACATCCCTCATTGCCGGCTTCTCACCATTTTCACCATTGCCTCGACATGCGCCACCGGCGTTTCCGGCGTGATGCCGTGGCCGAGATTGAAGATCAGCGGCCCGTCACCCAAAGTCCTCAGGATTGCCTCGACGCCGTCAGCCAGCGCCTTGCCGCCGGCGACCAGGCGCAACGGATCGAGATTGCCTTGCACCGCTCCGTCGCGCTGCAGCTCCTTCGCCATCGACAGCGGCACGGTCCAGTCGAGACCGAGACCGGCAATGCCGGTCTTTCTCCTGTAATCACGATAGCGCTCGCCCGCGCCCTTCGGGAAACCGATCACCGGCACCTCGGGGTGAACCGCCTTCACTTGGGCGACGATCTCGGCCACCGGCTCGACGCAGAAAGCCTCGAAGGACGCCTCGTCCAGCACGCCCGACCATGAATCGAAAATCTGCACCGCATCGGCGCCGGCCTCGATCTGGCGGATGAGATAGGCGGCCGAATGATCGGCCAATATCTTCAGAAGCCGCGCGAAGGCCTCGGGCTCGCGATAGGCGAATAGCCGGGCAGGGCCCTGGTCGGGCGTGCCGTGACCGGCGATCATATAGGTCGCCACCGTCCATGGCGCGCCGCAGAAGCCGAGCAGCGTCGTCTCGTCGGGCAGTTTCGCCCGCAGCCGGCGCACGGTCTCGTAGACCGGTTCGAGATTCACGTGAAACATGTCGCCGTTCAGCGCCGCAATCTCGGCCGCCGAGATCGGCTTCAGCATCGGTCCGCGGCCCTCCTCGAAGCGGACGTCCCGCCCCAGGGCATTGGGCACGACGAGAATGTCGGAGAACAGGATCGAGGCGTCGAAGCCGAAGCGCTCGATCGGCTGCAGCGTTACCTCGACGGCAAGGTCCGGATCGTAGCAGAGATCGAGGAAGGATCCCGCTCGCTTCCTGGTCTCGCGATACTCCGTAAGATAGCGGCCCGCCTGACGCATCATCCAGAGCGGCGGCGGTGAAACCGTCTCGCCCTTGAGGACATCGAGCACGATCCGTTTCCCAGCCATCCTGCGCTGCCCTCTCTACAGCGCCGCGCGTCCTTAGACGCGCAAAGGACGCTGTAGCGCTTTCATTTAGCGCATGATTCTTTCCGAACCTCTGGTTCGGGGTCATGCGCCCTCCTCTTAAATCAAATATCTATTTTAAAAGAGTCTTCTGATTCTAAGAGTCTGTTGGTTGTGATGGTTGCGACCTGTCCAGCCTGCGGCTCGAAAAGGCCAGTCAGCATATTGTCGCGTACTCGCTTTCGCAATTTGGAGGGTTCTGGGGACGAAACGGATTCCAGCTTTGGAGTCAAAAGCTTGGACTTACCGTTCCGAACCTCGCCCTGTGGATGAGATCGGCCAAGAAAACTTGATCCCCGGTTTTGTCCCCAGCGCCGCGACAAAGCCTACAGCGGGTCGAATTGTGGACAAGCGGCCATCTGATACAGTCGCTTCCTTGCCCAAGGCCTGCCCATCCAGCCTTGTCCACAATTGCCCACAGCCTGGACCCATTCCCTGTGAACAAACCTCAGAGCTTCTTCCATCTGCATCTAATCTCCGACGCCACCGGCGAGACGCTGCTGGCGGCCGGCCGCGCGGCGTCCGCGCAATACAAGGATGCGCGCGCCATCGAGCACATCTATCCGCTGATCCGCACCGAAAAGCAGATCGCCAAGGTCTTCGAGGACATCGAGGAGGAGCCCGGCATCATCCTCTATACGGTCGTCGACCAGAAGCTGGCGCGTTCGATCGATGAGCGCTGCGCTGCGATGGGCCTGCCTTGCGTCTCGGTGCTGGAACCGGTGCTGACCGTCTTCCAGTCCTATCTCGGCACGCCTGCCGGTCGCCGCGTCGGCGCCCAGCACGTGCTCGACGCCGAATATTTCCGCCGCATCGATGCGCTGAACTTTACTATGGAGCATGATGACGGCCAGCTGCCGGCCAATATGGACGATGCCGACATCGTGCTGATCGGCATTTCGCGCACCTCGAAGACGCCGACCAGCATCTATCTCGCCAATCGCGGCATCAAGACCGCCAATATCCCGATCGTGCTCGGCGTTCCGCTGCCCGAAAGCCTGATCGCCGCCAAGACGCCATTGGTCGTCGGCTTGGTCGCCACGGCCGAGCGCATCTCGCATGTGAGGCAAAACCGCATCCTCGGCAACAGCGCCGCCTTCGTGCCGACCGATTATGTCGACCGCGCCGCGATCAACGAGGAGCTCGCCTATGCCCGCCAGCTTTGCACGCGTCATGGCTGGCCGATGATCGATGTCAGCCGCCGCTCCATCGAGGAAACGGCCGCGGCGATCGTTGCCCTGCGGAGCAAGACGCGCTAACTGGGATTTGCCGAGACGCCGGCCGCTTCGTCATCCTAGGGCGGAGCAAGGAGCGAAGCGACGCGGCGTAGACCCTAGGATCCATGCCGTGACGTCGAATTGTTGCGACGGTGTAGAATTCTGCTCCGCTGCGCCCGTCGGCTGAGGTTATGGCATGGATCCTAGGGTCTTCGCGACGGAGCTTCGCTCCTGCTTCGCCCTAGGATGACGAAGTTCGTAAGGCTTCGGCCATTCTCCAAAGTTTGTGCTGGCCTCAGACAAACGATGGGTCAACAGCGTCAGGAAGCTAGTTGGGCGAAAATCATGGCCGAGAAAATCATCCTCGCTTCGGGCAGCCCGTACCGCAAGGCGATGCTCGTCAGCGCCGGCCTCGACATCGAGGCGGTGCCGGCAAATGTCGACGAGCGCGCGCTCGAGGCCCCGCTGAAAGATAGCGGTGTGTCACCTGAAGATGTCGCGTCGATCCTGGCCGAGGCCAAGGCGACCGAGGTCAGCGAGCGCAAGCCGGGCGCCCTGGTGCTCGGCTGCGACCAGACGCTGTCGCTGGATGACGAGATTTTTCATAAGCCCGCCGACATGGAAGGCGCCCGCCGCCATCTCCTGGCCTTGTCCGGCAAGACGCATCAATTGAACAGCGCCGCCGTGCTTTGCCGCGACGGCGAGGTGCTGTGGCGGCATGTCGGCGTCGTCAGCCTCACCATGCGCAAGCTCGACCCCGGCTTCATCGGCAGGCACCTGGCCCGCGTCGGCGCCAAGGCGCTGTCCAGCGTCGGCGCCTATCAGATCGAGGGCGAAGGCATTCAGCTGTTCGAGAAGATCGAGGGCGATTATTTCACCATCGTCGGCCTGCCGCTGCTGCCGCTGCTGAAGGAGTTGCGCGCATTGGGAGCCATCGATGGCTGAGAAAAAGGCCTTCGTCACCGGACATCCGATCGCCCATTCGCGCTCGCCGAAGATCCACGGCTACTGGCTGGCCAAATACGGCATCGACGGCAGCTATGAAGCGATCGACGTCGCGCCGGCGGATTTCGCCGCCTTTCTGAAATCTCTCGGCGAGAACGGCTACCGCGGCGGCAACGTCACCATTCCGCACAAGGAAGCCGCTTTCGCCGGAGTGGCCCGCCGAGACCATGCGGCCGATGAAATCGGCGCGGTCAACACGTTGTGGTTCGAGGATGGCATTCTGTGGGGCGGCAACACGGACGGCTACGGCTTCGCCGCCAATCTCGACGACCAAGCGCCTGGCTGGGCGGTCAATGGACCGGCCGTGGTTCTGGGCGCCGGCGGCGCCTCCCGCGCGGTCATCCATGCGCTGAAGGAGCGTGGCATCAAGGATATCCGCATCGCCAATCGGACGCTCGCGAGAGCCGAGGAACTCAGCCGCCACTTCGGCGCCGGGGTCTCGGCGCATGGCGCGGGCGCGCTCAGTGATCTGCTTGCCGATGCCGGCCTGCTGATCAACACCACCTCGCTCGGCATGCATGGTGACGCCACGCTCTCCGCCGATCCGGCAGGCTTGCCCGGCCACGCCATCGTCACCGACATTGTCTATGTGCCGTTGGAAACGCCCTTGCTTGCCGCCGCCAGGGCGCGCGGCCTGAAGACGGTCGATGGTCTCGGCATGCTGCTGCATCAGGCCGTGCCAGGTTTCGAACGCTGGTTCGGCAGGAAACCCGAAGTGACGCCCGAATTGCGGCGCATGATCGTCGCCGACATCGAGGGCCGTTGATGATCGTGCTCGGCCTCACCGGATCGATCGGCATGGGCAAGTCCACCACGGCGAAAATGTTCGCCGAGGCCGGCGTGCCGGTGCATGATTCCGACGAGACCGTGCATCGCCTTTATTCCGGCAAGGCCGCCCCTCTGGTCGAGGCGGCTTTTCCGGGCACGACGCAGGTGGGCGCGGTCGACCGGGTCAAGCTCGCCGAAAAAGTGCTCGCCGATCCGGCCGCGCTGAAGCGGCTCGAGGCAATCATTCACCCGCTGGTGCGCGCCGACGCCGACGCGTTTCTCGCAAAGCATCGCGCCGCCGGCGCGCGGCTTGCCGTGCTCGACATCCCGCTGCTGTTCGAAACCGGCGGCCGCAGCCGCGTCGACAAGGTCGTGGTCGTCAGCGCGTCGCCTGAAATCCAGCGCGAGCGCGTGCTCGCCAGGCCGGGCATGAGCGAGGAGAAGTTTTCATCCATCCTCGCCAGGCAGGTGCCCGACGCCGAAAAGCGCCGCCTGGCCGATTTCATCATCGACACCGGCCATGGCTTCGACGCCGCGCGAAAGGCGGTCGAGGCGATCGTCGCCGAACTCTCAGGGGAAAAGTCCGGCAAAGCCGACTCCTGACATTACAGCGCCGCGCGCCCGTTCGGACGCGCAAAGGACGCTGTAACGCTTTGATTTTGCGCATGATCCTTTTCCGAAAATCGATTCCCATTTTCGGAGGTCAGGCGTTAGGCCGTCACCAGTCCCCATTGCCATTTTGTTCTGGTGTATGATTCTGCTCGTTTGGGAAGCGAACTGATTCGAATGCGTGAGATCATCTTCGATACGGAAACTACCGGCCTCGATTTGCGCGACGACCGCATCATCGAGCTTGGCGGCGTCGAGCTGGTCAATCGCTTCCCGACCGGCCGCACCTTCCACAAATTCATCAATCCGCAGGGGCGCGCGATCCATGCCGAGGCGCAGGCCGTGCACGGCATCAGCGCCGCCGACCTGGTCGGCAAGCCGACCTTCGCCGAAATCGCGCAGGAATGGCTGGACTTCACCGACGGCGCCCGTCTGATCGCCCACAACGCCACCTTCGATATCGGCTTCCTCAACCTCGAATTCAGCCGGCTCGAGCAAGCTGCCATCGATCCCGGCCGCGTGGTCGACACGCTGGCGCTGGCGCGCCGCAAGCATCCGATGGGACCGAACTCGCTCGACGCGCTCTGCCGGCGCTACGGCATCGACAACACCCGCCGCACCAAGCACGGCGCGCTGCTCGACTCCGAATTGCTGGCGGAGGTCTATATCGAGCTCATCGGCGGCAAGCAGGCGGCGCTGGTGCTGGAGTCCGTGGCGGTGCACATGAATGGCGCCGGCGAGGTGGCCGATATCGACATCTCGATCGGCGCCCGGCCGATCGCCCTGCCGCCGCGGCTCAGTGAAACGGATCGGGCGGCGCATGCGGGGCTGGTCGCGACGCTCGGCGAAAAGGCGCTGTGGCTGAAAGTGGCGGTGGGTTGATCGGGCGCTATTGGCGCTGACGTTGGAGACAGCGCCCTTTCCAATCCAATCGCGATCTGTCGCGGCAGCCATTGGACGGTTGGTCCCGTCGAAGGATCGCGTTAGTTTGATCGCGCGCGACGACCGCGCCCAAACCCGCCCGCAAAGGACCGCGATGACCGGACCCAATCCCAACGTCAAGCATCCGATTGCGATGCATCCGCGCGTCGGCTTCCTGAAGGGACTGGTGACGTCGCCCAACATCGAGATCGGCGACTTCACCTATTACGACGACCCTGACGGTCCCGACAAATTCGCCGAGAAATGCGTGCTGCATCACTACGACTTCATCGGCGACAAGCTGATCATCGGCAAGTTCTGCGCCATCGCGGAAGGCGCGCGTTTCATCATGAACGGCGCCAACCACGCCATGTCGGGCTTCTCGACCTATCCGTTCAACATCTTCGGCCATGGCTGGGAGGAAGGCTTCGACCCGCAGACCTGGTCGAAGGAGATCCGCGGCGACACCACGATCCGCAATGACGTGTGGATCGGCATGGATGCGGTGATCATGCCGGGCGTGACGGTGGGCGACGGCGCCATTGTCGCGGCGAAATCGGTTGTCACGCACGACGTGCCGCCTTATGCGATCGTGGCCGGCAATGCGGCCAAGGTGGTGAAGATGCGCTTCGACGAATTCACGGTGCGGCTGCTGCTCAAGGCAGCCTGGTGGGACTGGCCGGTCGACAAGATCAGCCGCAACCTCAACGCCATCCGCGGCGCCGACATTTCCAGGCTGGAGGCGGCGGTTTGAACGCGCCCGAAAAAATGACAAACGACAAGACCCCGAACGAAACGGCGATCAGCCCGGAGCTGTTCACCCGTGGCTGGGTCTTCATCCGCGGCGTGCCGTCGATGAAATTCCTGCCGCCGGAAGGCCCGCCGGAGATCGCCTTCGCCGGCCGTTCCAATGTCGGCAAATCGTCGCTGATCAACGCGCTGGTCGGGCACAAGGGCCTGGCGCGGACGTCGAACACGCCGGGCCGCACGCAGGAGCTCAACTATTTCGTGCCCGACGGCTTTTCCGGCGAGGGCGCCGACTTGCCGCCGATGGCGCTGGTCGACATGCCGGGCTACGGCTATGCCAGCGCGCCAAAGGACAAGGTCGATGAGTGGACCAAGCTGATCTACGAATATCTGCAGGGCCGCGTGACGCTGAAGCGCGTCTATGTGCTGATCGACGCGCGCCATGGCATCAAGGCCAAGGACGAGGAAGTGCTGACCCTGCTCGACAAGGCGGCAGTGTCCTACCAGGTGGTGCTGACCAAGACCGACAAGATCAAGGCCGCGGGCGTGCCGAGGCTGATCGAGGAGACGCTGGCCAAGATCAAGAAGCGGCCGGCGGCGTTTCCACTGGTGCTGGCCACCTCGTCGGAAAAAGCCGAGGGCTTGGACGAGCTGCGCGCCGCCATCGCCTTGGTAGCGAACGGCGGCTGACGCCGCCCGCCAGGGACCGATCCCTCAGGATCAATCCATCTCGTCGCGTTCCGGCTCGCGATCGCGCCGGCCGGTGAGGATCTCGCGCTTGCCGACATGGTTGGGAGCGCCGACCAGGCCTTCCTTCTCCATGCGCTCGACCAATGAGGCGGCGCGGTTGTAGCCGACGCCGAGGCGGCGCTGGATGTAGGAGGTCGAGCACTTCTTGTCGCGCTTGACCACTTTGACGGCTTCCTCATAGAGCGCGTCGCCATCCTCCTCGGCCATCGCGCTTTTGTCGAAGACCGGGCCAGTGTCGGCCGCTTCCTGTTCCTCTTCCTCGTCGGCGGTAACGGTGTCGAGATATTCGGGACGTCCCTGCGCCTTCAGATGCGCCACGACATGCTCGACCTCGACATCGGAAACGAAAGGGCCATGCACGCGCGAAATGCGCCCGCCGCCGGCCATGTGCAGCATGTCGCCCTGGCCGAGCAGCTGCTCGGCGCCCTGCTCGCCGAGGATGGTGCGGCTGTCGATCTTCGACGTCACCTGGAAGGAGATGCGGGTGGGGAAATTGGCCTTGATCGTGCCGGTGATGACATCGACGGACGGGCGTTGCGTCGCCATGATCAGATGGATTCCGGCGGCGCGTGCCATCTGCGCCAGCCGCTGGATGGCGCCTTCGATCTCCTTGCCGGCCACCATCATCAGGTCGGCCATCTCGTCGACGATGATGACGATGTAGGGCATCGGCGCGAGGTCGATCGCGCGCTCCTCGAACAGCGGCTCGCCCGTGCCCCTCTCGAAGCCGGCCTGCACCTGCATGGTCACGACCTCGCCCTTGTCGCGGGCGCCGGCCGCGCGCTGGTTGTAGCCGTCGATGTTGCGCACACCGAGGCGCGCCATCTTGCGGTAGCGGTCCTCCATCTCGCGCACCGCCCATTTCAGCGCCGTGACGGCCTTCTTCGGATCGGTGACGACCGGCGTCAAAAGATGCGGGATGCCGTCATAGACGGAGAGCTCCAGCATCTTGGGGTCGACCATGATGAGACGGCATTCCTGCGGCTTCATCCTGAAGAGCAGCGACAGGATCATGGTGTTGATGGCGACCGACTTGCCCGACCCGGTGGTGCCCGCCACCAACAGATGCGGCATCTTGGCGAGCTCGGCGATGACCGGTTCGCCGCCGATGGTCTTGCCGAGGCCGAGCGCCAGCTTGCAGGAGGTATTGCGGAAGCCGGCCGAGCCGATCAGCTCGCGGAAATAGACGGTCTCGCGCGTCTCGTTGGGCAGCTCGATGCCGATGACATTGCGGCCCGGCACCACGGCCACACGCGCCGATACAGCCGACATGGAGCGGGCGATATCGTCGGCGAGCCCGATGACGCGGCTGGATTTCACACCCGGCGCCGGCTCGAACTCGTAGAGCGTGACGACCGGCCCCGGCCGGACATGGATGATCTCGCCCTTGACGCCGAAATCCTCCAGCACGCTTTCGAGCAGATCGGCATTCTGCTCCATCCGCTCCTGCGACATGTAGAAGCCCTGGCCCTCGGGCGGCATCTGCAAGAGCTCTTCCGAAGGAAGCTCGTAGCCGCCCATCGCGGATAGCGGCTCGACCTCGCCGGCCATGGGCAACGATGGTGCCTGCCTGGCTTTCCCGGCGCTTGCCGGGGCGGAGATCGGCATCGGCTTGGCAGGCGCCGGTTGGGCCGCCGCCGGAGCCGGCACGGGCGCCGAGATCGGACTTGCCTCTGCCGTGCTGGAGCGCCATTCGATGACCCGGTAAAATGACGTCGCCTCGCCCGGGAAGGCGGCACGGGGCTGGACGGGTTGCGCGGCCGGACGCTGCGCCGGCACCGGCTGCATCAATGGCTGCGCCGGAACGGCAGGCGCCTGCCCCGCCTCGTTCAGACGCGCCCGCGCCAGGCGCTCGGCAAGAAAGGGCATGCCGAACTCGAAAAAGGCATGATCGGAAAGATAGGACCAGCGCAATCCGCTCAGGCGCGGTTTTGGCGTCGGAGCAGCGGCGCCTTGGGTCGGCGCGGCCGCTGCGGCCGGGACCGTGGCAGGGGCAACAGTGGCTGGTGCGCGGATCGGCCTGGTTTGCATCGGCGCCGGGGCGGGAGCGGCGGAACTTTTCCGGACCGGAGCGGCTGGCGGCGGAGCCGGCGGCGCAGGCCGGACGGGCTCGGCCGCGGATGCCTTGCCCCGAGCGGCATCCTCCGGCGGGGCGGCCCGCCTGGCGAGGTCAGTGTCCGGCGTGCGCGTGAACCGCACATTGGGCGCAAGGAAGAAATAGTTCTGCCAGGCGGGGAGGGCGAAATCGTCGCCGGCCGAATCGCCGGCCGAGTCGGACGATGCGTTACGAGCGGCGGCCGATTCGCCCCCGGGCAGGACTCGCAGCGGCACGACCTGTCCTGCTTGCGGGACTGCGCCATGGCGCCCGGTTTCCCGCGGATTGCGATGTTCGTCGTCGCTGTCGTGGGCTGAGGCGCCGGGATGATTGGCACGGGGGAAACGCATGGATGTCATACTCGAGACTCGCCGATTGAACGTATCCCGAGACATAGGAAGCGATGGTTAACAGGTTCTTCCGAAAGCGCCTGCCGGACGAAGCCGATCGATATTTTGAGAGGGGGGTCTTCAGGCCGGTCTTCGCGGTCGAGGCAGACCGCACCGATGGATTTCGCGGCGACGCCTCGCGACCCCTTCAGCTTCGCCCTTTGCGCTCTGGAATCCGCATGCCCGGACGGTCAGGCCGATTGCAACGCCCGTTCCTCGGCGAAGAATTTTTCCGTGGCATAGGCCTTGAGAAACACTTCGACGCCGGAGGTCACGACGTGCTCGATCTCCGCCTGGCTCGGCGCTTTGGTGCGATAGGAAAAGATGCACTGGCGGAACAGGCCGGCGAGGCAAAGCTCGGTGAACTGGTAGGCGGCAAGGTCGACGTCGGCGATCTGAAGCAGGCCGCGTTCGACGGCTTCGTTGAGGAAGGCCATGACCTTGTCGTGGCCGCGCTTGGGGCCGCGTTCGTAGAAGCGCGCGCCAAGCTCCGGAATCCGATCGGCCGCGCCGACCACGGTGCGCTGGGCCTGGATGACCTTGGCCGAGGTGATCTTCAGCGAAAGCACGGTGCCGAACTTCACCAGCGTCTTGCGCAGGTCGTCGAAATGGTCGAGCACCTCATACATGTTCTTGAAGATGGTGCCGCGCTCTTCCTCGATGAGCGCTTCGAACAGCTCTTCCTTGTTTTGAAAATAGACGTAGATCGTGCCCTTGGAGACGCCGGCCTCGCGCGTGATGTCGTTCATCGAGGCCGCTTCAAAGCCCTTGTCTATAAAGACGCGGCGGGCGCCCTCGATGATCTGGGCCCGTTTTACGGGATCCTGCCCGGCCGCCGGGCGGCCCTTGCGTAAGTCGAGCAGATCGCTATCGGCTGTCGTGTCGACCATGGAAGTCGTTCCTTGAAAAATATTTCGAACCGCTCGGTTCGATTTCCTCTTGATATGGTCCTCTTTCCGCGCTATGTCAATCTCCAATTCGAACCGAACGGTTCAGTATGACTGATATTCCAGAGAGATCACTATGTCCTCGAACGCGCCCGCCACCGCCGAAGTCCGCTCTTTTCCCAACGCCAAGGTCCAGCCTTCGACCGAAGCGCCGGAAGTTCCTGTCCAGCCCGCTGCTCCCGTTGCGACGCCGGCGGCTGAAGCACCCGCCCAGAAGCAGCGCTCTGTCCGCTCTTTCCTGTTACCGATCATCGGCCTTGCCCTTCTCGGCGCCGGTTCCTGGTATGGGTATAACTATTGGACCGACGGCCGGTTCATGATCTCCACCGACGACGCCTATGTCCAGGCCGATATGTCGTTCGTGTCGCCGAAAATATCCGGCTATATCGACAAGGTGCTGGTGAGCGAGAACCAGCAGGTCAAGGCCGGCGATCCGCTGTTCGTCATCGACAATGGCGACTATAAGATCGCCGTGGCCCAGGCCGAGGCGCAGATCGCCACCTTGAGCAAGACGCTCGACCGCATCGACGCCCAGACCAAGGCGGCCCAGGCTTCGCTGTCGCAGGCTCAGGCACAGAAGGTCGCGGACCAGGCCGCCGCCGACAATGCGGCGCGCGCCCAGGTGCGGGCGGCGCAACTCGTCAGGACCCATGTCGGCACGCAGGCCCAGCTCGACGACGCCCAGACCGCGCTCGACCAGGCCAAGGCGGCGCTTGTCGGCGCCGATGCGCAGATCGCGGCGGCGCAGGCCAATATCGGCGTGCTGGAAGCGCAGCGCGCCGAGTCGGCCTCGACGCTCGCCTCGCTGCAACTCACCCGCGACAAGGCCCTGCGCGACCTGTCCTTCACCGTGCTGAAGGCTCCCTATGACGGCGTCGTCGGCAACCGCTCGGTCGAGCAGGGCGATCTCGTCAGCCCCGGCCAGAAGCTCGCCGTCGTCGTGCCGATGGACAAGCTCTACATCGTCGGCAACTTCAAGGAGACGCAGCTCGGCCGCATGGTGCCTGGCGAGAAGGTCCGCATCACCGTCGACGCTATCGACGGCCAGACCTTCGAAGGCACGGTTTCCTCGCTGGCGCCGGCTTCGGGCGCGGTGTTCTCGCTGCTGCCGCCGGAAAACGCCACCGGCAACTTCACCAAGGTGGTGCAGCGCGTGCCCGTGCGCATCGACGTGCCGGCCGACGTGCTGAAGGCCGGCAAGCTGCGCGCCGGGCTGAGCGTCGTCGTCGCGGTCGACAGCCGCACCGCGCCGGCTTCGACGACCAACTGATTGGGGGGCGGCCCGGCGGCCGATCGAGCGCCAGGCCGTCCAGCCTGCTTTATCGTTTTCGACGCAATTCGGGACCGCCACGCGCTCGTCCCAGGAATTGCCCAGGGAGGCCATGACATGGCAACCGCAACCATCACCGCAGGATCAATGCCCGGGCGTCCGGTCGCTGCCGCGCCGGCCCTGCCTGCGGACCATATGCCTGTGCGCCGCGTCGTCGCCTTCCTGGCGATGGTGTTCGGCATGTTCATGGCGATCCTGGACATCCAGATCGTCTCGGCCTCGCTCTCGGAAATCCAGGCGGGCCTGAGCGCCAGCTCCGACGAGATTCCGTGGGTGCAGACCGCCTATTTGATCGCCGAGGTGGTGATGATCCCGCTGTCCGGCTTCCTCAGTCGCATGCTGTCGACGCGCGTGCTGTTCACCACCGCGGCGGCCGGCTTCACCGCGGCCAGCGCGCTCGCCGCGACCGCCACCAATATCGACCAGATGATCGTCTACCGCGCCATCCAGGGCTTTATCGGCGGCGGCATGATCCCCAGCGTCTTCGCGGCCGCCTTCACCATCTTCCCGCCTTCCAAGCGCGCCGTCGTGTCGCCGATGATCGGCCTGGTGGCGACGCTGGCACCGACGATCGGCCCGACGGTGGGCGGCTATATCAGCCACGCCATGTCCTGGCACTGGCTGTTCCTGATCAATGTCGTGCCCGGCATCCTGGTGGCGACGGCCGCTTGGTCGCTGATCGACTTCGACAAGCCCAACCTGAAACTGTTCTCGAAGTTCGACTGGTGGGGCCTGGTCGGCATGGCCGCTTTCCTCGGCTGCATGGAATATGTGCTGGAGGAAGGCCCGAACCATGACTGGCTGCAGGAGCCGGCAGTGTTTGCCTGCGCCATCATCATGACCATCGGCGGCGTCATCTTCTTCTGGCGCGTCTTCACCGCCGAGGAGCCGATCGTCGACCTGAGGGCCTTCAGCAACGTCAACTTCGCCTTCGGCTCGCTGTTCTCCTTCGTCGTCGGCATCGGCCTCTACGGGCTCACCTATCTCTATCCGGTGTTCCTGGGGCGTATCCGCGGCTACGATTCGATGATGATCGGCGAGGCGCTGTTCGTCAGCGGCCTGGCGATGTTCTTCACCGCGCCCGTTGCCGGCATCCTGTCGAACAAGATCGACCTCAGGCTGATGATGATGATCGGCTTCGTCGGCTTCGCCACCGGCACCTGGTGGATGACGCATCTCACGGCCGACTGGGATTTCTATGAGCTGTTGATCCCGCAAATCCTGCGCGGCTGCTCGATGATGCTGTGCATGGTGCCGATCAACAACATCGCGCTCGGCACGCTGCCGCCGGAACGGCTGAAGAATGCGTCAGGCCTGTTCAACCTGACCCGCAACCTTGGCGGCGCCGTCGGCCTCGCGGTGATCAACACGGTGCTGATCGACCGCAACGCCTTCCACTATGCGCGGCTCTCGGAGCATGTGCAGTGGGGCAGCGAGGCGGCGCAGACCAAGCTGCAGAACATGACGCAGAATTTCGAGCAGACCGCCGGTCTCGACGCCGCGAGCGCTGCGGTCTCGAAACTGTCCGGCATGGTGCACCAGCAGGCGGCGCTTTTGTCCTTCATGGATGTGTTCATGATGCTGACGGTGCTGTTCGCCTCGCTCGGATTTTTCGTGCTGTTCATCAACAAGCCGGCCCCGCAGGGCGGCGGTGGCGGCGGAGGCCATTGAGGAGCCGGAACCCCCGCCTGGCTTCCTCAACGCGTGACCCCGGAAACCGGTGACGATTTCCGGGGTCATTCTTTTTGGAGAGATTGAAAGCGACTCCAAGGTGGGTTGAGATTCAGGTCAGGCCGAGTCGAAAATGGTGGGTTCCGAGAACCGGAGCGGAGCGTACTTTTCGTACGTGAGCACCGGAAGCGCAGGAAGCCGCCATTTGCAGGCCGGCCTCACCTGAATCTCAACCCACCTCAGGCTGAAGCCGGCTTGAAGCTCAGCGCCACGCCGTTAATGCAGTGGCGCAGGCCGGTGGGCGGCGGGCCGTCGTCGAAGACATGGCCGAGATGACCGCCGCAGCGCCGGCAATGGACCTCGGTGCGGGTCATGCCGAGCGAGCGGTCTTCGGTCTTGCCGATGGAGTTCGGGATTTCCTGCCAGAAGCTCGGCCAGCCGGTGCCGGAATCGAATTTGGCCTCCGACGAATAGACCGGCAGGTCGCAGCCGGCACAGGCGAAGATGCCCTTGCGATGCTCGTTGAGCAGCGGGCTGGTGCCGGGATATTCGGTGCCTTGCTTGCGCAGCACATCGAAGGCCTCGTCCGAAAGGATGGCGTGCCATTCGGCATCGGTCTTGGTGATTTCGAACGTCTCGGCGGCGAGAGCGGGCTTCGGTCCGCCGGCACGCAGCATCGCTGCGGATCCGACGATGAGAGCGGTGGCGGCGGCCCCGCTCCAGAGAAAATCGCGACGGTTCATGGCCGTTCCTCCTGACGCACTTTGCCAAGATAGAGCCCGGGCCGGAAATCAAAAGCCGGTGACGCCCCATCTCTTCGTTCGAGCAATTCCGGACAGAACCTTCCTGGAACGCTCCGGATGCTGCTCCGCGCCGCCCTTGCGGGACGGACGCGGAGCACACCCCTGCCGGCGGCGCGGATCTTGAATGATGCGGCCAGCGCTCAGCCATGTCTTCGCCGGCCAGGCCCGCTTTGTTACATCTTCGGCAAGAGAACCTTGTCGATGACATGGATGACGCCGTTCGACTGGCGGACATCGGCGATGGTGACATGGGCAACGTTGCCGTTCTCGTCGGTGACGGTGACCTTGCCCTTCTCCGCCTTCAGCGTCAGCTCGCAGCCGCCGACCGTCTTGACCTGGTGGGCGCCGCCATCGGCCTTGGCCATCTTGGCGACGTCGGCGGCCAGCGCCTTGGCGGCGACGACGTGGCAGGTGAGCACCTTGGTCAACTTGTCCTTGTTCTCGGGCTTGAGCAGCGTGTCGACCGTTCCGGCGGGCAGCGCCGCAAAGGCCTCGTTGGTCGGCGCGAAAACGGTGAACGGACCGGCGCCCTGCAGCGTGTCGACCAGGCCGGCGGCCTTGACGGCGGCGACCAGAGTTGTGTGGTCCTTCGAATTGACGGCATTCTCGATGATGTTCTTCTTGGCATACATCGGCGCGCCGCCGACCATCGGATTGGCAGCGTAGGCAACGGCGCCGAGCGCCGAAAGACCAAGTGTAGCGGCAAGCAAAAGGGTGGCGAGTTTACGCATGGTGTCAGTCTCCTCGGGTTGTTTCTTCCCGTCCGTGGGAACGCGAGGAGATACGGGCCCGAAAAGCGTTAGTTTCACGAGGGGCGCGCGATTTTTATTCGGGTGCTTTATTGCGTCTGTGTCACTGATGGCGGCAGCGAAATTTTCCCGCCTAGAAAGGGCAGGATATAGACTGCAGTTAGTCTCCGATAACCGGCTGACCAGGGTCAGATGCCCTTCAGGTCACCCGCGGCGACGACCGGACCGGTAGGCTGGCCGGTCGGCGAACCGCCAGAGGGCTCGAGGCTGACGGCGAGCACGGCGCCTTGCGCCAGCTTCTGCTGGACGGCCGGCGTGACCGCCATGCGCGCGGTCGGGCCGGCGGGAATGACACCCATCGAGACCGGCGCGTTCTTGCCCTCGATCATCCAGAGCTCGAAATCCTTGCCGGCGCCGCGGTCGCCGGAGACCAGCGACAGGCCGACCTCGTGGCGGGCGGCGTCATAGACGGCAAGATATTTGACGTTGCTGTTGTCGGCGGCCAGAGAGGCGACCAGCCTGGTCTCGGATGGCCGGACCGGCGGGTTGACGTAAGGCAGGGCGACATAGACGGCCAAAGCAGCGATGGCCGCGGCGGCGAGGCCGCGCCAGAAGGCAAGGCTCGCCCAGAGGCCGCCGCTGGGCGCCGTGGACGCGGACGAAGCAAACAGGCGGCGGTCGATTGCCACTTTCACGGAAGCCGGCGGCTCGACCGCGGCATAGGGGGCGGCCATGGGCGCGAAATGGGCTTCCCAGGCGTCGACCAAGCGGGCGAATGCCGCCTCGGCATCGATGCGACGGGAAGCGATCTGGCGCTCGTCGGCTGCCAGGACGCCGAGAACATATTCGGCGGCGAGCAGATCGTCGCCTCCACGTTCCGGTCCGTTGTCCTCTGCCAGCGTCATCTTTCCAGGCATTCTCTCAGTTTCAGCAGGCTTCGCCGCAGCCAAGTCCGCATCGTGTTCAGCGGAACCTTGAAGCGCTCCGCCAACTCGGCATAGCTCTCGCCGCCCAGATAGGCGCCCCGGACGGCCGCCGCCCGGTCTTGCTCCAGTTCGTCGAGGCAATGGTAGATGCGTTCGGTCTCGCCGCCCGCCACAGCCATGGCCTCGGGTCCCGGCGCCGGATCGGCGACGTCGAGGGCCGTATCGATGTTGGCAGAAGGACTGCGCCGCGACCGGATGCGATCGATCGCATGATTGCGCGCAACGGCCACCAGCCAGGAAATCGGGCTCAGATCGGAAACCGCGAAACGATCCGCCTTCGTCCAGATTTTGACGAAGACCTCCTGCAGCGCTTCTTCCGCATCACCCCGGTCCCGCAAGACACGAAGGCAGACGCCGAAAAGTTTCGCGCTGGTCTGCTTGTAGAGCAGATCGAACGCAGCCCGGTCCTTCATCGAAGTCCGAACGATCAGCTTGCTGATATCCTGAGGCCCCATGGCGGCAAATTAGAAGATTGCGATTTAATTGCAACGGTGGCGGAAGCGTCGTCCACCAGCGGCCGCGGGCCGATCCTACGCGGCTCGATGGAGAAGCTTTCAGGACGGCTGAAGCGGCGGGCTGAAGCCTCCCAACCTCGTCATTCCAGGGCGGAGCAGCCGCGCAGCGGCGTCGCGAAGACCCTGGAATCCATTCCGTGACCTTAGTCAAAAGTGCAGCGGAGGAGAATTCTGCACCGCGGCGGCGCTCGGACGTTACGGAATGGATCCTCGGGTCTGCGCGCGTCGCTTCGCTCCTTGCTCCGCCCGTGGATGACGAGGTTGGGCCGTTTCGGCCAATCTCCAAGGCATGCCGCCTGCCAACACCAACACGGCCTGCCCCGGCCAAAATTACTGTGCTGGGAGCTAGCAGATTTCGTCATTGTGTCGGTGAAACCAGCGCAGGCGTTGGAGATTGGCCGAAGCCTCTCCAACCTCGTCATTCCAGGGCGAAGCAGCGCGCGTCGCTTCGCTCCTTGCTCCGCCCGTGGATGACGAGGCAGGGCCGTTTCGGCGAGTCTCCAAGGCATGCTGCTTGCCAACGCAAAGTTGGCCGGCCGGTCAAAATCCCTGTCTGGGGAACTGGCAGATATCGTTATTGTGACCGCAAAGCCGTTTGCGACCTGCGGCAATTCCGGCTAAGAGGCCGCCTTTCACGCTAGCTGGGATCGACACCGATGACGGACATCGCCGCCACCGCCGAAATGCAGGCCGCGCTGCTCTCTCGCGCGCTGCCTTATATGCAGCGCTACGAGAACAAGACGGTGGTGGTGAAATATGGCGGGCATGCCATGGGCGATACCGAGCTCGGCAAGGCGTTCGCCCGCGACATCGCGCTGTTGAAACAGTCCGGCGTCAACCCGATCGTCGTGCATGGCGGCGGGCCGCAGATCGGCGCGATGCTCACCAAGATGGGCATCGAATCCAAGTTCGAGGGCGGCCTGCGCGTCACCGACCAGAAGACGGTCGAGATCGTCGAGATGGTGCTGGCGGGCTCGATCAACAAGGAGATCGTGGCGCTGATCAACGCCGAGGGCGAGTGGGCGATCGGGCTCTGCGGCAAGGACGGCAACATGGTGTTCGCCGAAAAGGCGCGCAAGACCATGGTCGATCCGGATTCCAACATCGAGCGGGTGCTCGATCTCGGCTTCGTCGGCGAGCCGGTCGAGGTCGACCGCACGCTGCTCGACCTTCTGGCGCGCTCGGAAATGATTCCGGTGCTGGCGCCGGTGGCGCCCGGCCGCGACGGCCACACCTACAACATCAATGCCGACACCTTTGCCGGCGCCATCGCCGGCGCCTGCCGCGCCTCGCGCCTGCTCTTCCTCACCGACGTGCCGGGCGTGCTCGACAAGAACAAGAAGCTGATCGACGAGCTGACGGTCGCCGAGGCCAGGGCGCTGATCAAGGACGGCACGGTTTCGGGCGGCATGATCCCGAAGGTCGAGACCTGCATCGAGGCGATCGAGCGCGGCGTCGAAGGCGTCGTCATCCTCAACGGCAAGACGCCGCATTCGGTGCTGCTCGAGCTGTTCACCGAGCACGGCGCCGGCACGCTGATCGTTCCGTAAGAAAGGCAAGTTCACCGTTTCCATGCAATGGTGAACCGCCATGTCAGCCGGCTAACTTTGTTGCCGCCGGCGCGCCTCGATCTTCAATGATCGGCGCGACGGATTTGCGTGGCTGGCGCCCGACGATCATCGATTCCTCCTCGGCGTCCTGCGGCGCGCCCCAGAATTCGGCTAATGTCGGCCCGTCCATGACGCGGCCGTCGCGGACGAAAAACCCCCAGACCTCGCGGAACCAGACGCGACGTCCCATCCTGGTGTACCAGCGCATCGAATGGCGCTGCTCGGGATCGGGGTGGAACAGGATGCGCGCCAGCGCCTTCGGCCGCGACTGCACCGCCACCTCGATCAGCTTGACGGCGAAGAACAGCATCCAGGGTTTCAGCCTGGTCATGTGCAGAACCTGGTGCTTGTAATCCCACAGGCGTACGTCCTTCTGGATCACCTTGCGATCCTTGGCGATGCGGAAGAACGGCGTCCAGCGATGCGGTGTGACATAGAGCGCCTGGATCTGGTCCGGATCGTAGGCGATGAGCTGGCGAAAGCCGCGCCAGAGATCGCGCAAGGTCTCGTCCTCGAAGCCGGCGACCCAGGTCGCCATCGACAGGATGCCGTTCTGGCGCAGCAGCCGGATCGCCTCGCGGTCGGACTTCGTGCTGCCGCCCTTGCGGATCAGCGACAGCGTCGCCTCGTCGGTGTTCTCCATGCCGAGCAGCCAGCGGATGACGCCGGCCCTGCGATAAAGATGCAGGATATCGGCATCGCGCACGATATCGTCGGCGCGGGTCGAGCCGACGATCAGCACCGGCACGTTCTCGGCGATCATGGCGTCGAGAAAGGCGCGCCAGGCCTTTTTCGAGGAAGTCGGGTTCTCGTCGGCCAGATTGATCAGCTCGACGCCGTGCTCGCGATGCAGCCAGGCGATCTCCCTGGCGAATTTGACCGGGTCGCGGTGGCGCCAGCGGGTCCAGAAACCGCGCTGGCCGCAATAGTTGCACAGATGCGGGCAGCCGCGCGAGAACTGCATGACCACGGCCCGCTTGCCGCCCCAATAGGAGTAGCGGCGGTGATCGATCAGCTCCCAGCCGACGCGCCAGGCATCGAGGTCGGCTATGGTCATCGCCGCCTGCGTCGCGACAGGACGGCCGAAATCGTCGCGATAGGCGATGCCGGCGACGCTCGCCACCGGCTGGCGCATCTCGATTGCCTCGACCAGCGCCGTCGCGGTCGCCTCGCCTTCGCCGCGCACGATGAAGTCGAAGACGTCGGTCGCGGCGAGAATGTCGCGCCAATGATAGGTCGGGAAGACGCCGCCATAGATGACGACGACACCCGGCGCGCGGGCCTTGATCATCTCGGCGATCTTCAAGGCCGTCGGATGTGCCGAGGTCGAGCCGGAATGGCCGATCAGCACGAAATCCGGATCGTCGCGCAGCGCCTCGTCCACCACCGCCGCAAGTGGCATCGGACCGAACTCGGCGTCGACCAGGCGTACCTGATGGCCGGAATCGATCAGCGGCCCGCCGATGGCCAAAAGACCGAGCGGCGGCAGGTGGTCGTCGGGCACACGGCTGCCGATGGCGGTGTGCGGCGGATTGATAAGCACGATGTTCAAGGCGGACCTCCATATTGGTCCGCTTGTGCTAATGACAGATGCCGAAGCCGCCTTGGCGCGGTTCAGCAGTTTCCACGCAGCTTTTCGCCAGATTTGACCGGATCAGCGCCGCAGATGGCTGAGCGGCACGTGGCCGGGTCCCTTGATGTTCTGCAGCACCAGTTGCGTATGGACGTCGCGCACGCCGGGCAGACGCATCAGCCGGTGCATGACGAAGGCGTTCAAGTCGTCCACCGACGGCACCAAGACATGCAGCAGAAAATCGTAGTCGCCTGTCATCGTCCAGCAGGACGAGACCTCGTCCATGCGCTGCACGGCGGCGATGAAGCTTTCGGGCGAGCCATCGCTGTGGCTGACCAGCCGCACCTGGATGAACACCTCGACGGTCAGGCCCACGGCGCGGCGGCTGAGCACGGCGGCAAAGCCCTTGATGATACCGGCTTCCTGCAGGGCCTCGAAGCGGCGCGCGCAAGGCGTGGTCGACAGGCCGATCTCTTGCGCCAGCTCCGAGACGGGCTTGCGGCCGTCGCGCTGCAGGATGTCGAGCATCCTTATCTCGAAATCGTCGAATTGAGGCATTTTTTCTCAGGCTCGCGTTGAACTGAGTGCTTTTACCTCCAAATCCGCTGGCGTGCCATAAACAAAGCTGATTTGCCTCAGCGGTCGCTTCTAAACTCCCCTTCACGATCCGCGGATCACGATCTTGAGGAGGATATGATGACGATCAGCGTTGCCGATTATGCCGCCGAATGCGCGGCGCAGGGCCTGCGGGGCGACTATTCGGTCTGCCGCAGCGATTTCACCGTGGCGCAGGGCTACGGCTACTCCGCCGAGGAACAGGCGGTGTGGCGCACGCTTTGCGATCGCCAGACGAAGCTGACGCGGAAGCTCGCGCACCGTTCGTATCTCGACGGCGTCGCGGCGCTCGGGCTGCTCGACAGGATTCCGGATTTCGACGAGGTGAGCGAAAAGCTCGCCAGGCTGACGGGTTGGCAGATCGTTGCGGTGCCGGGCCTCATTCCGGCCGGCCCCTTCTTCGATCATCTCGCCAATCGGCGCTTCCCGGTGACCAATTGGCTGCGGACGAAGAAAGAGCTCGACTACATCGTCGAGCCGGACATGTTCCACGACTTCTTCGGCCATGTGCCGATCCTGACCCAGCCGGTGTTCGCCGATTTCATGCAGATGTATGGCCGGAAGGCGGAAGATCTGATTGCGCTCGGCGGCGACGAGATGATCACGAGGCTCTACTGGTACAGCGCCGAATATGGCCTCATCCAGGAAGCCGGCCAGCCGTTGAAAGCTTTCGGCGCCGGGCTGATGTCGTCCTTCACCGAGCTGCAATTCGCGGTCGAGAGCAAGGACGCGCACCATGTGCCGTTCGACCTCGAGACGGTGATGCGCACCGGCTATGAGATCGACAAGTTCCAGCGTGCCTATTTCGTGCTGCCGTCCTTCGATGCGCTGCGCGATGCTTTCGCCCATGGCGACCTCGCCGGCATCGTGGCGCGGTTCAAGGGCCAGCCGGCGCTCGACCCGTCAACAATCTGAGGTCGGTTTTCGCCCAACCGACATTCAGCGCGGTTCAGCTGCCGACAGGCGGCTGGGCCGCTTTGTGCCTTTTGCAATTAGTTCCCCAGGGATTTTGACCGCTTGGCTATGTTTGCGTTGGCAGATGCCATGCCTTGGCGGTTAGCCGAAACGCGCACCCCGTCGTCATCCACGGGCGGAGCAAGGAGCGAAGCGACGCGCGCAGACCCGAGGATCCATTCCGTGTCGCATGAGCGCTGCCGCGGTGCAGAATTCTGCTCAGCTGCACTCTTTGATCAGAGCCACGGAATGTATTCCAGGGTCTCCGCGACGCCGCTTCGCGGCTGCTCCGCCCTGGAATGACGAGGTTGGAAGGCTTCCGCCAATCGTCAGCGTCACTGAAAGAAACGGTGAAAATCGTGCCCGTCGACAAACGGCAATTTTTCAAAATCCTGCATTGATCCTCTGGCTATGCCTTGTCAGGCTCGGCCTTGATCCTGGCCAGTTGCTCGCTCTGCAGGGCGTGTGCCGCATTGATGAATGCGCAGCACGGTCGAGATCAGACGACGATCAGCTTGCCGAGATGCTCGCCGAGGCGGCAGGCGAGCGCGGTGATGGTCGTCGTCGGGTTGCACTGGCCGGAGGTGCAGAACACCGACGAGCCGCCGACATAGAGATTGTCGATGCCATGCACCTTGCAATTGGCGTCGACGACGCTCTTCAAGACGTCGGTGCCCATGCGGGTGCCGCCCATATGGTGGTGGCCGGCCGTTTCCTCATTGGTCGGATAATCGCCGCCATTGCTGATCCAGTCGTCGATGCGGACGCGGCCGAGATTCTTCTGCGCCATGGTCGTGCCGAAAAGCCTGAGGCCCTCAAGCAGCGTGCGGCGCTCGAGCGGCGACTTCTTCCAGCGCAGTTCGATGCGCGGCACGCCGGCGTGGTCGACATCGGTCTTTGACAGCGCGATCTGGTTCGAGGCAAGCGGCGCCTGTTCCCAGGCGACGTAAAGCTGCGCGGCGCAGTGCAGTCTCTGGTCCAGCTGGGAAGACATCCATTCCGCCATATTGGGCGCCGTACAGGCGAGATCGGCGATCAATTTCTTGACATTGGGATACGGCGACTCGATCAGGCGGATACCGAAATTCATGATATGCAGCCGCTCCATCGCGGCAAGCGTCGGCGAGAAGAAGGCTTCTTTCGAGGCGTCGACCTCGAACTCCGAATAATTGGCGAGGATGGCATTGCCGCCCTGGAAGGTCGGATGCTCCATCCAGTAGCGGCCGAGCGCCGCCGCATTCGGCACCACGCCGCCATTCGAGCGCTCATTCGACCACAACAGCAGCCGCGAGTTCTCCAGCCCGCCGGTGCAGGTGACGAAATAGTCCGCCGCGAAGGTGCCGGCATCCTGGCCGTTCGACCAGAGCTTCGCGCCGGTGACGCGCTTGCCGTCGCCGGTGAGCTCGGTCGCGTAGGTATTGAGCACGACGGCGATGTTCCTGCTCTTGTCGAGCTCGTCGGCATATTTCTCGCCGAAGCGAACCGCCGGGCTCTTGATCAACTGCACCCAGCGGATGTCGTCCGAAACCGGGACGTCGGGACGGAAATCGGGCAGCTCGAGGATATCGTGAACTTCGCCAAGATAGGGCTCGATGTCGGCGCGGCCGATCGGCCAGCCGGTGTCCGGCGCCCATGCCTTGGGCTCGAAGTCCTGTTTGTCGAGCACGCGGCACCAGCCGGCCCAGTGATTGGACGAGCCGCCCATGAAGCGCAGCCTGGTGATGTCGAGGTCGAAATAGAAATCGCCAACCGTCTTGCCGCGGTAGAAATCCTGCGACTCATCGCTGAATTCGCGCGAACCCGCCTCCAGCACGACCACCGGGATGTCGGCTGAGCCGAGCTTCCTGGCGATCGTCGTGCCGGCCGGGCCGGAGCCGAGGATGCAGGCCTTGGGTTTGAAGCCGGCCTGCATGTAGGCCTCGTAGCTGTCGAAGATCATGCGAGGTCGCTTCGCCGCAGGATCCAGCCATTGATCTCGACGATGTCATCGGCATCGACCAGGGGTTGCTGGCTGCGGAACAGCGACAGGGCGGGAAGCGCGATCAGCGCCTGCACGATCGCGCGGCGCGACATTTTTCTCATGAACCTGCTCATGACACGTCTCTCGACAGGGGCCTCGATCCACGCATGCCGTTCCTCAACGGCACATATGCCGCCTGGGAGCCCAATTCCGTGCCAGACCCAGGTGAAAACGGCGTTACACCAGGAAGTTTAGCGCGGTTGAATATGGACATGGTTAGGGCATTCCTAACGCCTGCGGCGAGGCTTCATGCCGCCTCGGGCAATTCGCGGTCGAGGATCGAAAGATTGCGGCCGCGGTTCTTGGCTTCGTAAAGCCTGCGGTCGGCGGCGCGCATCAAATCCGAAATGGTCGCGCTCTCGCCGCAGCAGACCCCGCCGATCGAAACCGTGAGCGGCACGGTCCGCTCGTCGACCGGGCGGAAACGGATCAGCTCGACCTCGCGGCGGATGCGTTCGGCGATATGCTTGGCTTCCGGTTCGCTGGCCCCAACCAGGAAAGCCGCGAATTCCTCGCCGCCGATGCGGCCGAGCAGATCGCCGCTGCGAATGCCGCGTTCGATGGCGCCGGCGATCAAAAGCAGCGCTTCGTCTCCGGTCAGATGACCATAACTGTCATTGATCCTCTTGAAGTGATCGGCGTCGATGATGAGCAGCGCGCCGCGATCGCTCTTGCGCCGCGAACCGTCGAGCGCGGCAAAGAAGGTCTCGCGGTTGAGCATGCCGGTCATGTCGTCCCGGCTTGCCTTTTCCGACAGGCGCCTGTGCGCCGCCGCGAGCTGCGCGTGAGCCCGGGCAAGCTCGCGATGAGCATTCTGCAGCCGATCGCTCTGCCAGAAGCTGCTGGCGCTGGCAGCCCAGGCGAGCACGAGCGGGCAAACCGTCGACGCCAGCCAGACCGTGCGGCTCATCGGAAAACCCATTGCCGGCATCACAATCAGCGTCAACAACAGCGAGGCAGCGACCGAAGCGAATGCCACGGCAGCGGCCCTCAAAAATATGCGACTCATGACTTGCTCCCAACGGTCAGCTTGTGTGCCAGCAAGCGCTAAAGGCGACCTTTCCAGGACTTTTAAAATTTGAAGCGAGGCGCCATTTTCACATTTCGTGACGCGCATAAGTTGTGGATAAATCCAGCGCCGGCATGCCATAAGAAATCCATGACAACGACACCCGATCCCGCCCGCTTCGCCCATGTCACGGACTGGGTGTTCGACCTCGACAACACGCTCTATCCGCATCACTCGAACCTGTTCGCGCAGATCGACGTGAAGATGACCGCCTATGTCGGCGAGCTGCTGACGCTTTCGCGCGACGACGCGCGCAAGCTGCAGAAGGAGCTCTACCTGGAATACGGCACGACGCTGAACGGGCTGATGAAGCGGCACGGCATCGATCCCGACGATTTCCTCGAGAAGGTGCACGACATCGACTATTCGCGGCTGGTGCCGGATCCGGTGCTGGGCGCAGCGATCCGCCAGCTTCCCGGGCGCAAGTTCATCTTCACCAATGGCGACCGCAGGCACGCCGAACGCACCGCGCGCCAGCTCGGCATACTGGAACATTTCGACGCCATCTTCGACATCGTCGCGGCGGGGCTGAGCCCCAAGCCGGAGCGCCAGACCTATGAGCGTTTTGCCGAATTGCACTCGGTGACCGGGCACAATGCGGTGATGTTCGAGGATCTGGCGCGCAATCTGGCCGTGCCGAAAACGCTCGGCATGACGACCGTGCTGGTGGTGCCGCGCAATTTCGAGCCGACCTTCTCGGAGATATGGGAACGCGACCCCGCAAACGAGGACGACGTCGATTTCGTCACCGACGACCTCGCCGGTTTCCTGACCGCGATCGTCGACGTCGTGGCTTGAACGGTGTTTGCCTAGGCATGCCTCGGCGATTGGCCGAAACGCCCATCGCGATCGTCATCCACGGGCGGAGCAAGGAGCGAAGCGACGCGCGCAGACCCGAGGATCCATTCCGTGACGTATGAGCGCTGCCGCGGAGCAGAATTCTGCTCCGCTGCACTCTTTGATCAGGGTCACGGAATGGATTCCAGGGTCTCCGCGACGCCGCTTCGCGGCTGCTCCGCCCTGGAATGACGAGGTTCGGGCGACTTCAGCCATTCGCCGGCGTTTGCGCTGATTTCGGAAATGGGCGGTGAATATCTGGCCTAGACTAGGCCTGCGACCTTGTACCGAAGACCTAGGGCCGTTTCACGGAAACGGCGAAACGCAATTCCGGGCGGAAGACCGCTGCGCACTTTTCCCGGAATTGCTCTAGTCGAAGTCCGGAATCGTGCCGGGCGGCAGTCCCAGCCGGCCATTCAAGTCCTTCAGATACCGGCACCAGGCCGGAGCACCGCCGGCGCCCTTACCGTTGCCTTTGCCGTCCGACGCATAGCCGTTGCCATGGCCATTGCCGCAATTGGCGTTGCCGTTGAAGCTGCCGCCATTGAAGTTGCCGCTGAAACTTCCGGCATTGCCGTTGCCGTTGAAATTGCCGCTGTTGCCATTGCCGTTGAAGTTGCCGGAATTTCCGTTGCCGTTGAAATTTCCGGTATTGCCAAGACCGTTGGCGATACCGGCCCCGATTGGAAGGTCGGCAATCCTGACCAGTGTCGAGCCGTCGGCGGCCAGGAACGCGGCAAGCAGCGTGCCCAGCGCGAGGCCGTTGCCGTCAAGCAGCCTCGCCGCCACCCGGCGCCTGCGAGGCCGGGTGGATGAGCTCAAGCCGGTCATCAGCGGTTTCCCCGGCCGTTGGAGTTGCCGTTGAAGGCGCCGACATTGCCGTTTCCGTTGAAGTTGCCGCCGTTGAAGTTGCCATTGCCGGCACCGATGTTGCTGTTGCCGTTATATTGGCCGGTGTTGGAGTTGCCGTTGAAGGCGCCAATGTTGCCGTTGCCGCTTGTCGGCGAGGTGTTGTTGTTGCCGTTGAAAGCGCCGACATTGCCGGTGCCGCTGTTGAAGGCGCCGACATTGCCCGTACCGCTGTTCTTGTAGCCGACATTGCCGCCGAAATTGCCGAGCGGGTTCATGCCCCTGACGTTCGCGCCGATGGATTGGCCGTATTTGCCGATCGCTCCCTGGACGGCCGACATGCCGAAGGCCTGGCTGCCCGTCGTGGTGTCAGCCTTCGCCGCGGTTGCGCTCAACAACCCCAGGCATAGCGCCGGTATGACGTAGCGTTTCATCTGCGAGCTCCTTCCATGGCTTAGCTTTTGAAATTGGGATCTGTTGCAAAAAGGATTGGGCGAAAAGGACTGGGACCGCCGGCGACATGTCGCGGTAGCCTTGCGCGGGGGACGGGCGCTTGGCTCGACGGTCCCAGAGCCATCAGCGTCTTTCCAAGCTGAAGCTTGGCGACGCCGGCGGTTGGGCGGGGACTAGTGGTTCCCGTTGCCGTTTCCGTTGCCGTTGCCGACACCGGCGTTGCCGTTGCCGTTGGCGCTTCCGTTTCCGATGCCCCAGTTCCCGTTGCCGTTCAGGTTGCCGTTGCCGAGGCCGAAATTGCCGTTGCCGTTGCCGTTGCCGTTGGCGGCGCCGGCATTGAGGTTGCCGTTATAGTTGCCGTTGAAGGCGCCCATATTGGCGTTGCCGTTCCCGTTGCCGTTGCCGAAGCCGAAATTGCCGTTGCCGTTGAAGTTGCCGTTGAAGGCGCCGGTGTTGGCGTTGCCGTTCCCATTGCCGTTGCCGACGCCGACATTGCCGTTGCCGTTGCCGTTGCCGCTACCGACCGAAAATGCGGATGCCGAACCGGTCAGAGCCGACAGCACGGCCGCGGCCAGGATGATCTTTCTCATGACGTTCTCCTTGGTTGGTGTTGAGCTTCCCGGCCAGCTCAAGATGACCGGGAGGACGCCCTAAGGATGCACGCGGAAATAGCGCCCATGAATTCGGGCTGATCGGCAGGTGCGGCCGGTTTTTCTGCTGACCCCCGTGTCAGGAAAAGTTGAAGCAATCAGGAAAAAACTGACAGGCATAAAGGCGTATGCCGGGTGTATATTGCGCACAGCATCAACCCTTGCGCCTCTTCTCGCGGGCGCGGCGTTGACGGTGGAGGGTGGCATCGACACCGGCAAAGGTGAAAGCTCGGGAAAGCGCCGTGGTCTGGCGCGGCATCTGGTTGCCGTGCAGGAAGAGCAGCGCCTGCGCCTGTCGCGCGAGCTGCATGACGATCTTGGCCAGCTGCTCGCCAGCGTCGCGCTCGAATTGCACATCGTTCGCGCCGGCTCGCCGGAGATGGACGTCCGCCTCGAGCGCGCCGCGATGCTTATCGACCAGCTGAGCGCCAGGGTGCATGACGCCGCCTGGAGCCTGCGACCCGCGGACCTCGATCACCAAGGCCTCAGAGCTTCGGTCGAGGACCTGGCCATCATGCTTTGCGGTCAACTTGGCATTGCATGCGAGATGGATCTTGAAGCCCTGTCGAGCCCGCCGCCTGCCGAGATCGCGCTCACTTTGTACCGCATTGCGCAGGAAGCGCTCACCAATATCGGCAAGCATGCCGCGCCGGGCCGCGTAAGCGTCACGGCGCACATCCAGGACGATCGGATACGCCTGACGATCGAGGATGACGGCCGCGGCTTCGACGCCAGCGCCGAACCGGGTCCGGGCCATTTGGGCCTTGCCGGAATGAGGGAGCGGCTGGCGCTGGTCGGTGGCAAATTGTCGGTTGAAACCGCCAGGGGCAAGGGGACCACCATTTACGCCGATGTGCCTCTGGCCGGCTGATCGACGGTCCGGCCGACAAGACGCGAACAGGTCTGAAACGGCATCTTCGGTGTCAGGTGGGGTTACGTGAAGCGCTGCACATCCCGGACATTAGCGGTGGCTTACAGTCCGGCTTCATTGGGTTAGGCGGGGGATGGCTTACCCGTTGCGGCCGTTCAGGCGGCCAGAACAGACGGGCGTCCCGCGCCAGGCGGGCCAGTTGCCTAGACCATCAAGGACAAGAGGACCCTTTCCGCGTGACAGGGCCTTTGGCAGACTGATGGAGGTTAAGGTGTGCTGCAGGCGCATATTCGTGGTCGATGACCATCCGATCATCCTGTCCGGAGTCGGCGCGATGATCGACAGCCAGGACGATCTGACGATCGTCGGACTGGCCGGAAATGCCGAGGATGCCCTTGAAGGGATCGGCAAGACGCTACCCGATGTCGCCGTGGTCGACATATCGCTTCCGGGCGTCAACGGGGTCACGCTGATCGAACGGCTTGGCGAACGCTTTCCCGAGGTCAGCTGCATAGCGCTGACGGCGCATGAGGACCCAGGCTGCCTGCGCCAGGTGCTTGCGGCCGGCGGCCGCGGCTTCGTGGTCAAGCGGTCGACGGCGACGGACCTGCTGCAGGCCATCCGCTGCGTATTGGCCGGCGACAACTATGTCGATCCGGCGCTCGCCGCGCGTATATTGAGCCCGCGCGGCACCACCCAGGGCGATCCCGGCAATCTCAGCGAACGGGAACGGTCGGTCATCCAGCTGGTGGCGCTCGGCTACAGCAACAAGGAAATCTCGTCCCGGCTCAACCTCAGCATAAAGACGATCGAGACCTACCGCACCAGGGCAACCGAGAAGCTCGCGCTGCACTCACGGGCGGCGATTGTGCGTTTCGCGCACTCGAATGGCTGGTTGGTCGAGCTGCCGGTGTAGGCAGGCCGGCAGGTTTGTTTTGCCGCCCTTAAAGCTTGTAGAAGCGGCGGATGATCTCCCAGGCCTCTTCGGCCGTATCGACGAAATCGATGATGTCCTGGTCGCCGGGCGAGATCGTGCCCTGCTCGGCGAGGAAATCGAGATCGATCGCCCTTTGCCAGAACGCCTTGCCGAACAGGATGACCGGGACGCGCTCCATGCGTCCCGTCTGGATGAGCGTCAGCGTCTCGAAGAACTCGTCCATCGTGCCGAAGCCGCCCGGAAACACCGCGACCGCCTTGGCGCGCATGACGAAATGCATCTTGCGGATGGCGAAGTAATGGAAGTTGAAGCACAGCTCCGGCGTGACATAGGCGTTGGGCGCCTGCTCGTGCGGCAATACGATGTTCAGCCCGATCGACGGCGCGCCGACATCGTCGGCGCCGCGGTTGCCTGCCTCCATGACGCCGGGCCCGCCGCCGGTGACGACGACATATTCACGATAATAGGAGGTGGCCGACTGCTGCGAGCACAGACGCGCGAATCTGCGCGCTTCTTCGTAATATTTGCTGTTCGCCTCGAGGTTCTTCTTCTGCGTCTCGTTCTTGGCCGCCCAGGCCTCGCCGCCGGGTTCCGGCAGGCGGGCGCCGCCGAACAGGATGACGGTCGAATGAATGCCGCGTTCGGCCAGGATCATTTCCGGCTTCAGAAGCTCGAGCTGCAGCCGCACGGCGCGCAATTCGCGACGCGTCATGAACTCGGGATCGTTCCAGGCCAGCCGGTAGGTCTCGGCCCGCGTCTGCGGGGTATCCGGCACGCCTTTCGAGCGCTCCAGATCCTCGTCCGAATGCGGCAGCGGCGTCCACCCTGCCTTTTCCATGGGAGTCATCGAATCCACCCGTCCAATTCCTTCACTTGCGCCGTCCCGTGCCGCAGGCGCGATTGACCCCCATTGAGCCTTAACATAGGGTCCGCGCGACTTTTAAACAGGTTAAGGCGTGGCCCCTTAACAGCTTGGTAATGGAGCGAAATCATGTCGAAGCCCGATCTGGCGAGCCTCGAAAGAACCATCGAGAAGGCCTTCGAGGAGCGCGACGCGATTTCGACCGCGACGCGCGGCGAGACGCGCGACGCCATCCAGTCGGCGCTCGACCTGCTCGACCGCGGCGTCGCCCGCGTCGCCGAACGGCAGGGCGACGGCAAGTGGCACGTCAACCAGTGGCTGAAGAAGGCGGTGCTGCTCTCCTTCCGGCTGAACCCGATGGAGATCATCAAGGGCGGTCCCGGCCAGGCGGTGTGGTGGGACAAGGTGCCGTCCAAGTTCGACGGCTGGAGCGCCGTCGACTTCGAGAAGGCAGGCTTCCGCGCCGTGCCGTCCTCGATCGTGCGCCGGTCGGCCTATGTCGCGCCGGGCGCCGTGCTGATGCCGTCCTTCGTCAATGTCGGGGCCTATGTCGATACCGGCACCATGGTCGACACCTGGGCTTCGGTCGGCTCCTGCGCCCAGATCGGCAAGAACGTGCATCTTTCCGGCGGCGTCGGCATCGGCGGCGTGCTGGAGCCGATGCAGGCCGGCCCGACCATCATCGAGGACAATTGCTTTATCGGCGCGCGCTCCGAAGTGGTCGAAGGCTGCATCGTTCGCGAAGGCTCGGTGCTCGGCATGGGCGTGTTCATCGGCCAGTCGACCAAGATCGTCGACCGTGCCACCGGCGAGGTTTTTTACGGCGAGGTGCCGCCGAACTCGGTCGTCGTCGCCGGATCGCTGCCCGGCAAGCCGCTGCCCAATGGCGAGCCGGGCCCGAGCCTCTACTGCGCCGTCATCGTCAAGCGCGTCGACGCCAAGACCCGGTCGAAGACCTCGATCAACGAATTGCTGCGCGATTGATCCTCCACGACGGAGCGGAAGCCATTGGCTGAACGATCGCAATTCCTCTGGCTGTTCTTCAGCCTTTCGGGGCGGCTGAGCCCGGTCGCCTATGCGCTGGCCGGGATTTTGCTGGTCCTTGTCCAGTTTTTCCCGTTCTACCAGTTCGCGCGGGTGGAGCTGAACACGACCGCCAGCCAGAACTGGGCCATGATATGCTGGGGCGTGCTGCTGATCTCGGCCTGGGCCACGTTCGCGGTGACGGCGAAGCGCTTCCATGATTTCGGCAAGCCGACCTATTTTGCGCTGATCTCGCTCATCATCGGTCCCATCCTGCTCATCATCCTGGCCTGTTTCCGCAGCGATCCCGGACCGAACCGCTACGGCAGGCGCACCAACGCGCCGGGCGATAGCTGAGGTCGCATGCGCTATCGCACGCTCGATCCGACGCGGATCATCGAGACTGCGCAAAGGCTGGAGGAGCGCGTCGCGGAGCGTTTCCCGGAAAGGGGCCTGCGCGCCGTTGCCGCCGAACTGGTGTCGCTGTCGCGCGACCTCGCCAAGGCCGCCAAGGAACTGGAAGCGCCGATCTGGTGGCTGCGCGGCGTTATCGTCGCGGCCTTCGTCGCCGGCGTGGCGATGTTCCTGTTCGTCGGCACCATCCTGCCGCTCGACCGCATTTCGGGCGCCGACGATGCCGTGCAGTCGATGCAAGGCATCGAGGCGACGATCAACACGGTCATCCTCGCCGCGTTGGGGCTGCTGGCGCTGATCCGCACCGAGGAGCGGATCAAGCGCAAGAAGGTTTTCCGGCAGCTGCACGGGCTGCGCTCGCTGATCCATGTCATCGACATGCATCAATTGACCAAGGATCCGGCGACCTTGTCGGCCGATTTCAAGCCAACCTCGCACTCGCCCGCCCGCATCACCGATGCGGCCGACCTGGCGCGCTATCTCGACTATTGCTCCGAAATGCTGTCGATCGCCGGCAAGGTCGCGGCGCTGTTCGCGCAATCGGTCAATGACGATGTCGTCGTCAATGCCGTCAACGATATCGAGAATCTGAGCTCCAACCTGTCGCGCAAGATCTGGCAGAAGATCACGCTCATCGAGGACCGCCGCCGACCGCTTCCGGCCCGAGGCCGGGCGGACCGCGCTTTTCCGCTTCCGCCTGACGCACCAGCGTCGTGACGCGTTCGTTGACCGGCGTCGGTATGCCCGTTTGCCTGGCCAGGCGAATGACAGCGCCCTGCAATTCGTCGATCTCGGTCGGGCGGCCGCGTTTCAGGTCGTCCCACATCGACGAGCGCGCCTGAGGGTCGATCGCAAGCATGCGACGCGCCAGAAGCCCGAACAGCCAGTCGGGCAGCCGCAGCACTTTCGGCAGCAGCGACGGCGGCAGGCCGGTGATGCGCGCAGGTGCTATGCCCGCCGCCCACATCGCGGCGAGCGCTTCATCGATCTGGCCGGCCAGGATGACGCGCCAGCTTCGGTCGGCCAATTGCTTCGCCAGCGGCAGGTCGGAAAGCGCGACGAGGGCATTGTTGAGGTTCATCAGCAATTTGCCCCACTGCACCGCCTTCATGTCGGCGCGCGCTTCGACGGCAAGCCCATCGACGTCGAGCAGATCGACAAGGCCGTCGACGCCGTGGTCGATCATCACCTCGCCCTGGCTGGCGCGATGCGCACGCAATGGCGCCTCGCCATCGGGCGACAGGACGACGTTGAACATCACCATGCCGGTCAGCACCCGCCGTCCAGGAAGCGCGGCGCGCAGCCTGTCCGCGTTGTCGACGCCGTTCTGCAGGCTGACCACCACGGCATCAGCGCGTCCGTGGGCGGCGACCAGCCCGGCCATCTCCTCGGTTGCGCCGCTCTTCACCGTCACCAGGATGACATCCGCATCGGGGAGCGCTGCTGCCGGATCGTCGGAGGCCGAAATCGCTTGCGCTTCGATGCGGCATTCACGGCCATCAAGATCGCTGACGCGCAGCCCGCTTTCGCGCATGGCCGCGACGACACGGCCGCGGCCGAGGAAGGCGACCTTGCGTCCGGCGAGCGCCAGGCAGCCGCCGACATAGCAGCCGATGCTGCCGGCGCCGGCTATTGCGATCGTCTTCGTTTCACGGGCCATGCGCTCGTCCTCGCTTGGCCGGCATCTTACTATTATGCATGTCGCTCTCCCAGAACCGCTGCACACTTGCGGGCGACATGCATTTACCCGTCATGAAAACCATATTGTCGGCGACATGAGCGGCGATCATCTGCCACCGTGACACGACAAACGCTTTCGACTATCGCTTTGCCCATGACATTGCCTACCGATCCCGCCGCGAATCTTGCCGCCCTGATCCGCTGCCCGTCCGTGACGCCCGCCGAGGGTGGCGCGCTTGCCGCGCTGCAAGATATGCTGAAGCCGCTCGGCTTTTCGGTCGAGCGTCCAATCTTCTCGGAAGACGGCACGCCGGACATCGAAAATCTCTATGCGCGGCGCTCAGGCAACGGCCCGCATCTGATGTTTGCCGGCCATACCGATGTGGTGCCGGTGGGCGACGAGGCGGCCTGGACGCATCCGCCCTTCTCCGCCGAAATCGCCAATGGCGAGATGTACGGCCGCGGCGCCGTCGACATGAAGGGCGGCATCGCCTGCTTTATCGCCGCGGTTGCGCGCCATGTCGCGCAGAATGGCGGCCCGAAAGGCTCGGTGTCGCTGCTGATCACCGGCGACGAGGAAGGTCCGGCCATCAACGGCACCACCAAGCTGCTCGACTGGGCAGCGGCCAAGGGCGAGAAGTGGGACGCCTCGATCGTCGGCGAGCCGACCAATCCCGATGCGCTCGGCGACATGATCAAGATAGGCCGGCGCGGCTCGCTGTCGGGCAGCGTGACCGTCAACGGACGCCAGGGCCATGCCGCCTATCCGCAGCTTGCCGACAATCCGGTGCGTGGCCTGATGAGCCTGGTCGACGCGCTGCTCCATCCGGTGTTCGACAAGGGCACGAAGGATTTCCAGCCGACCAACCTCGAAGTGACGTCGATCGATGTCGGCAATGCGGCGACCAACGTTATCCCGGCGAAGGCGACAGCCATTTTCAACATCCGCTTCAACGACACCTGGGACGCCGAATCGGTCCAGGCCGAGATCCACAACCGGCTCGACCAGGCCGCTGGGCGCAAGAAATACCGGCCGGGCAAGAAGGCGCCGGTCGACTACGAGCTTGTCTGGCGCGACCGGCCGAGCCATGTCTTCCTCACCCGCGACGACAAGCTGATCGATACGCTGAGCGGTTCGGTCAAGGCGGTGGTCGGCAAGAGGCCGGCGCTCTCCACCTCCGGCGGCACTTCGGACGCGCGCTTCATCAAGGATTATTGCCCGGTGGTCGAGTTCGGGCTGGTCGGCAAGACCATGCATATGGTGGACGAGCGCGTCGCGCTTGCCGACCTCGAGACGCTGACGCAAATCTACGAACGCTTTATCGAAGACTGGTTCGGACAAGGCCTTTCGTGACCATGCTTTCGTCAGACGAAACCTATGCTTCGCTGGCCGGTGCCTGGCGCCTGATGTTCGGCAAGGCTGATGGCCTGCGCCTGCTCGACCTTTCGGCCGACGGTTTCTGGAATTCCTTCTTTGCCATCGTCGTGGCGGCGCCGGCGCTGATCGTCGGCTGGGTCGGGATAGCCAATGAGGTCGGCGACCCCGATGCCTTCGCTGGGCGCCTCGTCATGCTGGTAAGGCTGGCGACCGTCGATATCGGCTCCTGGGTGCTGCCGCTGGTCGTGCTTGCGCTGGTGGCGCCGCGCGCCGGCATCGGCGGCCGCTTCGTCCACTATGTCGTCGCGTCCAACTGGGCGTCGGCAATCATCGCCTGGCTGATGCTGCCCTCGGCGCTGCTCAGGCTGCTCCTGCCTTCCGCCAGCGAGGTCAGCAGCCTGGTGTCGCTGGCGCTGTTCGCCCTGTCGATGGTGCTGACCTGGCGCATGACCAACACAACCATCGGCAAAGGCGCCGCGGTGGGCACGGCCGTGTTCATCGGCATGTTCGTTGCCTCGCTGCTGGTCCTGTTCGGCCTGCAGGCGCTGCTCGGCATCGACATACCGGACGGCACGACGGGTTGATCCTGCCCGACACCGAAAGATGCATCTTCAGCCGGCGGAGCAAGCCGCCTTCATCGATCAACTCGTCCGCTCGGATACCTATGCGACCAGCAGCGAAGTCATTCCGCGCTGGGCTTCGCGCCCTTCAGGAGCGCGACGCCGCGGTGGAGCGCTGGCTCCGCGAGGAAGTCGCACCGACCTATGATGCGTTGAAGACAAACCCTGGCAAAGTCATTTCGCCTGCGGAAATGGCCCAACGGGCGCGCAAGCGACATGAGACCCACTCGCAGAAGAAACCGTGAGGCGCCTGATCGAGACCGCGTTCAGACGCCTTCCGGGTAATCCACCCCGACAAGAAGCAACCCGTCCGGCGGCGCTACCTGGCCGCAGGCGGCGCGGTCGCGCGCTTCGAGCGCCGCCTTGAGATCGGCGGCGCTCCAGGAGCCGTCGCCGACGCGCTTCAGCGAGCCGACCATCGAGCGAACCTGGTTGTGCAGAAAAGAGCGCGCCGAGCTGCGCAGCTCGATGAAGTCTCCATCGCGGCTGACGTCGAGGCGATCAAGCGTGCGGACCGGGCTTTCGGCCTGGCACTGGGTTGAGCGGAAGGTGGTGAAGTCATGCTTTCCGAGCAGCACCTTGGCAGCCTCATGCATGGCCTCGGCGTCGAGCCGCTTCGGCACCCACCAGACCTTGCCCTTTTCCAGCGCCGCCGGCGCCCGGCGGTTGAGGATGCGATAAAGATAATGCCGGCCGGTGGCGGAAAACCGCGCGTCGAAACCGTCGGCGACGACGGCAGCCTTCAGAATGGCGACACGCGTGCCGGCCGCATGCAGATGCGCGTTGACGGCGTCGCGCACCTTGTCGCCCGACCACGCTTTGGCCAGGTCGACATGGGCGACCTGCGCGGTGGCGTGCACGCCGGCATCGGTGCGGCCGGCGGCACGTATTCTTACCTCTTCGCCGCAGAACTTCTCGATCGCCTGCTCGATCGCCTGCTGCACCGAGGGCTGGTCGGCCTGATGCTGCCAGCCGGCGAATTGGCTGCCGTCATATTCGATATCGAGCCGAAAACGCGGCATGTCCTGCGGCGCTTGCCGCTCGCCTAGGCGGCTAAAGCGGTAAAGGCGGAAGCGTAGACCAGCCTGCCGGTCTCGGGCGCGTCGCCCCAGGCCAGCGCCTGCAGCGCCTCGCCCTGATACTCGCTCTCGAATCCTGCGGCGCGCGCATGGGCGTACCCGAAGCGGCCGTAATAGACCGGATCGCCCAGCACCACGGCCAGCATCTCGCCGGCTTCCTTGAGGCGGACATGCGCCTCGCGGATCAGCGCGCCGCCGATGCCGGTGCCGTGGAACGACGGCTCGACCGCCAGCGGCGCCAGCGCGACGGCGGCGAACTGCTTGGTGCCGTTCTGAACGAACAGTCGCGAAAAAAGAATATGGCCGACGACCTGCCCGTCTTCCTCTGCAACCAGCTCGACGACGGCATCGCCGCCAGTGACAAGCGCGTCGACCAGGCCGGCTTCTGCCTGCTGGCCAAAGGCATGTTCTTCGACGAGGCGGATCGCCTCGCGATCCCGCGGCGTCGCCGCGCGTATCGACATCATGCTCATGTGAGTTTCGTTCCTTTTTCGATCTTGGCTCCGCGCAAAAACTCCTGCGCAGTGGCAGGCTTTCCGCCCGCCCGTTGAACTTCGACCAGCCTGACCGCGCCTGTCCCGCAGGCGACCGTCAGCCGGTCATCGAGAATTCCTCCCGACTCGCCGACGCCATCCGAGAGCGTCGAACGAAGCAGTTTCAGCCGCTCCATGCGGCCGCCAATGTCGACCTCGCACCACGCGCCCGGAAAGGGCGAGAGGCCGCGAATGTGATTGTGGACTTCGCCAGAAGGCCGCGTCCAGTCTACGCGTGTCTCCGATTTATCGATCTTTCGGGCGTAGGTCACCCCTGCCGTTGCCTGTTGGGTAAATGTCAGACAATTTATCCCCAACTGCGCGAGCGCCTCAACCATCAGCGAGGCGCCTTGAATCATCAGTCGGTCATGCAATTCGCCGGCTGTCATGTCGGGCGCGATGGCGACTTTTTCAACCATTGCCACCGGCCCGGTGTCCAGACCCTCTTCCATCTTCATGACCATCATGCCGGTCTCGCTATCGCCGGCCATGATGGCGCGCTGGATCGGAGCAGCACCACGCCAGCGTGGCAAAAGCGAGGCATGGCCGTTGAGGCAGCCCAGCCTTGGCGCGTCCAGAACGGCTTTCGGCAGCAGCAGGCCGTAGGCGACGACCACCGCGACATCGGCCTGCAAGGCGGCAAAAGCCTGCTGCTCGGCCTCGCTTTTCAGCGACGTCGGCGTCCGAACGTCGAGCGCCAGCCGCTCGGCCTCGCGCTGCACCGGCGAGGGCGTCAGCTCCAGCCCGCGCCGGCCGGCGGCGCGCGGCGGCTGGGTGTAGACGGCCGCGATCTCATGGCCGGCCTCGGCGATGGCGCGCAAGGTCGGCACGGAAAAATCCGGCGTGCCCATGAAGATGACGCGAAGCGGCATGACGGATGTGCTCCTTTTCCTACCGCCCGCTTTGGCGCTTGCTTTCGCGAATCTCGATCAATCGTCGAAATCGCGGCCGAAATCGCGCTTCCTCTGAGCCTCGATCTCATTCATCATATCGGCAAATTCGTCGCTGATCGCGTCTTCAGACACAAATGCGCTGCGGATCGCATCCCATGTGGAGACTTGTGGCTTTGGGCCAGGTTCAGGAATGTTGCTGATCGGGGTGTCGCCCATCGAAACCTTCGACTGATATCATGATCCAGGGTTCTTTCAGGCGCGGAAAGGCGTCGCCTAGCCCACTATCTTGCCCGGCGCCTTGTCCTTGGCGAGCTTCTTGAACTTCCGCACCACCATGTCGCGCTTGAGCTTCGAGATGTGGTCGATAAACAAAACGCCGTTGAGATGGTCTATCTCGTGCTGCAGGCAGGTGGCCATCAGGCCTTCCGCCTGCATCTCCTGCAGCTTGCCGTCGCGGTCGAGATACTTCACCCGCACCGAAGCCGGGCGCTCGACCTCGGCGTAATAGTCGGGGATCGACAGGCAGCCTTCCTCATAGACGGACCGCTGGTCGGAACTTTCGAGCACTTCCGGATTGATGAAGACATGCGGCTGAGGCTCCTCGCCTTCCTTGGCAAGGTCTATGACCAGCAGCCGCCGCGGCTCGCCGACCTGGATCGCCGCGAGGCCGATGCCCGGCGCGTCATACATGGTCTCCAGCATGTCGTCGGCGAGCTTGCGCAAATCGGCATCGACGCGCTCGACCGGCTTGGAAACCTGGCGCAGGACGGGATCGGGAAGGATGATGAGCGGCTTGATCGACATGGCGTCTCACCTAAGACCTCGCTTGAAAAGCGTCAACCGGGGCATCTTTGACCTGTTCACGTTTTGATCTGTGCCAGGAGGCCGAATCGGTTATGCTGCCCAAATGAACGACATGACCTCCGTCCTTTCCGAGCCCATCGCGCGGCTTGGCGCCACGACCGTGACGCTTGGCCAGGCGCTGGCTTTCGGCGCGATCCTTCTGCTTGCGCTGTCTGTGGCGCTCGTCGTCGCCTTGTGGCGCGCGGCCGGGGCACGCGCGGCGGCGGCTGCCGAAGCCGCCGACCATGCCCGCGATGCCGAGGCGAGGATGGCCGACATCATGCAGGCGCAGGCCGAGATGCAGGGGCGCATGGGGGCGATCGCCGAGGTGTTCGGGGCGCGGCAGGCCGAGCTCACCCAGTCGCTTGGACAACGGCTTGACGCCATGACCGGGCGCCTCGGCCAGACCATGGCCGAGCAGACCAGGTCGACGCATGAGAGCCTGGCCAAGCTGCAGGAGCGGCTGGCGGTGATCGACACCGCGCAAGGCAATATCCAGTCCTTGGCCGGCCAGGTCGTGCAGCTGCAGGCTATCCTCTCCAACAAGCAGACGCGTGGCGCCTTCGGCCAGTCGCGGATGGAAGCGATCGTCGCCGACGGCCTGCCGCACGGCGCCTACGAGTTCCAGGCCAGTCTCTCCAACGGCAGCCGGCCCGATTGCCTGGTGCGGATGCCCAACGGCGCGCCGTCACTCGCCATCGACGCCAAGTTTCCGCTGGAGGCGTGGAACGCCATCCGCGCGGCCGAGGGCGAGACCATGCAGAAGGTGGCGGCCCAGGCTTTCCGTCGCGACATCGAGGTGCATATCCGCGATATCGCCGAAAAATACCTGATCCAGGGCGAGACACAGGACACCGCCTTCATGTTCGTGCCGTCGGAATCGGTGTTCGCCGAGATCCATGAGAATTTCGAGGCGGTGGTGCAGAAGGCGCATCGCGCCCGCGTCGTCATCGTCTCGCCCTCGCTGCTGATGCTGTCGATCCAGGTGATCCAGGCGATCCTCAAGGACGCGCGCATGCGCGAGCAGGCGCATCTGATCCAGGGCGAGGTCATCCGCCTGATGGAGGATGTGGCGCGGGTCGACGAGCGGGTACGTCGGCTGCAGACACATTTCGGCCAGGCGGCGCGCGACATCGACGACATCCTGGTGTCGACGTCGAAGGTGACCAAGCGCGGCCAGAAGATCGAGGCGCTGGAATTCGCGGAAGGCGAGACCGAGGCCGCGCGAAGCGCAGCGCCAAAGGCCGACGCCGGCGCGCGGGTGGCGGACTCCAAGACGGGACAGCTCAGGCTGCGCGTCGTCGAGGGCGACGAGTAGTCGCTCGACGCCAACGTTGGAACGATCGATTCTTCCTTCGATGGCGAGGTCGCATTCCTTGGAGATTAGCTGGAACGCCGATCACTTCGTCATTCCAAGGCGGGGCAAGGAGCGAAGCGACGCGCGCAGACCCTGGAATGCATGCCATGAAGCTAACGCATTTGAGACGGCTAGGAATTTTGCTCCGCCGAGCCCCTCACATCGGTCACGGCATGGATCTTCGGGTCATGCCCGAGGATGACGAAGGCGCGAAACAGTCAGCCAATCGCCGAGGCTTCCGCCAGCGGGCCGATCCGACATGCTACTGCTCCTCGATGGTCGTCATGCCTTCGAATTCCGGCAGCCAGTGCAACGCCGAGCGGTGCCAGACCTGTTTTTTCGGGACGAGTTCCTCGCGCTGACGCGCCGTGCCGACCCTGATGCCGTAGATTTTCGGGCCGTCTCCCACCGACGTCGCGTAAAGATGCGATCCGCACTCGCCGCAAAAGCCCTGCGCCCGCCTGGCGCCGCTCGACCCGGTCTTGATATAGACCTTCGGCGCGCCGCGGGTAATACGGTAGTCGCTTTCCGGCGCCGGAACCGTCACGCGAAAAGCTGTGCCGGTCAGCTGCTGGCAGTCGGTGCAGTGGCAGATCGAGGTCTTTTCCGGATCGACCTCCGCCTCATAGGCGATCGCGCCGCAATGGCATCCGCCGTCGATCTTCATAGGCCTTCCTCCTGACAAGTTCGCGCTGTCAAAATCTATCCCTCCTCCGAGGCCTCGGCCATGGCCTTGCGCCGCCGCTCCCATGTGCCAGTTGCCTGCGGCTTGACGAAGAGCCTCGATATTTGCGGCATTTCCTTCTTGAGCCTGGCTTCCAGGCGCTCGACGCAGGCCTCGATATCGGGCGCGCTGAGATGATCCTCGAATTCGATGCTCAAGCCCGCGACGATTTCCTCCGGCCCGATATGGACGCTCAGGATTCCGTTCGCGCGCTGCACCGCCGGATCGTCCTGGACGATCGCCAGCACCTTCTTCTGCACTTCGGATGAGGCAGGTTCGCCCAGCAGCAGCCCTTTGCTCTCGCGCGCCAGGAAGATGGCGGTCGCGCCGAGGATGATGGCGATGCCGATCGAGCCGAGGCCGTCGAGCTCGGGGATTTCCAGAAGCTGGGCCGACAGGATGCCGGCGAAAGCGACTGCCAGCCCGAGCAGCGCGGCGCTGTCCTCGAACAGCACCGTATAGACGCTGGGATCCTTGCTCGATTGCACGGCCTGCAGCCAGCCCTGCTTGCCCTTCTGCTGCCGGAACTCCTTCAGCGCTAACAGCCATGAGCTGCCTTCGAAGACGAAGGAAAGGGCAAGCACGATGTAGTTGACCTTGGCGTCGACGAACGGCTCGGGCGCCATGATGTGGATGACGCCTTCATAGAATGAGACGCCGGCGCCGAGCGCGAACACCAGAAGCGCCACGATAAAGCTCCAGAAATAGAGCTCGCGTCCGTGGCCGAGCGGATGGGTGCGGTCGGGCGGCCGTGCGGCGCGGCGCATGCCGTGGAGGAGCAGCGCGCCGTTGCCGGTGTCGACCAGCGAATGCACGCCTTCTGACAGCATGGCGGACGAACCGGTGAGGGCGGCCGCCGCGAATTTGGTCGCCGCGATCGCCAAATTGCCGGCGAGCGCGGCGTAGATCACCCGTCTCGACCCGCTATGTCCTGCCATCCGATCTCCGAGCTGCCCCGCGCCCGAGCCTAGCGGCCCGCCTCACAGACAATGCACCAGCCCCTGCGAGGTTTCGAACCGCGCTGTGCCCGGAAATCGGTTGACAGCCGGTCGACCGGCTTCGCAAAGCGGCACAGCCTCTTGCAGCCGGGCATTTCTCTTGTTTCACTCGCACGTCCACAATCGGAGGAGCGAATCATGGCTAAAGGTGCGATGAAGGCGGGCAAGGAAGCCCGCAAGCCGAAGAAGGACGCCAAGAAGCCCGCCGCGGCCCCGGCTCCGAAGGCGCCGCCGGTCAAGGCGTTGCGTATCAAGGAAAAGTAAGCGGCCGAATTCGGTCGACCCGGCTCAATGCTGACTTTGAACCGGCGGCATGACAATGCTGCCGGTGTTTTGTTGATCGAGGCTACGCCATATCAAAGGGCGAGACGACCTCGCTTCCCCGAAAATCGGCCGGGACGACCCGCCGCCAAGCATCTCAGGCGATGCTGGAACGACGGAGTATCTTCGATGTCCTGGATTTTTCTTTTCTTCGCCGGCCTGTTCGAGATCGGCTGGGCCATCGGCCTCAAATATACCGCCGGCTTCTCCAAGCCGCTGCCGACCCTTCTCACCATTGCCTCGATGATAGTCAGCCTCGGCCTGCTCGGGCTGGCGCTGAAGACGCTGCCTGTCGGCACGGCCTATGCGGTGTGGACCGGCATCGGCACCGTCGGCACGGCGCTGCTCGGCATCTGGCTGCTCGGCGAGCCGGCGACGATCGTCCGGCTCGCCTGTATCGGCCTGATCGTCTGCGGCATCGTCGGGCTGAAACTGGTCGCCTAGTTCGCTATCCGTAGCACAAACGCGTTCAGGGCCGCTTTCGGCGACCCTGACTTAATTTCCAACGAATCCAAACCTAGCGGGCGGAGAAGCCCGGAGGCGTACGGCCGACACGTGCCTTGCGCGCGGCGTAGCGTGCGTCACGCTTGGCCTTGCGCGCGGCCTCATCGGCAAGCTCGAAAGCGATGCGCTCGGATTCCTCGGCCTCGCGGCGCTTGGCCTCTTCGGCCGCCGCCGCTTCCGCCGCGAGACGCGCCGCTTCGGCAATCGCCTCGCGCTCGGCCTTCTCGGCCGCTTCGCGTGCCAGCTTTTCCTGCTTCAGCCTTGCCTTTTCCGCCTCGCGGATGGCGCGGGCCTCAAGGATCGCCTTGCGTTCGGCCTGGCGAGCCAGCACTGTCGGATCATCCGCCGCCGGCTTTGCCTTGAAGCGCTCGAGCAGCGCCTTCTTTGCCTCGTTCGCGGCATTGCGCCGCTCGAAAATGTCTTTTTCCCTGTAGATAGCCAAGTGTACTTCCCTGCAGTCTATTCGCGACGCTTACATACGCGTGAAAGCGGTAAGTTCAAGCGCCAAAACGGTATGGCAGCCATGAAAAATCCGGGCTTGTTGCCGCAGGGATACGGCCCGGCAGCGCGATTCACTGTTCACAGATCGCGCGTCTGGCGGGCAGAACGGCGGATGGTTACCTCTAGCGCCGACAACAAATGCCGACATGGACATTGAGGACGCAACCAGATGGAACTCGGTCTCTACACTTTCGCCGATGTCAGCCCGGAGCCGGGCCCCGGCGCGATCGGCCCGCATGAGCGGCTGCGCGACCTCGTCGAGGAAATCGAGCTGGCCGACCAGGTCGGCCTCGACGTGTTCGGCCTCGGCGAGCATCACCGTCCAGACTATGCCGCCTCGGCGCCGGTGGTGGCGCTGGCCGCGGCGGCCGAGCGCACGAAGCGCATCCGTCTGACCAGCGCGGTCACGGTGCTTTCCTCCGACGATCCGGTGCGCGTCTTCCAGCAATTCGCGACGCTTGACCTTCTGTCCGGCGGCCGCGCCGAGATCATGGCCGGACGCGGCTCCTTCATCGAATCCTTCCCGCTGTTCGGCTACAATCTCGAGGACTATGACGAGCTGTTCGCCGAGAAGCTCGACCTCTTGCTCGCTATCCGCGACCAGGTGACAGTGACGTGGCAGGGCAAGCTGCGCGCGCCGATCAACGGCCGCGGCGTCTATCCGCGTCCGTTGCAGGAAAAGCTGCCGGTCTGGATCGCCATCGGCGGTACGCCGCAATCCGCCGCGCGCGCCGGCGTGCTCGGCCTGCCGCTGGCGCTGGCCATCATCGGCGGCGAGCCGGCGCGTTTCGCGCCGTTGTTCGATATCTATCGCGAGGCGGCGCGGCGCGGTGGCAACGATCCGGCCAGCCTCGCCACCAGCATCAACGTGCACGGCTTCATCGCCGAGACGACCGAACAGGCGGCCGACGATTTCTACGGACCGCAGGCCGAGGTGATGAACCGCATCGGCCGCGAGCGCGGCTGGGGCCCGACCTCGCGCGCGCATTTCGATCACGCGCGGGGTCCCAGTGGGGCCCTCTTCGTCGGCAATCCTGAGGCCGTGGCGGAAAAGATCGTCGCCCAGCACAAGATCTTCGGCAACGACCGCTTCCTGCTGCAGATGGCGATCGGCACCATGCCGCACGCCAAGATCATGAAGGCAATCGAGCTTTACGGCACCAGGGTGGCACCGGTCGTGCGCAAGGAGACGGCCAAAACCGCGCCCGCCGTCGCGGCGCCGGTCGATTGAGCGGCAGTCGACGCCGGTCTCCAGATGCTAGGCCGCTGGATGCCCGGCGCCGACGGCCATCATTTCGGCATGAAGCGCCTCAGTTGCCTCGTCGGCCGGGAACATGCACTCGACACGCAGTTCCTGGGCAGCGACGGTTTGCGGCGTCCCGACCGTGGTGACCATCGAAAAGTAGTTGAGAACCCTGCCTTCCCTGACGAACCCCAGCGGAATGACTGGCGTGAAGCCCAGTGCCACCGGGTTTTTCCATTCGTTTTCAACATCCGGATAGGCGAGCAATTCCGCCAGCAGGGCCTTCGTCTTCTCGTCGACAACGCGGCCGATGGATTCGCGATAGACACGCTCGAACAAGCTCCTGGCGACATCGGGCCAATTGGCGATGAACGGACGCATGCCTTGCGGATCGAACATCAGATGCAACATGTTGCGCGGTCCCTGGCGGGCGGACATGTCGATGAAGCAGCCGAAGAAGCGCGGCGCGGATTCATTGGCCATGAGCACGTTCCAGTAGCGATCCATCACGACTGCTGGAAAGGGCTCGTGCTGCCGCAGGATGCGCGTCAGGGCGTCGGTAACGCTTTTCATTTCCACCGAATCCCACGCGCTTTCGGAAAACATCGGCGCATAGCCCGCGGCGAGCAGCAATGTGTTACGCTCGCGTAAAGGCACATCGAGCCCCCGGGCGATAGCCATCAGGGTTTCGCGGTTGGGCACGCTGCGTCCGTTTTCGATGAAGCTGATCTGTCGTTGGGAGATGCCGGTATCAAGCGACAGATCGAGCTGGCTTGTGCCGCGCAAATCGCGCCAGTGGCGCAAGAGCACACCCAGATCGGGCGTCATGCCTGTCCTGATATTCGACGGGTTCATGGTGAGCAATCCTCGGGCACCGCCGCTGCGATACGCTTCAATCCGGCTCAAGTTTTGGCGGCGCAAGGATCGTGCCGATCCATGCGCCGCCAATCACGCTGAAGTGCGTCGCGCTCCAGGTCTCGGTTTTTATGCGGGTCAGGCTGCCACCGCGAGCGGAGACCATGCCTGCGCCCGGAAGCGCTCCTCGATCGGCGTACCGGCCATGTTGGTCGTGGTTGCCGCCATGGTCGAAACGCCGACGCCGGTCACCACCTCCAGAACTTGGGCTTTCGAGTAACCCGCCGCGGTGAACGCATCGATGTCGGCATCGGTGACGTTTCCCTTTTTTTCGATCAACGTCTTCGTCAACGCCGAGAGCGCCGCGTATTTCGGGTTGGCTGGCAGCCTGCCCTTTCGGATCGCTTGGACTTCGCCCTCGTCGATGCCGTCTTCGATGGCGAATGTCGAATGCGCGGCAACGGTCCAGGGGCACTTGATCGTCACCGCATTGGTAAGCAGCAGGACCTGCTTTTCGATTTCATCGAAGCTGCCGCCGTGAAAACTGCCGAAGGTGGCGACGAATCCGTTGAGAAGCACCGGACTGTTGGCCATAGTCGCCATGACGTTCGGAAGAAAGCCGAACTTCTCTTCCAACGCCTTGAGCGCAGGCCTGGATTTTTCGGGTGCCGAGCCGATCGTCTGGAGGTTGAACCTTTGCATTGTAACGTCCTCTTGCAAAATCGGATGTGATCGCGCGGACGAAGTCGTCGCCGCGCCAGCCTTCTGCTCTGTCGTCGCAAAAGCCTGCCCCGTATTAGGCCTGGCCGGCGCAGCGGCTCAATTACACGTCATGTAATAGCGCGACCGCATGTGCGATGCCGCGGACAGCCGGCTCATGGAACCTTGCCCGGAACTCCCGCGTTTCGCCCAAAAGCCTGCCATGCATTCATTGTTTGGGTGGTGGGCTTGCAAGGGGAACCGATGAAAGCCGAGCCGATCGTTTCGGGCGCGAGCGTTGCCGAAAGCCCTGATCCGCGTGCCAGCGCCCGGGCGGACATGCGCTTGACGCGGTCGCTGGTGATCGGGATCTTCATTCTGATGACGGCGGCGGCGCTGTACTTCGCGCGCGCCTTCTTCATGCCGGTGATACTCGCCTTCCTGCTGGCGCTGACGCTGACGCCGATCGTGCGTTTGCTGCGCAAGCACGGCATCCCTGAGGTTGTCTCGGCGACGCTGCTGGTGCTGCTTTCGATCTTCGTCTTCGCCGCCGCAGGCTATCTGCTCAGCGGTCCGGTCATCGACCTCATCAACAACAGCTATTCGATCGGTCAGCAGCTCACAGAGCGGCTGGCCCCGTTCAAGCGGCCGCTCGAACGAATGATGGACCTCGCACATCAGTTGGAGGCGCTGACGGAGACGTCTCAGGAACCCGGCCTTCAGCAGGTCGCGGTAGCGCCTTCCGGCATCCTGTCCACGGCGGCCAGCAACATCCTGGAAGCAGGCACCGCGATCACCATCGTGTTCGTGCTGTCGCTGTTCCTGCTCGCCTCCGGCACGCTGTTCTACGAGAAGATCGTCCAATCCTTCGCCAGCATGACGCAGAAGAAGCGGGCGCTGCGCATCGTCTATGACGTTGAGCGCGAGATTTCGCACTATCTGCTCACGGTCTCCATCATCAATGTAAGTCTCGGGACGGTGATCGGGCTGGGCTTGTGGGGGCTCGGCATGCCCAACCCGCTCGTCTGGGGGGCGATGGCGGCATTGCTGAATTTCTTGCCCTATGTCGGCGCGCTGATGACGGTCGTGATTGTCGCCGTCATCGCGCTGATCAGCTTCGACACGATCGCCTATGCGCTCTTGGCGCCGGCCTTCGTGGTGCTGTGCGACATCATCGAAGGCCAGTTCGTGACGCCGACGGTGGTCGGGCGGCGCCTTGAGATCAATGCGGTGGCGATCTTCATCGCCATCGCCTTCTGGTCCTGGCTGTGGGGCTTCGTCGGCGCGCTGATGGCGGTGCCGTTGCTGGTCGTCATCAAGGTCTTCTGCGACCATTTCGAGGGCCTGAGCCATGTCGGCAACTTCCTGGCGGCGCAGCAGTCCATGGCCATCGAGGAAGAGTCGGCCGAAAACAATCACAAACCGGCCTAAAGCACGTCGCGCTGAAATGGATTTCAGACGTCGCGCTCCAGGGGCCTTGTTTCGTCGTTGTCCCAGAACCGCTGCGCACTTCCGGGCGACATGCATTGGCATGTGGCCCAATCGCAAAGCGTGGCCGTTATTTGCAGCGTTGGCGGGCAGTGCCTATATCGGGCCGGTCAAGCCGGACCTGCCCCTGAATGAGCGACTTCGATCTCGATGGCTATTTCGCCCGCATCGGCTATGACGGGCCGACCGACGTTTCGCTCGCCACGCTGCAGGCGCTGCACGCAACTCACCCGCAGGCGATCCCGTTCGAGAACATCGACGCCTTGATGGGCGTTTCCGTCGGGCTCGACATCGCCTCGCTGCAGGACAAGATTCTTGGCCAGGGCCGCGGCGGCTATTGCTTCGAGCACAATCTCATCTTCATGCATGCGCTGAAGGCGCTCGGCTTCACGACCAGCGGGCTGGCGGCGCGCGTGTTGTGGGGCCAGCCTGACGATGCCGTCACCGCGCGCAGCCATATGCTGCTGCGCGTCGAGCTCGGCGGCCGCACCTATATTGCCGATGTCGGCTTCGGCGGCCTGACGCTGACGGCGCCGCTGCTGCTTGAGCCCGGGCTGGTGCAGCAGACACCGCACGAGGCCTTCCGCATCGTCGAGACCGGCGACGATCTTCGCCTGCAAGCAGGCATTGGCAGCGATTGGCGCACGCTCTACCGCTTCGACATGAGCCAGGCCTATGAGGTCGACTACCTGGTCGGCAGCCATTTCCTGTCGACCCATCCGAGCTCGCATTTCCTGACCACGCTGGTGGCCGCGCTCGCCTTGCCCGACCGGCGCTATGCGCTGCGCAACAACCGGCTGTCGACACATCATGCCGGCGGTAGCAGCGAGCAGCGCGAGATCGCGACCGCCGCTGAGCTCGCCGGCGTGCTGGAGAACCAGCTCGCCATCGTCATTCCCGACCCAGCCGCCTTCGAGGCGAGGCTGCGGGAAAAACGCATCGTGGAGACCTGACCAATGACGGCCCTTTCGGTTCTCGACCTGTCGCCGATCACGCAAGGCAGCACCGCCTCGCAGTCGCTTGCCAATTCGCTCGACCTTGCCCGCCATGCCGAGCGGCTGGGCTACCGGCGCTACTGGCTGGCCGAGCACCACAACATGCCGGGCATTGCGAGCGCGGCGACGTCCGTCGTGATCGCGCATGTTGCCGGCGGGACGAAGTCGATCCGCGTCGGCGCCGGCGGCATCATGCTGCCCAACCATGCGCCGCTGGTGATCGCCGAGCAGTTCGGCACGCTGGCCGCACTTTTCCCCGGCCGCATCGATCTCGGCCTCGGCCGCGCGCCGGGCACCGACATGCTGACCGCGCGGGCGCTGCGGCGGAATCTCGAAAGCGCCGACAATTTCCCGCAGGACGTCGTCGAGCTGATGGGCTATTTCCAGCCGGCCGAGGAAGGCCAGCGCATCCGCGCCGTGCCCGGCGAGGGCCAGAGCGTGCCGGTCTGGATCCTCGGCTCCAGCCTCTATGGCGCGCAGCTCGCAGCCCTTCTCGGCCTGCCTTACGCCTTCGCCTCGCATTTCGCCCCGGCCGAGCTCGATCATGCGCTGGAGGTCTATCGCACGCGCTTCCAGCCGTCGGCGCAACTCGACAAGCCTTATGTCATGCTCGGCCTCAATGTCTTCGCCGCGCCGTCGGACGCCGAGGCGAAGCTTCTGTTCAGCTCGCTGCAGCAGGCCTTCGTCAATCTGCGCAGCGGCCGGCCCGGCCAATTGCCGCCGCCGGTCGAGAATTACGACCGCGACCTCGACCCTGCGGCGAAAACCATGCTTGCCCAGGCGCTGTCCTGCGCCGTCGTCGGCTCGCCGGAGACGGTGCGCCAAGGCATCGACGCCTTCATAAGCCGCACCGGCGCCGATGAATTGATGGTGACGGCGCAGTGCTTCGACCATGCGGCGCGCGTGCGCTCCTTCGAGATCCTCGCTGACGTGCACAAATCGATGTCGAAGGCGGCCTGACGGCGCCATGGCTTCTGACATACCCATCTGTTAAGGGCAGGCTCCCCGCCAACGCGCGAGCCTGCACATGACCCATGATCTCGACGACCGCATGCATTTTGCCATCGACCTGGCGCGGCGCGCCGGCGAGCTGGGGCTGAAATATTTTCGCGACCTCGACAACCTGGCCGTCGAGAGCAAGGGCCACCAGGACCTGGTTTCCGAGGCCGACCGCGAGGTCGAGCTGTTCATCCGCGCCGCGATCGCCGAGGCCTATCCGCAAGACGGCATCGTCGGCGAGGAGCACGCGGCGGTGACCGGAACAACCGGTCATGTCTGGGTGATCGACCCGATCGACGGCACCGCCAATTTCGTGCGCGGGATTCCCGCCTGGTGCGTGGTGATCGCCTGTGCCAGGGATGGCGAGACGATCGTCGGCGTTATCCACGAACCTTCGACCGACGAAACGTTCTACGCCCGCCGCGGCGGCGGCGCCTTCCTTAACGGTAAGCCGATCAAGGCCAGCAATGCGGCGTCGCTTTCCGACGGCGCCGTCGGCACCGGGCTCTCCAACCGCGCCTCGACCACGAATGTCGTCATTCTCATCGGCCTGATCATGGGCGAGGGCGGCGTCTTCTACCGCAATGCTTCCGGAGCGCTCATGCTTGCCTATGCGGCGGCCGGCCGGCTGCTCGGCTATCTCGAGGAGCACATGAACGCCTGGGATTGCCTGGCCGGCATGCTGCTGGTCGAAGAGGCCGGCGGCACGGTGCTGAAAGCGGACCCCAAGACGGTGATCGGCAAAGGCACCCGTGTGGTCGCCGGCGGCCGGGGCATCTTTCCGAGGCTGCAGCTGCTAGGCGAGAGCTCCTTCGGATTTACGCGCTGACGCTCTGCGCGAGCGCGCCCAGCGGCCGGCAGGAATTGCGGATCATCAGCCGGCCCTTCAGCACGAGCTTCCGCGGCGGCGCCTCCCTGTTGCCGGCCAGCCGGTCGAGCAGGAGGTTCGCCGCCTGCTCGCCGATCGCCTGCACCGGCTGCGCCACGGTGGTCAGCTGCGGCACGAACACGTCCGACCAGGGAAAATCGTCGAAGCAGGCGACCGAAATGTCTTCGGGGCAGCTGAGGCCGATGTCGCGGATCGCCTTCATGGTGCCGATCACCATCGGATTGTTGGCCGAGAAGATCGCGCTTGGCCGGTCGTGCAGCGAAAGCAGCTGCATTGTGGCGTTATAGCCGTCGATCTCGTGGAAATTGCCGGAGCGTATGAGCTCCTCCGCCACTGGCAGGCCGGCAACCTGCAGCGCCTCGCGGTAGCCGATCATGCGGTCATGCATGGGGGATATGTCGGAGGCGCCGGTGATATAGCCGATGCGGCGATGGCCGAGATGGATCAGATAGGTGACGGCGTCGAACACGGCGCGCTCGTTGTCCAGCACCACCGCATCGGTGTCGACGCCTTCGCAGAGGCGGTCGAGCAGCACCACCGGCACGTTGGCGTCCCCGACGATGCCCTTCAGGATGCCGCCGTCGCCGACGCGCGCTACGATCAGCCCGTCGACCATGCGGTCGAGCAGCAGCCGGATCTGGTCGTCCTGCGTGTTCAGGTCCTCGTCCGTGCAGCACAGCATCACGGCATAGCCGGCGCGGTCGAACGCCTGCTGGATGACCGAAACGACATCGGTGAAGAACGGGTTGGTGATATGCGGCACGGTCAGGCCGATGGTCCGCGTGGTGCCCATCTTGAGGCTGCGGGCAATGGCGTTGCGCTTGTAGCCGATGTCGCGGATCGCCTGCTCGATGCGCTGGGTAAGCTCCGGACTGACGGTGGCGGTGCCGTTGAGCACTGCCGATACGGTGGCCACGGACACACGCGCCGCCTCAGCCACATGCAGCATGGTCGGCGCCGTGGATTTCCGCTGTTTTTTCCGCCCTGACACCGTCATTTTCGAAACGTTTAGCCACCCCTATTTGGCCAAACCTACGCAAATCCGGCATTTTTCGCAAGAATTGAAATGCAACAATCCTTAGTGACCAGATATGTGCTTGACACGTTCGAAACGTTTAGATTAGCGTTCAAACAATCGAAGACGACGGAGGGAGGCCGTCCTTTGCCATGCAGCGCGTTGATTCCACCACGACTGGCAATGCGGCCGCCGACGGTCCAACCGTCGTCCTGAGCGCGACCGGCATTTCCAAGCGGTTCGGCGGCATCGCCGCGCTGTCCGATGTGAGCCTGGACCTCAGGCCCGGCGAGGTGCATGCGCTGATGGGCGAGAACGGCGCCGGCAAGTCGACGCTGATGAAGATCCTGTCGGGCGTCTATACCGACTACGAAGGCGCCGTGGCGATCGACGGTCAGGCAGTCCGCTTCACCGGCGTCCGCGACGCCGAGGACGCCGGCATCGCCATCATCCACCAGGAGCTCAACCTCGTCCCCGAGCTCAGCGTCGCCGACAACATCTTCCTCGGCCGCGAAAAGCTGATCGCCGGGCTGGTCGTCGACCGCAAGGCGAGCAGCCGCACTGCCAGCGCGTTGCTGCAGCGTCTCGGCATCGAGCTCGATCCCGAGGCGCGTGTCGGCACGCTCAGGGTTGGCGAGCAGCAACTGGTGGAGATCGCCAAGGCGCTGTCGAAGTCGGCGCGCATCCTGATCATGGACGAGCCGACCTCGGCGCTGTCGCCGGCCGAGTGCCAGAGACTATTCCGCATCATCGGCCAGCTCGCGGCAAGCGGCGTTGCGATCGTCTACATCTCGCATCGCATCGACGAGGTCATGCATCTGGCCAGCCGGGTGACGGTGCTGCGCGACGGACGCCACGTGCTGACGCGGGACATGGCAAAGCTGGACGAAGACGCCATCATCTCCGCTATGGTCGGGCGCGACCTTCTCGCTTCCTCCGATCATGAGCGCGGCCCGGGCGGCGAAGCGGTGCTCTCGGTCAGGGACCTGTCGCTATCGAAGCCCGACCGGCATGGCTGGCGCACGATGATCGACGGCGTCAGCTTCGATCTTTCGGCCGGCGAGATCCTCGGCATTGGTGGGCTGCTGGGTTCCGGCCGCACCGAGATCCTGGAGGCGATCTTCGGCTCCAGCGACGGCCGCACCGGCGGCGAGATTCGGCTCGACGGCGTGCCGGTCGAGATCGGCTCGCCGCGCGAGGCCCGCCGGCTCGGCATTGCTTTGGTGACCGAGGATCGCAAGACGCAAGGCCTGCATCTCCAAGCCTCGATCACCGACAATGTCGCGCTGCCTCTGGTCGGCGCGCTGGCGCGCTTCGGCCTGCGCTCGCGCTCGGGCGAGCGCGGCCTGGCACGCGACGCGGTCGGCGCGCTCGGCATACGCTGCGAAAGCATCGAGCAGGCCGCCGGCACGCTGTCCGGCGGCAACCAGCAGAAGGTGGTGATCGGCAAGTGGCTGGCGACCCGGCCGCGCGTGCTTCTGCTCGACGAGCCGACGCGCGGCATCGATGTCGGCGCCAAGCGCGAAATCTACGACCTCGTCTTCAAGCTGGCCGGCGACGGGCTGGCGATTGCCGTGATCAGCTCCGAACTGCCCGAGCTTCTGCATCTGGCCGACCGCATCCTGGTCATGGCCGAGGGCCGCCAGCGCGGGATCCTGTCCCGCGCCGAGGCCAGCGAGGAGGCGATCATGCGGCTTGCCGCGCCAAGACTTGCCACACCAAGACGGGCAGCGAGACCAGCCGCATGAACCTTATCAGCCTTGTTTCCCGCACCAAGCTGTACTGGGGGCTGATCGCCATCTTCCTGATCGGCGTGTTCGGCTCGCCGATCAGCTCCAAGGGCAACAACATCTTCCTGTCCTACGGCAACCTGCTCGACGTGCTGCGCCAGGTGTCGACCACCGGCCTCATCGCCACCGGCATGACGGCGGTGATCCTGACCGGCGGCATCGATCTTTCGGTCGGCTCGCTGATGGCGATCTGCTCGGTCGTCTGCGCCATGCTGCTCACCGTGCCGGGCGTCACGCCGTCGGCGGCGCTCGGCGTGCCGACGACCGCGCTGGCGGCGCTTTGCCTCGGCGTGCTGGCCACCCGCTTCATCCTGCTCAACATCGAGAAATCCCGCGCCGGGGCGGAAGCCGGGCGCGACGCGCGACTGGACAAGGCGCGCGGGCTGATCATTCCGGGCGTCGTCGGCGTGGCGCTGTGCTGCCTTTCGCTGTGGTACCTGCTGCCGCAGGTCGAGACCAAGTTCGGCGTGCTCGGCGTGCTGCTGGTGGCGCCTTGCGTCGGCCTTCTGTTCGGCACCATCAACGGCTTCATCATCGTCGCCGGCCGGCTGCAGCCCTTCATCGTGACACTTGCGATGATGGTGACGGCGCTCGGCATCGCCAGGCTCACCGCCGGCCAGAACAACGCGGTGCTGCCGGTCTATACCGGCTCGAACGCCACCGCCGATTTCGAGATCCTGCGCTCGCTGGTGTTCGGCATCGTGCCGATGCCGGGCCTGTTCTTCCTCGGCGCGGTCGTGATCTACGGCGCGGTGCTGCGCTTCACGCCCTTCGGCCGCTATGTCTACGCCATCGGCGGCAATGAGGAGGCGGCGCGGCTTTCCGGCATCGCCGCCGGGCGCGTCAAGATAGCCACCTATGCGGTGTCGGGCCTGCTCGCCGGCATCGCGGCGGTGCTCTACGTGGCCCAATACCGCCAAGGCAAGCCCGATGCCGGCGCCGGACTGGAGCTCGACGCCATCGCCGCCGTGGTCATCGGCGGCACCAGCCTGATGGGCGGGCGCGGCAGCCTGGTCGGCACCTTCTGCGGCGTGCTCATCTTCGGTCTGCTGTCAAACATCTTGCAGCTGCACAACATCAATTCGAACCTTCAACTGGTTCTGAAGGGGGCGATCATCATCGGCACCGTGCTCGTGCAGGAGCGCAACGCCGGCGATCTTCTCAGCTATCTGCGCCTGCCCGGCGGACGGGCGGCGCAAAAGGAAACGGCCGCAGCCAAGCGGCCGTCACAGGAGACCTCGTCTCTATAATCCGGAGGAAACAGGACCATGAAACGACGTGAAATGCTGAAGCTCGCCACCTTCGCGGCGGCGCTTGTGACGACCACCGCGCTCTTTTCCGGCAGCCATGCCTTTGCCCAGGACAAGAAGTGGAAGATCGGCTTCTCGCAGGTGACGACCATCGAACCCTGGCGCGCCCAGTTCAACAAGGACATCATCGCGGAAGCCGCCAAGCACCCGGAGGTCGAACTGATCATCACCGACGGCGAGGACAAGACCGAAAAGCAGGTCGCCGACGTCGAGAACCTGATCCGCCAGGAGGTCGACGCGCTGCTGGTCTCGCCGAAGGAGTCGGCCGGCCTGACCGGCGTGGTGCAGCAGGCGATCGACGCCAAGATCCCGGTCTTCGTGCTCGACCGCAATGTCGAAACCAAGGACTACACGCAGTTCGTCGGCGGCGACAACAAGCTGATCGGCCGGGCGGCTGGCGAATATGCCGTCGAGCTCCTGGGCGGCAAGGGCAAGGCGGCCGGCAACGTCGTCGAGATCTGGGGCGGCATGGGCACGCAGCCGGCGCATGACCGCCATGACGGCTTCCATGAATTCACCGACAAGGAGCCGGGCATCAAGTACCTGCTCGACCAGCAGTCGGGCGACTGGAAGCAGGACCAAGCCTATAACATCATGGCCAACGCGCTGAAGACCAACGAGAAGATCGATGTCGTCTACGGCCACAACGATCCGATGGCCTATGGCGCCTATCTCGCGGCCAAGGATGTCGGGCGCGAGAAGGACATCAAGTTCATCGGCATCGACGGCCTGCCCAATGAAGGCGTGCAGATGGTGAACAAGGGCGAGCTGACCGCGACCTTCACCTATGTCACGCCGGGCGCCGAGGGCCTGCGCCAGGCGATCAAGTTCCTGAAAGGGGAGAAGGTCGAGAAGACCATCACCCTGCCGACGGAAAAGATCACCAAGGACAACGCCGCCAAGATCCTGAAGGATAACGGGCTCTAGGTTCTGTTTGACGCAATTCCGAACGGAAAACCGCTGCGGCTTTTCGTGGAATTGCTTGAAGTCCGCAATCCCCTGCCGGGCTATGCGCCCGGCAGGGCTTTGCCCGAGCGCCAGGCGCTCCCCACAGCTTGCCGCCGGATGCGCGAAGCGTCGCCGCAATGCTGATTTTCCGCTCTTTCGCGACCGAAAGTCACGCCCGAAACAGCAGGTCCTGACCTTGGCGGTCGGCAGATCTGCACGCCCTAAGCGGCACCGTTTCAAAAAAACCAAGCCGGAACAGTGAGATAGATCGACCTCAGACCGGCTCGGACGCAGAGCGCGACGGGTGTCTTGCGGGTCGCTGCCGAGACGATGGACAGCTTGCGCAGGATGCTTGCGCCTTGTGTCGCCTGTTCTTATATACGCGCCAGCCGTCCAGCCCTAAAAAGCGGGGACCATGACGGGATTTCTTGTGAACAGGGGCTTTCGTCGGAACGCCTTTTGAAGGGTCCAGAGAGCCTGCTTAGAGGAGAGATTAGAACAATGGCAAAAGTTATCGGTATCGATCTCGGCACCACCAACTCGTGTATCGCCATCATGGATGGCAAGGACCCCAAGGTGATCGAGAATGCTGAAGGCGCGCGCACGACGCCTTCCATCGTCGCCATTTCGAGCGACGGCGAACGTCTCGTCGGCCAGCCGGCCAAGCGCCAGGCGGTCACCAATCCGGAAAACACCATCTTCGCGGTCAAGCGCCTGATCGGCCGCCGCTATGACGACCCGGTGACGGAGAAGGACAAGAAGCTTGTCCCCTACAAGATCGTCAAGGGCGACAATGGCGACGCCTGGGTCGAGGCCGGCGGCAAGAAGCAGTCGCCCAGCCAGATCTCGGCCATGATCCTGCAGAAGATGAAGGAGACGGCGGAAGCCTATCTCGGCGAGAAGGTCGAGAAGGCGGTCATCACCGTTCCGGCCTATTTCAACGACGCCCAGCGCCAGGCGACCAAGGACGCCGGCAGGATCGCCGGCCTCGAGGTGCTGCGCATCATCAATGAGCCGACGGCCGCCGCACTTGCCTATGGCCTGGAGAAGAAGGACGGCAAGACCATCGCCGTCTATGACCTTGGTGGCGGCACCTTCGATATTTCCGTGCTGGAGATCGGCGACGGCGTCTTCGAGGTGAAGTCGACCAATGGCGACACCTTCCTCGGCGGCGAGGACTTCGATATGCGTCTTGTCGAGTATCTGGCGGCCGAGTTCAAGAAGGAGCAGGGCATCGACCTCAAGGCCGACAAGCTCGCGCTGCAGCGCCTCAAGGAGGCCGCGGAAAAGGCCAAGATCGAGCTGTCGTCGACGACGCAGACCGAGATCAACCTGCCCTTCATCACCGCCGATGCCAGCGGCCCGAAGCACCTGACGATGAAGCTCACCCGGGCGAAGTTCGAAAGCCTGGTCGAGGATCTCGTGCAGCGCACCATCGACCCCTGCAAGGCGGCGCTCAAGGATGCCGGCCTGAAGGCGGGCGAGATCGACGAGGTGGTCCTGGTCGGCGGCATGACCCGCATGCCCAAGATCCAGGAGATCGTGAAGCAGTTCTTCGGCAAGGAGCCGCACAAGGGCGTCAACCCGGATGAGGTCGTGGCGCTTGGCGCCGCCATCCAGGCCGGCGTGCTGCAGGGCGACGTCAAGGACGTGCTGCTGCTCGACGTGACGCCGCTGTCGCTGGGCATCGAGACGCTGGGTGGCGTGTTCACCAGGCTGATCGAGCGCAACACCACGATCCCGACCAAGAAGAGCCAGACTTTCTCGACCGCCGAGGATTCGCAGTCGGCGGTGACGATCCGCGTCTTCCAGGGCGAGCGCGAGATGGCGGCCGACAACAAGATGCTCGGTCAGTTCGACCTCGTCGGCATTCCGCCGGCCCCGCGCGGCGTGCCGCAGATCGAGGTCACGTTCGACATCGACGCCAACGGCATCGTCAATGTCTCGGCCAAGGACAAGGGCACCGGCAAGGAGCACCAGATCCGCATCCAGGCTTCGGGCGGTCTGTCCGACGCCGACATCGAGAAGATGGTGAAGGACGCCGAGGCCAATGCCGACGCGGACAAGAAGCGCCGTGCCCTCGTCGAGGCCCGCAACCAGGCCGAAGCGCTGGTGCATTCGTCCGAGAAGTCGCTGAAGGACTATGGCGACAAGGTCTCGGAGGCTGACCGCACCGCGATCTCGGACGCGATAGCCGCGCTGAAGACCGCAGCCGAGGGCGACGACCCGGCCGACATCGAGGCCAAGTCGCAGTCGCTCGCCGAAGTGTCGATGAAGCTCGGCCAGGCCATGTACGAGGCCTCGCAGAAGGAAGCGGCCGAAGCCGACGCCAAGGCGGACGCCGCCAAGGATTCGGACGTGGTCGATGCCGACTTCGAGGAAATCGACGAAGACGACGAGAAGAAGAAGTCGGCCTGAGCCGGCTGACGGCGGATCATGCGAAAAGCCCGGCGGAAGGCCGGGCTTTTTTGCAACCCCAGTCGAAAAAGTGACAGAAAAACCCGGAGCGGCCCGGCTTAGTACTAGCATCCGGGAAACATCGCTCCTAAATCCAAGAACGTGCCGGCAAACGTCGCCAACAATGCTTGAAGACATTGAGCATCCGGACAGCGGGAAAAAATGAAAGCTGATTTCTACGAAACGCTGGGCGTGCAAAAAGGCGCCGACGACAAGGAACTCAAGAGCGCTTTCCGCAAGCTCGCCATGCAGTTCCATCCCGACCGCAACCCCGGCGACCACGCCTGCGAGCACAAGTTCAAGGAGATCAACGAAGCCTACGAGACGCTGAAGGACCCGCAGAAGCGCGCCGCCTATGACCGTTTCGGCCACGCCGCCTTCGAGGGCGGCATGAACGGCGCCGCGCACGGTTTCGGCGCCGGCGGCTTCGCCGACATCTTCGAGGATATTTTCGGCGACATGATGGGCGGCCGCCAGCGCCGTTCGTCGGGCGGCCGCGAGCGCGGCGCCGACCTGCGCTACAACATGGAGATCACGCTGGAAGAAGCCTTTTCCGGCAAGACGGCGCAGATCCGCGTGCCGGCCTCGATCTCCTGCTCGGAATGCTCCGGCAGCGGCGCCAAGCCCGGCACGCAGCCGGTGACCTGCTCGATGTGCCACGGCCACGGCAAGGTGCGCGCCACGCAGGGCTTCTTCTCGATCGAGCGCACCTGCCCGCAATGTCAGGGCCGGGGCCAGACGATCAAGGACCCCTGCCCGAAATGCGCCGGCCAGGGCCGCGTCACCGAGGAACGCTCGCTGTCGGTCAACATCCCGGCCGGCATCGAGGACGGCACCCGCATCCGGCTGGCCAATGAGGGCGAGGCCGGCTTGCGCGGCGGACCGCCCGGCGACCTCTACATCTTCCTGGCGGTCAAGCCGCACGAATTCTTCCAGCGCGACGGCGCCGACCTCTATTGCAAGGTGCCGATCTCGATGACGACGGCAGCCCTTGGCGGCTCCTTCGAGGTCACTACGCTCGATGGCACCCAGACCAAGGTCAAGGTGACGGAAGGCACGCAGAACGGCCGCCAGTTCCGCTTGAAGGGCAAGGGCATGCCGGTGCTGCGCCAGCCCAATGTCGGCGACCTCTACATCCAGACGGCGGTCGAGACGCCGCAGAACCTGACGCGTCGCCAGCGCGAACTGCTGGAAGAGTTCGAGCAGATCTCCTCGAAGGACAATTCGCCCCAGTCGAGCGGCTTTTTCGCGCGCATGAAGGACTTCTTCGAGTCGTTCGGCGAAAACTGATTGCCGCAGGCGCGCATTTCGCACGGCATCGGGGCGATCCGGTGCCCAAGCGTCATCAACACCTTATGCCAGCTTGACGCCTTGCCTTGTCCCACCCACCTGCTAAGTAGCGGAGCGGGAGGCTGAGCATTGAGGAGAGCTCGTGATGGCACGTAGTCCCGGGTTGCGCAAAGCGCTGGCCGAAAAATTCGACGACGAGCTGAAGTTCTTCAAAGGCTGGATCGACAAGCCGAAAACGGTCGGCTCGATCGTTCCCACCAGTTCCGTCACCGCCCGCAAGATGGCGTCGATCGTCAATCCGAGATCGGGCCTTCCGGTGCTCGAAGTCGGGCCCGGCACAGGTGTGATCACCCGCGCCATCCTGGCCCAGGGCGTGAAGCCCGAAAACCTCTACGCGGTCGAATATTCGACCGACTTCGTGCGTCATCTGCGCGGGCTCTATCCCGGCGTCAACGTCATCGAGGGCGACGCCTTCAATCTCAATGCCACGCTCGGCGACAAGCGCGACATGGTGTTCGATTCGGTCGTCTCCGGCGTGCCGCTGCTCAATTTCCCCGTTGCCCAGCGCATCGCCTATATCGAAAGCCTGCTCGACCGCATTCCCGCCGGACGGCCGATCGTGCAGCTGACCTATGGCCCGCTGTCGCCGATCCCAGCCGGGCGCGGCGACTACACGGTCGAGCATTTCGATTTCATCTTCCGCAACATCCCGCCGACGCAGCTGTGGATCTACCGGCGCGCAGGCCATTAGTTTCTACCTGCGAAAGTGTTTCGGGCATCGCCAGTGGCGGCAGCGTGCTGGCGACTGGCCGAAACGCCCGTCACTTCGTCATCCAGGGGCGGAGCAAGGAGCGAAACGACGCGGCGCAGACCCGAGGATCATTCCGTGACTTCGAAGCGTTGCGACGATCCAGAATTCTGCCCCGCTGCGCTCTGCGATTGGGGTAACGGAATGAATCCTCGGGTCTTCGCGACGCCGCTTCGCGGCTGCTTCGCCCGTGGATGACGAAGTTGGTAGGTGGCGACCAATCCTCGAACGTTTTCTGCCACCCCTCGTTGATTTGAATGCTCCTTGGCTGTACCTGTCCCCGAACAAGGGTGGCCAATGGCAGTGATCCCACGAATTCTCGTCTTCGCCGGCTCGGCCCGGAGCGGCGCCTTCAGCGGCCGGACCGCCGATGTGGCGCAGAAGGAACTGGCCATGCAGGGCGCGGAGGTGACGCGCATCTCGCTCGGCGACTATCCGCTGCCGATCATGGACGAGGACCTGGAAAAGGAAAAAGGCATCCCCGAAAACGCCATCAAGCTCGGCCGGCAGATTGCCGCGCATGACGGGCTGCTGATCGCGACGCCCGAATATAACGGCTCGATCCCGCCATTGCTCAAGAACTCGATCGATTGGGTGAGCCGGGTACGGCGCGAGGGCAGCCATACGTTCAGGCCGCTTGCCGGCAAGCCGGTCGGGCTCTGTTCGTCCTCAGGGGGCAAGTTCGCCGGCATACGTTGCATCAACCATTTGCGCGCGGTGCTGGTGCGCTGCCAGATGGAGGTGATCACGCCCGAATGCTCGGTCTCCGAGGCCGGCGAAGCATTCGCCGAGGACGGACAATTCAGGGACGCCAGACTACAGCAATCGATGGAGCGCCTATGCCGTACACTGATCGAAACCTCGCGCATGCTGTCCACCCGGATCGAGGCGTGATCAATTTCGCGGAGGCCGACACTATGCGGGACAGGCTGATCGTTGGGCTGGACCTGCCGACGCTGAAGGAGGCTGAGAGAGCGGTGCGCGAGCTCGAAGGCGCTGTTTCCTTCTACAAGATCGGCTACCAGCTCGCCTTCGCCGGCGGATTGGACTTCGCGCGGGAGCTCGCCAGTGGCGGCACGAAAGTGTTCCTCGACATGAAGCTGCTCGATATCGACAACACGGTCGCCAAGGGCGTCGAGAACATCGTCAAGATGGGCATGACGATGCTGACGCTGCATGCCTATCCAAAAACCATGAGAGCGGCTGTCGAGGCGGCCAGGGGCAGCGAGCTCTGCCTGCTTGGCGTGACGGTGCTGACGTCGATGGACGAGCAGGACGTGATCGACGCCGGCTATGAATACGACCCGCACACGCTGGTGCTCAGGCGCTCCGAACAGGCGCTGCATGCCGGCATGGGCGGCATCGTCTGCTCGGCTGAGGAGGCCGAGGCGGTGCGCCGCATCGTCGGACCCGATCTGGCGGTGGTGACGCCGGGCATCCGGCCGGCCGGCAGCGCCCATGGCGACCAGAAACGCGTGGTGACGCCGGCGCAGGCGATCCGCAACGGCTCCAGCCACCTTGTCGTCGGCCGGCCGATCGTCGCCGCGCCGGACCGGCGCGCTGCGGCCGAGGCGATACTCGCCGAAATGCAATCCGCCTGAGGACCGGCCCTCTTTCGCGAAAAACAACAGGAGAAAAAGAATGCCGAAGGGATATTGGATCGCCCGTGTCGATGTGCGCGACGCCGAGGGCTACAAGGACTATGTTGCCGCCGCGAAGCTCGCCTTCGACCGCTTCGGCGCGAAGTTCCTGGCGCGCGGCGGCGAGCACGAAAAGGCCGAAGGGCCGGGGCGCGCCCGCAACGTCATCATCGAGTTCGAATCGCTGGCGACCGCGCATGACTGCTACCACTCGCCGGAATACCAGCGCGCCGCCGCCATCCGCCAGAAAGTCGCCGATGGCGAGATCGTGCTGGTCGAGGGCGTCTAGGTTCGGCGAGCAGGCAGATCGGCTGTTGCTGCGCGGCTTACATTGGAGATTGCCGAAAACGCCCAGCTGTCGTCATCCACGGGCGGAGCGAGGAGCGAAGCGACGCGCGCAGACCCGAGGATCCATTCCGTGACTTCGAGGCGCCGGTGCGGTCCAGAATTCTGCTCCGCTGCGCCCTTCGGCCGCGGCAACGGCATGGATTCCAGGGTCTGCGCGCGTCGCTACGCTCCTTTCTCCGCCCTGGAATGACGAGGTTGTTAGATCTCGGCCACTCTGGAGGTCACGACATCAACCTAATGGCGGCCGTCTCCGCCATCGCGTCCGCAAGGCTCATCCCCCACTGCTTGCGGCAATAGTCGCGGAAATCGAAGCAAGGCAGGCCGGGGCAGACTTCGAACTCGATGAGGTGCACGGTGTCGTCGGCCTCGACCCTGAAATCGACGGAAAAGACATCCCGCAGCCCGAGACCGCTTATCAGTTTCTGCGCGATGGCGCGGATTTTTCGGTCCGCCTCCGGCTGACTCGCGCCGACGGCCTCGAGCTCCGGCTCGGCATAGGTGCCGGCATCCTTCGCCGCCTGGCCGGTCCCGCCATAGAGCGCCATCGAATCGGCCATGGTCTGGAAATCGCCGCCGGAATCGACAAAAACGATGCCGAGCGCGTCCGTGCCGGTTTCCTGTTTGAGCCCGAGGAAGCTCGCCCGCACGTTGCGGCCGGCGACATAGGGCTGGACGACGACATCGTCGCGGTAATGCGAAAAAATACGCCGGCTAAGCTCCAGCGCATGGCCGAGATCGGCGGTGCGCGAATCCGGCCAAATGCCGATCTTGGCGCCGAGCCGGTTGGGTTTCACGAACCAGCCCTTGGGCGAGGCCGGTGGCTCGACCAGCCATGTGCCGTTGCGCGCAAGGCCGGCCTGCGGCGCCGGCAGGCCGAGCGCGCCGAGCACGGCGCCGGAACGCAGCTTGTCCTGGCAGAGCGCGAACAGCGAATCGTCGGCGCCGACGGTGCGCAGCCCCTTTAGCCGCGCCAGCGCCGGTGCTGCGCCGCCACGGAAGTAGGCGATACCGTCGGTAAGCGTCCAGACCAGCGTCGTTGCCGGATCGGCCCCCGCCAGAACCGGCGCCGCGTTGTCGAGCTCGACAGGCCTGAAGGCGAGGCCGCGCCTTTCGCAAGCCTCGGCAAGCTGGTTGAATTCCGGCGCAAGATCGGTCGACTGCGCCAGATAGGACGAGATCTCGATGGCGCGCTCCGCTGGATAGCCCTGGGCGACCAGCCGGTCGAAACAGGGTTTTTCCGGTTCGTAGACAAGGATCAAGGTCGGCTGCGGCATCGAAAGCTCCGGGAAATCAGGCGCGTACCATCGCATGCCCGAAGTGGCCGGCTTGCGGGAAACCGACCGAACCGAGGCGATTGCGCGACAGTAAGCCGGCCACCTCATCTCTTGTTTGATGCAATTCCGGATGAAACACTACGGCGAAGATTGCTCCAATTCCTCAGCACGGGGATTTGACCGCCGGCTATGTTTGCCTTGGGGCGGCATGCCTCGGAGATTAGCCGAAACCCCATCACAATCGTCATCCACGGGCGGAGCAAGGAGCGAAGCGACGCGCGCAGACCCGAGGATCCATTCCGTTACATCGAGGCGCCGCTCGCGGTGCAGAATTCTGTTCCGCTGCGCCCTTCGGCCGAGGTCACGGAATGGATTCCAGGGTCTCCGCGACGCCGCTTCGCGGCTGCTTCGCCCTGGAATGACGAGTTGAGAGGCTCGGCCAATCTCCGGCGTTTGCGCTGATTTCATGGAATGAACGGTGAAAACCTTGCCTGCCGACAACCAGGACGCTTTCAAAACCCCTGTGTCGAGGAATTATGCGATCAGCACGCGCGGCTCGAAGCGCCCCTTGACTGGAATGTCGAGCAGGAAGGTCATGCCGGCCTGCGGGTCGAGCGCGCGCTGCTTCTCGTCCTTGCCTTTCCAGGCGGAGGTCACCGCCAGCCGGTCGGCCTTTGAACCGACAAAAGCGGGGCAGGAGGCCTGCGTCACCGGCATGGCGATCTCGCGCAACAGCGTGCCGTCTGGCGCATAGGCCTTAACCGCCTTGCCGCCCCAGACGGCATTCCACAGCACGCCGTCGCGGTCGACGACCGAACCGTCGATATAGCCTTTCGAGGAGCGATGATCGACGAACACTTTCACTTCGCCGGCCGGCAGGCCGGTCGCCGGATCGCAGGCAACGCGCATCAGAAGCCCGGTCGCGGTGTCGGTGTAGTAGGCGATTTTGCCGTCCTCCGAGAAGCAGATGGAATTCGAGACTGTGATGCCCGAAAACAGCCTGCGCAATTCGCCCTTGAAGAACCAGTAGATCGACCCGGCGCCCTTCTGCTCGTCCTTGCCCATCGTGCCGGTCCACAAGGCGCCGCAGGGATGAACCCGCGAATCGTTGGAGCGCGTCAGCGGATTGTCGGCCTCGATCGGCGTGTGCAGCGTCAGCTTGCCGGTCTTGACGTCCCGGACTTGCAGGCCGACCTCGGTGGCGATCAGCTGGCGGTCGGCGTCGATGACCGCAATGGCGCTGGCCATGACGCCTAGATCATGCACTTTCAGCGCGCCGGCGAGCGGCTTTTCCAGAAGCTTGCCGTTGATAATGTCGAACCAGAACAGCGTGTCGGCGGCGGGATCGTAGCTCGGGCCCTCGCCGAGCTCGCAGATATGGTCGGAAAAAACCGAAACGCCATTCATCACGCCACTCCGAAAGCTTCATCCCAGGCGGCGACCGCGGCGCGGGCGCGCTGCGCCACGTCCTCGACGCTCGCGCCCGGCTTGTAGAGGCTCGATCCCAGCCCGAAGACACTGACGCCGACCGCTTTGTAGCCGGCGAAATCCTTGTCGGAAACGCCGCCGACGGCGCCGACAAGCGTCGTTGCCGGCAGCACGGCGCGGATCGCCGCGATGCCGCTCGATCCAAGCACGCTTGCCGGGAAGAATTTCAGCGCCGAGGCGCCGAGGCGGATCGCCTGGAACGCTTCGGTCGGCGTGAACACGCCAGGCATCGTCACCATGCCGTATTGCATGGCACGGCCCATGACCTCGGCATCGATGTTGGGGCTGACCAGCAACTTGCCGCCGGCCTTGTGCAAGGCATCGACGTCCGTCGCCGTCAGCACCGTGCCGGCGCCGATCAGCGCGCTTTTCGGCAGCGCCTTGACCAGATCGGCGATGGAGAGGAACGGCTCCGGCGAATTGAGCGGCACTTCGATCGCCTCGATGCCGGCATCGTGGACCGCCCGGCCGATCGCCACCGCCTCGGACGGCTTCAGGCCGCGCAGGATGGCGACAAGGCCGCGCTTCAGTTTCGGGAAGTGTGCGGTCTGGCTCATGAAGCGCCTCCAATCATGCCGTTCTCGCGCGCGGCCTCGACGAGGCCGGCGCGCACCGCTTCATCGGCGTCCACGCTGCGAAAGGCAAGGCCGGCGAGGCTCAGCGCTGTGCCATAAAGCTCGGCCAGCGCGCCGGAGGCGATCAGCGCCACCGGCGCATCGCTGGCGCCATAGCGGCGCCTTGCCGAGGCGATCTCGCCGCCGATCAGAAGCCCGGACAGGCAGGCCGCCGCATCATTGGGCTGCAGATCCTGCAGAAGCCCGGCGGCGCGGATGGCAAACAGTTTCGAGGTGACGTCGCCGCCTTCGCCCAAAGCCCGCTCGCACCACTGACGGAAGAACGGGCTGCCCGCGGCAACCGGAGCGGGATGCTCGCCCAGCGAGTGTTTCAGGATCGAGTGCGTGGCCAGCACGGAGAACAATTCGCCGGTGGGCCAGGTGCCGAAGCCCGTGACCGCGCCGTCCGCGACCGCGACCCATTTCGAATGCGTGCCGGGCATGCAGACGAGGTGGCGCCCCTTTGCCGGCAAACCGGCGCCGGCAAGCTGGGTTTCCTCGCCGCGCATGACGTCGGGCGCGTCGGCCAGGCGCTGCGCGAGGCCGGGCACGATGCGGATGTCGCGGCGCGAGCCCGCGATGCGGGCGGCGCCGCGCAAGATCGCGCCGATCGGCGCCGGCACGGTGACGTAAGGCGCCTCGATCCAGCCCTGCCGAGAACCGGCCATGCCGCAGATGATGACCGGCAACATGTCCGGCGCGCCCATCGCGGCAAGATGGCCTTCCAACACGTTCGAAAAGCCCTTTTCGCGGGCGGTGATCAACCCGTCATCGCCGCGCCGCTCGGCAAGCACCTTGCCCGAGCCGTCGAGCAGCCAGGCCCTGAGCCTGGTCGTGCCCCAGTCGAGCGCGGCGACCGCTGGTGCCGGGCTCACAGGAAACCTCCATCGACGATCAGCATCTGGGCTGTCAGCATGCGCGAGGCGTCCGACGCCAGGAACAGCACCGTGCCGACCATGTCGTCGGGCTGCATGACATCCTTGATGCACTGCTTGGCGACATGGGCGGCGAGCGCCTCGTCGGTGACCCAGAGCTTGCGTTGCCGTTCGGTGATGACCCAGCCTGGCGCCACCGCGTTGACGCGAATGCGGTCCTGCCCAAGCTTGCCGGCAAGGCCCTTGGTCAGGCCGAGGATGCCCGCCTTGGCCGCGGTGTAGGCCGGCATATCGGGGTGGTTGATCAGATAGGAGGTGGAGGTGAAGTTGATGATCGAGCCGCCGCCGGCCCGCTTCATGCCGGGCGCCACGGCCTGGGCGGTGAAGAAATGCGGGCGCAGGTTGATCGCAAGGTTGTTGTCCCAGAACTCGACGGTGACGTCTTCCACTGCGTGACGCTCGTCGAGCGCGGCATTGTTGACCAGCACCGTGACGTCGCCATGCGTCTCGGCCGCCTTCGCGGCGGCGGCGCGCAGCGCGTCGATGTCGCGCAGGTCGGCGCTGAGGTAGAGCGGGCGTCGGCCGAGCTCCTTCTCCAGCCGGTCGGCAAGGGCGGTGCTTGGCTTGTCGGCGATGTCGATGAAAGCGACCTTGGCGCCCTGCCGCATAAAGCCTTCGGTGAGCGCAGCACCAATGCCGGAACCGCCGCCGGTGATCAGCACCGAGGCGCCGTCGAGGTCGGCGAAACGCGCCGATGGCATCATGATCCGTTCTCCCGTTTTGCCGGCGCGCATCCTAGCCACGCCGGGCCCGGGAGCAAGGACGAAATGGCGGTTTCGATAGCTTATGTCCGACAAATGATCGACGCGCCGCAGGCGGCGGCGGCCGGTCTTCCGAACAGCCGGAAAGCTCTAGTTCCCCGACATAGGGATTTTGAAAGGTTGCCGTTTGTCTTGGTGCAAGATTTTCCGTTCATTTCCGTGAAATCAGCACAACGCCGGGGATTGGTTGAAGTCGCCCCAACCTCGTCATTCTATGGCGGAGCAAGGAGCGAAGCGACGCGCGCAGACCGTAGAATCCATTCCGTGACTTGGAAGCGCCGCCACGGTGCAAAAATTCTGCTCCGTTGCGATCCTTGGCGAAGGTAACGGCATGGATTCCAGGGTCTTCGCGACGGAGCTTCGCTCCTGCTCCGCCCTGGAATGACGATCGCGATGGGCGTTTCGGCCAATCTCCAGCGCATGCGATCAACGCAAACAGAGCCGATCGGTCAAAATCCCCTGTGCTGGGGAACTAGTCAGATCGCCTTTGCGTGCAGCGCGCCGCGATAGGAATCTCGCAGATAGCCGAGCGTGGCGTCGGCATCGGCCGGCTTGCCGAACAGATAGCCCTGCCCGCCAGCGCAGCCGAACTGGACGAGGCGGTCGGCCTGCGCTTCGTCCTCGATGCCTTCGGCGACAACATCCATGCCGAGCCCTTCGCACATGGCGAGGATGGCGCGGATGATGTGCTCCGACGGCCGGTCGTCGAGGATGGAGGAGACGAAGGCGCGGTCGATCTTGAGCTTGTCGAAATGGAACTCGCGCAGGCGGCCGAGCGACGACTGGCCGGTGCCGAAATCGTCGAGCGAGACGCGGATGCCGACGCGGCGCAGGTCCTCGACGATCTTCTCGGCCGAGGCCGGATCGTTCATCAGGCCAGTCTCGGTAATCTCGATCTCCAGCCGGCGCGGATCGAAGCCGGTGCGGTCGAGGATGGCCAGGATATGCAGGCCGGTGTTCTGGTCGACGAGCTGCGAGGGCGACAGGTTGAAGGACAAGAACAGCTCCTTCGGCCAGCTGCGCGCCGCCTCCGCCGCCTTGCGCAGCACCAGCTGCGACAGCGGGCCGATGATGCCGCGTTCCTCGGCGATCGGGATGAAGACGGATGGCGGCACGACGCCGAGGTCGCGGTCGGTCCAGCGCGCCAGCGTCTCGAAGCCGATGGTGCGGCGGCTGCTCAAATCGACGATCGGCTGGAAATGCGGTTCGACCTCGCCGGCCGAGACGGCGCGGCGCAGCGCCTGCTCGATGCGGGTGACGCGCTTGGCCGCCTCTTCCATCTCGCGGGTGTAGACGACGACGCGGCCGCGGCCCGAACGCTTGGCGTGATAGAGCGCGGTCTCGGCCTTGTTGAGAAGGATCTCGGTGGTCTCGTCGCCGGAATAGAACAGCGAGCAGCCGACCGAGGCCGAAAGCCTTGCGGTGCGCTCGCCGACATCATAGGGCGCCGACAATATCTCGATCAGCATGCGCGACGTCTCGGCCGCCTGCTCCTCCGAGAACACCATCGGATAGAGGTAGGCGAACTCGTCGGCGCCGATGCGGCAGACCGTGGAATAGCCGTCCATCGAAGCGCGCAGCCGCATCGCCACCTGGATCAGGATGTCGTCGCCGGCCTTGTGGCCGAACAGGTCGTTGATCGGCTTGAAGCCGTCGAGGTCGAGGATGCCGACGGTAAAGGGCGCGGGATCGTCGGCGCGGTCGCTGATCAGGCGATCGACCTTGTCGAAGAAGCGACGATGGTTGCCGAGCCCGGTCAACGAATCCGTGAAGGCTAGATCCGTATTTTCCTTGCCTGGCTGGCCGGTGCCAAACGTCGTTTGCATCATGCCTCTGTTCTGATGTCGGTATTTATGGCCAGAGTGGCAGCAAAGCGTTTAGGAAAAGTATCGGAAAATCGATTTTTCCATCGTCCAGAAGCTGCTTGGCACGTCGCCGGCTCAGCTTTGGACAAGAAATGGCAGCCCAACCTCCAATATTCGTTTATGCATAATTGCTAATATAAGTATCGAACGGTCTCTTCTGGAATGCAATTGCGCAGCAAACGCCGTTTCGCACCTTCAGGAATTGCTTTAGCCAGCTTGCTTTAGGCGATAGAGCTCGATCGGGCTGCCTTTCTCGCCGATCGGCTCGAGCCAGTCCGGCACGGAGCCGCGCAGCAGGCCGGCAAGGAAACCCTGCGGCGCCTTCCGGGTCAGGATCAGGGTCTCGACATTGCCGCGGCAGATGGCGACGAGGCCGACGCGATGCGCCTCGACGATTGCCCGTGCGTCATCGGCTGAGCCGAGAAAGGCGTCCAGCGCCAGGAGATTGCCGGCGACGTTGCGGTGATAGGGGCCGGCGAAAACGCGATGGCCGCTATAAGCGAGGACCGGCGCTCCGAGATTGGAGATCGTCAGCACGGTGGTATCGGCCATGCCGCCGAGTGGCGCAAAACTGGCCTTCTTCTGGCAAGTCATGTCCGTGGTGCCGCCGTCGGCGACGGGCTTGTCTTTTTCCAAGGCGACCGAGGCGGCCGCGGCGACGCCTGTCCAGACCGGGTTCATCGAGATCAGCCAGACGGCCGCAAGGCGCAGCGCCACGCCCAGCGAGGAGCTTGTTTCGGCCCGCGCCCGCCATTTGGCGATCCAGGCCGACAGCGGAACGACGGCAAAGGCGATCGAGAAGGTGGTGCCGCGCACCTGCCAGGCGCCGACCGCGAAGGCGACGACGAGCAGTGCCGCAACGAGGCTGTCCTGCCGCCGCCAGCCGCCGCGGCGCAAGTGCCGTGCCATCAGGACGATCGCGATCAGCGGCGTGGCGTAACGCGCCGCCACGCGCGCCGGATCGCGGACAAGCAGCGCGAACAGCGACTGGGCCTCGTCGATATGGTCGAGCCACAGTTCCTTGAGGCGTGGATCGAGGGAGGCATAAGGCGCGGAGAGGCATTGCGGGAACAGCACCGCTACGACCACGCCGAGCACGACCCCCAGAAGGGCAAGCGACCCCAGCCTGCGCGGCCAGCTGCCGGCGGCGGGCTCGACGGAGGCGATAGCGGCAAGCCCCACGCCGGCAATGGCCGCGACGACGAACTGCGCGACCGAGAAGGCGTCGCACTGCGCCACGCCCCATGCGGAAGGCGGAACGGTGATGGCGAAGACAAGCGCCGCGACACCGGCGAAGCCGAGGCCGAAATCCCGGGCGATCGCCCGTTCGCCGCCTGGATCGGCGACGAACAGCAGCGCCACGCAAACACCTATGGTGGCGACGTAGGGCACGGTTTCCATGCCGACGGCGAGCGTCAGCGCCGCGCAGAGGCCGGACAAGAATGCGGCCCAGCGTCGGGAGGGCGCATCGAGCAGCAAAGCGAGGCTCCCCATGGTCAGCATCAGCTGGGCGTTGTGGTGATCGAGCGCGCCGGGATCGTAGATGCCGATGAAATAATAGCCGGCGGCGCCGATCAGGATGGCGGGCAGCACCGCGCCGCCACCGCCGAAGCTGCGCGCGGCGCGGGCGGTAAAGAACAAGGTCGACCAGAAGAGCAGCGCCGGCCACATCACCTGCGCCACGTCCTCGCCGAGCGGCCTGCTGCCGGTGAGCGCCGAGGCGGCAAATGCGATGGCGGCGATCGGCGCGTCGACCAGCCGCGACCAGTGCATGACGAAGCCGCCTTCCAGCCCCATCCGGTATTGGTGCAGGTCGAACCAGCCCTGACCGGCGAGCAGGTCGCGGACCTCGACGAGGCGCAGCAGATTGTCGTTGTCGCCGCCGGCATCGGTCAGTTGGCCAAACCCGGCCCATGCATTGATAGCGAATGCGAGCAGGGCCGCAAGCAGCGCCAGCGCCAGATCGGACTTCCAGGCGGCGGCGCCGGTCTCGGCTGTGCCCATTGCTGTGGCCTTTGAAGGGAGAGGATCGGTTTTAAACCTAGCCTTAACGGCTTCAATAAATAGTAAAACGGCTCGACAGGGCCGGCATGAGGACGGCCGGAGGCTGGATCGGGCGTCCGGAGACAGACATGCCGCATGCAGTCCGCCACGAGCCGGTCATCGCCGTGCTCCTGCCTTGCTACAACGAGGAGCTGACGATCGGCGACGTCGTGCGGCGCTTCCGCGAGACGCTGCCTTCGGCCGCGATCTATGTTTACGACAACAATTCCAAGGACCTCACTGCGCTGAAAGCCCGAGCCGCCGGCGCCACCGTCGTGCGCGAGCCGCGGCAGGGCAAGGGCAATGTGGTGCGGCGCATGTTCGCCGACATCGACGCGGATATCTATGTGATGGCCGACGGCGACGGCACCTATGCGCCGGAGGATGCGCCGCAGCTGATCAACGTCCTGCAGACCGAGCGCTCCGACATGGTGGTGGGCACCAGGCGCGGCGTGAGCGACGATGCCGGCCGCAACGGCCACGCTTTCGGCAACCGCATCTTCAACCGCCTCTACAAGGGTCTGTTCGGGACCGACTTCACCGATATCTTCTCCGGCTACCGGGTGTTTTCGCGCCGCTTCGTCAAAAGCTTTCCGGCCGTTTCCGGCGGCTTCGAGATCGAGACCGAGATGTCGGTGCATGCCTCGCAGCTCAAGCTGCCGGTGAGCGAGATGGCGCTCGATTACGGCCGCCGCCCGGAAGGCTCGTCGTCGAAGCTGTCGACCTTCCGCGACGGCGCCAGGATACTGTGGATGTTCGCCATGCTGGTGAAGGAGACGCAGCCGTTGCGCTTCTTCGGCACGTTCGCGCTGTTCTTCCTGGCGGCCAGCATCGGCCTGATGATCCCGGTGCTGGTCGAGTTCGCGCAGACGGGGCTGGTGCCGCGCATGCCGACCTGGGTGCTGTCGATCGGCATGCTGCTGTTGGCCATGCTGTCGATGATGACCGGGCTGATCCTCGATTCGGTGTCGCGCGGGCGGGCCGAGCAGAAGCGCATCTTCTATCTGTCGATTTCCTCCGGCCGGGCCGAGCGCGGAATATCCGGACAGGCCTCGCCCAAGAGCGAGGCGGGCAAGTCCTCGCGGGCGGCATAGTGGACCGCCTCGTCCGCTTCATCCTTACCGGCGGCATCGGCTTCGTTGCTGACGCCGCGGCGCTCTGGCTGCTGCTTGCCGCCACGCCGCTCGGCCCGATGGCGGCGCGCCTGCTGTCGATCGGCTTCGCGCTCTGCGTCACCTGGCAGATCAACCGCCATCTGACCTTCGCGCCGTCGAGCCGGGGCATCGCGCAGGAAGGCGCCCGCTATGGCGGTGTCGGCGTCGCCGCCGGCGTCGTCAACTATCTAGTCTATTGCGCCGTCCTGTTCGCCCTGCCGGCGCTGCCGCCGCTGGCCGCGCTGGCCTTTGCCTCGATCGTCGCGATGGCGCTGTCCTTCCTCGGCTACTCCAGGCTGGTCTTCGACCGCTGAGCGTCTGCACCAAGCGAGCACGATTGGCAGGCGCCGCCGATTTCCCTATATCGGGCGTCTGAGTTCCCCGGAGAGCCGCAAATGCCGTTGAAGATCGCCGTCCAGATGGACCATGTCTCCACCGTGTCGATCGCCGGCGACACGACCTTCGCGCTGTCGCTGGAGGCGCAGCGGCGCGGCCACAAGCTTTTCCACTACACGCCCGACCGGCTGTCGATGGTGGGCGGCAAGGTGTTCGCGCGCGTCGAGGAGATGCAGGTGCGCGACGAGAAGGGCAACCATTACGCGCTGGGCGAGAAGGTGCGCACCGACCTCTCCGACATGGACGTCGTGCTGCTCCGCCAGGACCCGCCCTTCGACATGAATTACATCACCACCACGCACATATTGGAGCGCATCCATCCGAAGACGCTGGTGGTCAACGACCCAGCCTGGGTGCGCAACAGCCCGGAGAAGATCTTCGTCACCGAATTCCCGGACCTGATGCCGGAAACGCTGATCACCAAGGATCCCCAGGAAGTGGCAGCCTTCCGCAAGGAGTTCGGCGACATCATCGTCAAGCCGCTCTACGGCAATGGCGGCGCCGGCATCTTCCATCTGCACGAGGCCGACCGCAATCTCGCCTCGCTGCTCGAAATGTTCGGCCAGCTGTTCCGCGAGCCCTATATCGTGCAGCGCTATCTCAAGGACGTGCGCAAGGGCGACAAGCGCATCATCCTGATCGACGGCGAGCCGGTGGGCGCCATCAACCGCGTGCCGGCCGAGCACGATTCCCGCTCCAACATGCATGTCGGCGGCCGCGCCGAGAAGACCGAGCTGACGGAGCGCGAGCGCGAGATCTGCGCCCGCATCGGACCGGCGCTCAGGGAGCGCGGCTTCATCCTGGTCGGCATCGACGTGATAGGCGACTATATGACCGAGATCAACGTCACCTCGCCGACCGGCGTGCGCGAAGTGCAGCGTTTTGGTGGCGCGGATATCGCCAGCCTGTTCTGGGATTGCGTTGAGGGGAAGCGGCTGAAATCGGCCGCGTAATTGCCGCATGTTGACTCTGCAGCACGGATATCGGCCTCCTACCGTATCCGAGATTGTCGGAGCAATGTTGCGTCATCGCCGCTATCTCCGGAAAGGGTGGTACTCTTCCGCGAAGTCGCAACCTGCTCTTCAGGCAAGTTTGCTGTCGGATGATCCGTTCATATCCTATTCGGGAATGTCCGGTACGCCCCTTGGATTGGCAAGTCACATGCCTCTCCTTCCACGCAGTCACCGTGCCTGGTTTCTCATCTCGCCAACCTGGTCCATCGAAAACAATTCCAGCGTCAAAATGATCCGGACCTATGCCGTTCTGCATAGACTTGGGAACCCCCGTCACTCGCTAATCTTCCTATCCAACACACAAGCCGAGGCTGATCTCTTGAATCAGTCCGGTGAGGCCGCCGTCCTGCATAACAAGACTTCAACAACCTCCGAATACATATTCAGGCCCCTCGAGGACATCCCTGTAGAATTCGATGCAATATACAATGCGCAACTGGCTTCGTGGAAACGCCACGACTTGTCCCTTGGCATCGAGCGTTGTGCATTTGTCTTTTATCGTGATTCAGTGGGGTCATCCACGACGGAGTCGGAAAGGGCGCGGATAAATCGGCACAGGGAGCTCGCGCCGGGTCACGTGTTTATCAATGAGTTTGACAGCACCGGCAAACCTGTTCGATTGGCGCCGGCTTATGTGAACATGCATCTAAATCGTGCAGCCGTGGGAATTTGTCTCTCTGCAATAGAGGGACCAATGTTCGCCAGCACAGAGTATCTTCTCGCGGGGCTACCTGTTGTCACGACCCCGAACCATGGGGGTCGAGACCTTTATCTCGATGACGAATATTCGCTTACAGTTCCACCCGACCCTCGATCCATCGCGGAGGCTGTCTTAGCGCTGAAGGAGCGACGAATCCCCCGGGCTTACATTCGTTCGCAAACTTTGAAACGAGTTGAGCGAGACCGCCGGCGGTTCATAGACCTTGTAAATGAGATTTTTCTGGAAAGCGGCTCTTTGCGCCGGCTCGCCATGCCTTGGCCTTTCCGATATCCTGTCATGGAGTGGCTTCCACCCCACATCGCAATCGATCGATCGCTTTCAGGCACGGTCGATGCCTTCATCACCGCCTAGACGGCAACAGCCCGATTGCCGGAGGGACTGCTCGCCTTGTTCAACAGGTCGAGAGCACGCGGCGATAGCGGCTGCTCGGGCGCGCCTCGGCCTTTTAGTCCAGAAGGAGCTTTGGCCGAAATCCATCATCTTCGCGGATAGATGTTCCTGTAATGTTCTTGCGTGTTTCGAAAATCTATGGTTGTCTGGACTTTACGCGCTCGCGGCCCGATGGTGAATGCGGGCGCGTTGAGGCCGGGGGTTCGGATAAATGGTAGCGCGGGTTCGCACGGTCGCTTTCCAGGGCATCGAGGCCTTGCCGGTCGATGTCCAGGTGATGGTCGGGCCGGGCAAGGTCGGCATGCAGATCGTCGGCCTGCCGGACAAGGCGGTGGCCGAAAGCCGCGAGCGCGTGCAGGCGGCGCTGCATGCGTCGGGCCTGTCGATGCCGTCGAAGAAGGTGACGGTGAATCTCGCGCCGGCCGATCTTCCCAAGGAAGGCAGCCATTACGACCTGCCGATCGCGCTCGGCCTGATGGCGGCGCTCGGCGCCATCCCGGGCGACATGCTGGCCGGTTATGTGGTGCTTGGCGAATTGTCGCTCGACGGCACCATCGCTGGCGTGGCCGGCGCACTGCCGGCGGCGATCGGCGCCAATGCCGAAAGCAAGGGCTTGATCTGTCCCTTCGCCTGCGGCCCGGAGGCGGCCTGGGCAGGCAAGGATTTCGACATCCTTGCACCGCGCAGCCTGATTGCCGTCGCCAACCATTTTCGCGGCACGCAGGTGCTGTCGCGGCCCGAGGCCGGCATCCAGCTTGCCGCGCGCGACCTGCCGGATCTCGCCGACATTAAGGGCCAGGAGAGCGCCAAGCGGGCGGTCGAAGTGGCTGCCGCCGGCGGCCACAACCTTCTCATGGTCGGGCCGCCCGGCTCGGGCAAGTCGATGCTGGCGCAGCGCCTGCCCTCGATCCTGCCGCCGCTGGCGCCGAAGGAGCTGCTCGAAGTGTCGATGATCGCTTCCGTCGCCGGCGAGCTCGGCGAAGGCAAGCTGACCGACCGGCGGCCGTTCCGCGCCCCGCATCATTCGGCCTCGATGGCGGCGATGGTGGGCGGCGGGCTGCGCGCGCGTCCGGGTGAGGTCTCGCTCGCCCATCACGGTGTGCTGTTCCTCGACGAGTTGCCGGAATTCACGCCGCAGACCTTGGATGCGCTGCGCCAGCCGCTGGAAACCGGCGACTGCATGATCGCGCGCGCCAACCACCGCGTCACCTATCCGGCGCGCATCCAGCTGGTGGCGGCGATGAATCCGTGCCGCTGCGGCATGTCGGGCGAGCCCGGCTATCGCTGCCTGCGCGGCGACCGCTGCCGCACCGAGTACCAGGCGCGCATTTCCGGCCCGCTGCTCGACCGCATCGACCTCAGGATCGAGGTGCCGGCGGTCTCGGCAAGCGACCTCATCCGGCCGGACAAGGCCGAGACGAGCGCTTCGGTGGCGCAGCGCGTGGCGCGTGCGCGCGCCATGCAGCGCGAAAGGCTGGAAAGACTGGGCGCGGGCGCCACCACCAACGCGCACTGCCCGCCGTCCATCATCGAAGAGATCGCCAAGCCCGATAGCGCTGGGCTGACGCTGCTCAGGGACGCCAGCGAAAAGCTCGGCTTTTCGGCGCGGGCCTATCACCGCGTGCTGAAAGTGGCGCGCACGCTGGCCGACCTCGACGCCAGCGAAACCGTCGGCCGTATCCATCTCGCCGAGGCGATCTCCTATAGGATGAGCGCGGAGCGCATGGCGCAGGCGGCGTGAAGCGGGCGTATCGGGCTTTCATCCCTCTTCAATCTGCGCCGGGATCAGCTTCTGCAGCGTCGGTGCCAGGATCATGGCGAAGCTCGATCCATCGCCATAGGCCCGCGCGGAAATCATCGCCCCGTGCACGGTCGCCATGAAGGCTTCCGCCTCCACGCGCGGCGCGGCGGCGATCGTCAATGTGCCTTGCGCGGCGCCGCGCTCGATAACGCCGGTCAGCCACCCCGAGAGAAACCGGAAATAGGCCCGGACCTCCGCGGCCACCTCAGGCGGAAGGGCCGGAAGCTCGCTGGCAAGCAGCGCGCAGACGCAGATCGGCCTGCTCGCATCCTCGATGCACTGCGCCCAGAAGTCGGCATAGGTGCGCAGCAACTGAGGCGGCGCAGGCACACTGCGCTCTAGCTCCGTCATGCCCGTCACGGCATCCTCGAGGTAGCGCCTGACCAGGCTTTGCACCAGGTCGACCTTGCTCGGGAAATGATGATGGATGCTGGCTTTGCGTATACCGACCACGTCGGCGATATCTGCGTAGCTAAACCCGTTATAGCCGCCGGCGACGATGAAGCGTCGCGCGGCGGCCAGTATGTCATCGGCGGTGTTCGAGGGCTTGTCCATGGACATGCCTAACCTCCGGCGGAGGAAATCTCAACGCACGGCCTGCGGCGACTTGCGAAGGATATCGCTGACCGACAGCCACACGGCGGACACGAGGAAGTAGAAGGCGCCGAAAGCGGCATAGGGCGCGACATTGGCGATGCCGATGGCCTCGGCGCCGCCCGCCATCTTGACAAAAAAGAGGCCGGCCAGCGCCGATTGCGCGCCGCTCAGGATCATCGCCCATTGGGCGCCGTTACTCTTCCAGCGACGCGCCGCGGTGAGAAGCTGAAACGCGCCGGAGACGACCGCCCAGACCCCATAGACTGCGAGCACCGCATTCATGCTGCGGCCAAGCGCGATGGCAACCGCGATCGCGGTGAGGATGCTGACGGCGAGATTAAGCAACTGCGACTTGTTGCGGCCCAAGCCGCCGCTGCGCTGCGCGTCGATATAGTTCGCGAGCGCGTCCCAGAGGGGATAGGCAACCAGCATGACCGCGGCGAGCGTCGGAACCGACTTCGCGACGGTGAAGGCTACCGCGACCCAGGCCGCCGACACGGCAAACCGCAGAAAATAGTAGCTTTTGAGCCAGCCGTTTGAGGACTGGGCATGGTTCATTCGTGCAGGCATGACGGTTCCTTTCATTCAATGCCTACCAACTAGTAGGTAGATTGAAAATCGTCAATGCCTTGCCGGCCGGTCGCCGATCACCTCGATATCTCGTTTACGTGATCGGCGCCCGCTTGCGCCGCGCTACTGCTCGCGCGCCTTCAGCTCCAGCCGCCGCTTATGCAGCACCGGCTCCGTATAACCGTTGGGCTGGACCGCCCCCTTGAACACCAGGTCGCAGGCTGCCTGGAAGGCGATGGAATTGTCGAAGTTCGGCGCCATCGGGCGGTAGAGCGGGTCGCCGACATTCTGGCGGTCGACGATGGCCGCCATGCGCTGCAGCGAATCCCTCACCTGGATTTCCGAGCACACCTTGTGGCGCAGCCAGTTGGCGATGTGCTGCGAGGAGATGCGCAGCGTGGCGCGGTCCTCCATCAGGCCGACATCGTTGATATCGGGCACTTTCGAGCAGCCGACGCCCTGGTCGATCCAGCGCACGACGTAACCCAGGATGCCCTGCGCGTTGTTGTCGAGCTCGCGCTGGATCTCGTCCGGCGTCCAGTTCGGCCGCCTTGCTACCGGCACCGACAGGATATCGTCGAGCTTCGCCTTCGGCCGGCTCCTCAGCGCCGCCTGCACGGCGTGCACGTCGACCTTGTGGTAATGCGTGGCGTGCAGCGTCGCCGCCGTCGGCGACGGCACCCAGGCAGTGTTGGCGCCGGCCTTGGGATGGGCGATCTTCTCAACCAGCATCGCCGCCATCAGATCCGGCATCGCCCACATGCCTTTGCCGATCTGGGCGTGGCCGGCGAGCCCGCATTCCAGGCCGGTGTCGACATTCCAGGCCTCATAGGCGGAAATCCAGGCGGCCTGCTTCATGTCGCCCTTGCGGATCATCGGGCCGGCTTCCATCGAGGTGTGGATCTCGTCGCCGGTGCGGTCGAGGAAGCCGGTGTTGATGAACACCACGCGTTCCTTCGCGGCGCGGATCGCTTCCTTGAGGTTGACGGTGGTGCGCCGCTCCTCGTCCATGATGCCCATCTTGATGGTGTTCCTGGCCATGCCGAGCAGCGCTTCGACGCGATCAAAGATCTCGACGGCGAAGGCGACCTCTTCCGGCCCGTGCATCTTCGGCTTCACCACATACATAGAGGCGGCGCGGGAATTCATCCGGCGGCCGTTCGGGCCGATATCGTGCAGCGCAATCAGCGCGGTGAGCGCCGCATCCATGATGCCTTCCGGCACCTCGTTGCCGTCGCGGTCGATGATCGCGGGATTGGTCATCAGGTGGCCGACATTGCGCACCAGCATCAGCGAGCGGCCGGGGAGCGTAAGCGTTCCGCCGCCGCGCGAGGTGTAGGTGCGGTCCGGGTTGAGCTTGCGGACGAAAGTCTTGCCGCCCTTGGTGATCTCTTCCGTGAGATCGCCCTTCATCAGGCCGAGCCAGTTGCGGTAGACGACGACCTTATCCTCGGCATCGACGGCGGCGACCGAATCCTCGCAGTCCTGGATGGTGGTCAAGGCGGCTTCGAGGAGGACATCGGCGATGCCGGCCGGGTCGGTCCTGCCGATCTGGTTGGCGCGATCGATCACGATTTCGATATGCAACCCGTTCTTGACCAGAAGCACCGCTTCCGGCGTGGCGGCATCGCCGCGATAGCCGACGAACTGCCTTGGATCGGCGAGCGTCGTGGCGCCGGCGCCCTCGCCTGCTTTCAGCGCGCCATTGGCGACCGAGAGCCCGTTGACGCCGGCCCATTTGCCGGTGGTCAGCGGCACGGACTGGTCGAGGAAATCCTTCGCCCAGGCGATCACCTTGGCGCCGCGCGCCGGATTGAAGCCCTTGCCCTTCTCGGCGCCGCCGGTTTCGGGAATGACGTCGGTGCCGTAGAGCGCGTCATAGAGCGAGCCCCAGCGCGCATTGGCGGCGTTGAGCGCATAGCGCGCATTCATCACCGGCACGACGAGCTGCGGCCCGGCAACGACCGCAATCTCGGGATCGACATGTTCCGTGCTGACGCTGAAGTCCGGCCCTTCCGGCACCAGATAGCCGATCTCCTTGAGGAAATTCTTGTAGGCCTCCATGTCGATCGGCGCGCCATTGGCGCGATACCAGAAGTCGAGCTTTTCCTGCATGGCGTCGCGCTTGGCGAGCAGCGCGCGGTTCTTCGGCGCGAGGTCGTGGACGATGGCTGAAAAGCCGGTCCAGAATTTTTCTGCGTCGATGCCGGTGCCGACTACCGCCTCCTCGGCGACGAAGTCGTGGAGCTCCCGGGCAATCCGCAACCCGGCGATCTCGATGCGGTCGGTCATCTGCACGTCTCCAGATAGGTGGCTTGCCGGGCGTTTGGCATGTTTGGGGTTGCGGGGTCAATTCAGCTTAGGGTGTAGAGGGGCGCGGCCTTTTCCTTCTCCCCTTGTGGGAGAAGGTGGATCGGCGCGCAAGCGCCGAGACGGATGAGGGGTGTTCCAGCGGAGTGAGACGCTGGCTTTCCCTGGAGCACCCCTCATCCGGCCGCTTCGCGGCCACCTTCTCCCACAAGGGGAGAAGGTGGAAGCCCCTCACACCGCAATCCGCGGCCGTCCCGAGGCCACGGCCACCACATGCGCCTCGATGAACATGCGCTGGCCCTCGATGGTCGAGACCTTGAACTCGGTGGAAACGTGGATCTCGGCGCTGTCGGTGCCCGCGTCCTTGGCGCGATCGGCGGCGAGCGCCCGCACATCGGCTTGCGCTGCCTGGATCGCCTTGTCCTCCTCGGTGAAGTCGCGCACCGTCTGCCCTGACGCCAGCCGGAAAAGGCCCTCCTTGGGCTGGCTGACGCGGGCTTCGGCCGAGACGCGCACCTGGCCGACCACGGCACCGAGCGCGTTGGCGACATCCGTGTCTTCCGGCACGATGCAGCCATTGCCGATCAGCGGCGGCAGGCCGGCATAATGCAGCGGCGCGGAGGCGCCGAGGCCGATGACCGGGCGGTCGAGCGCGACGGTGAAGCGGGCGATGCCGGGATGGCCGTCGACGGCGCGCTGCACCAGCGCATGCGCCACCGTGGCGGCGCCGTCCAGCCCGTCCTCGGCAAAGGCGGTTTCGAGGATATATTCGGCCGACCAGCGGGTCAGCGTGACGAGCACGCGAGCGGAAATCTCCTCCGGCGTCGCCGCGATGGTCTGGCCGCGGCCGTCGCGGCGGCGGGCGAACAACTCGGCGCCGAGGCGGGCGGTGGCGGCGTGCCAATTGGCCTGTTTTCCCAGCACATGGGCGGCGTCGGACGGCGTGAAGCCCGAAATATGCACCAGACCGCGCGCGACCAGCCGGTTCAGCGTGGCGTTCTGCGCGTTGGAAGCGAGCAGCCGGTCGAGCGCCAGCGGGGTGGCGCCGATCGCCTCGTAAAGCTTCGCCTCCGGCCCGGTGAGACCGGCGGCGAGCCGGTCCGGCACGCCGGTGCGCAGGGCAAAGCGCCCGTCCATGCGGCCGGGATTGGGCGCTCGCAGCTGGCGCTCCAGCTCGGTGGTGACGGCCTCGCCATGCACCATGCCGGACAGCGCCAGCGGCACCAGGCGGCGCGGCCCTAGCAGGATCTTCGGGTCGAGCGCGCCGTCTTCCAGCGTCACTTCCGAATCGCCGCCAAGGCCGAATGTGCGCATGGCGACGGCTTCGACCATGGTACGGAAGCCGCCGACGGTGGCGCCTTCCGGATCAAGCCGCGGCCGGCCGCCGTCGAGCACGGCGACATCGGTGGTGGTGCCGCCGATATCCGAAACCATGGCGTCGTCCAGCCCGGTCATGTGGCGCGCGCCGACCAAGCTGGCGGCCGGGCCGGACAGAATCGTCTCGATCGGCCGCTGGCGGGCAAACGCTGCCGACACCAGCGCGCCGTCGCCCCGCACCACCATCAGCGGCGCGGCGATGCCGCGCTTGGCCAGAAACCCTTCGGTCGCCGCCACCAGCCGGTCGATCATCGAGATCAGGCGAGCATTGAGCAAAGTGGTGAGCGCGCGGCGCGGGCCGCCGAGCTTGGCGGAAAGCTCGTGGCTGGCGGTAACCGGCAGGCCGGTCTTGTCGCGGATGAGGTCGCGGGCCGCCAGCTCATGCGCCGGATTGCGGGTGGCGAAATAGGCGCAGACGGCAAAGCCCGATACCGAACGCCCAAGCTCCGGCAGCGCCGCCTCGAGCCCGGAAAGGTCCAGTTTTGCCGCATTGCCATGCACGTCGTGGCCGCCGGGGCAGAACACCACCGGATCGGTGCCAAGCGCCGTCTTCAGGCCGTCGCGCGCGAGGTCCGCCTCCGAAAAGCCGATCATGACTAGCGCCACGCGCCCGCCCTGGCCCTCGACCAGCGCGTTGGTGGCGAGCGTCGTCGACATCGAAACCAGTTTGATCGAGGCAGGATCGGTCCTGGATTGTTCCAGCACCGCGTCGACCGCGCCGGAAATACCGACGGCGAGGTCATGGCGCGTGGTCAGCGACTTGGCCTTGGCCAGCACCTTGCCCTTCGGGCCGCCTTCCTCCGACCACAGCACCGCATCGGTGTAGGTGCCGCCGGTGTCGATGCCGAGGAAGAGAGGGGGAGGCTTGGCGGTCATTTCTGTGAGGCGGTCCAGGGTCGAGGGCTTTGTTGCGAAGCCCTTAGCCGATACCGGCAGGCGGATAAAGAAGGGAGAGGTGGGCCAAGGGGAGAGGCGCCGGGGTTTATTGGAAACGTCGACGCGAGGCCCCCCTCTCTGGCCTGCCGGCCATCTCCCCCTCATGGGGGGAGATCAGATGTCGCCGGCGCTTTCGCCAATCGCCAAGGTCGCAAAGGGGCGCCGGCGTCCAAGCTGCCAATCTCCCCCCTTGAGGGGGAGATGCCCGGCAGGGCAGAGAGGGGGGCCTCGCGCCGGCCTGCGCAGCAGTCTTTCAAGCGCCGGCGTTTCCTATTTCGCCGTGACGGTGCCCGTCATCGAGCTGTGGATCGCACAATGGAACGGATGCGCGCCGGCGGCCGATATCTTGACCTTGGCGCGTTTGCCCTTGGCGAGTTGGCCGGTATCGAAGGAGCCGTCATCCGCCGTGGCGGTGTGCGTCTTGGAATCGGCGTTGGTAAAGGTCACCGTGTCGCCAACGGCGACACTGATCTTGGCCGGGTGAAATTTCATGTCCTTGATCTCAACCGCGTGGTTTGCGGCGAAGGCGGGCATTGCGACGGCAAGCAAGGCAAGGCGAGCATGGTGCGCATGGTGGGTTCCTCCTGAGAGTCCTCCCCCTAAGCTAAGGCGGGCGCGGCGTTTGTCATGCCACGAACCCCACTCTTTTATGCGACCCGTCGCAAAACGGCTTGTTGGCCGAATGCCCGCAGCGGCAGAGGAAAACCTTGGTGGTCCGCGCGATGGTATGCCCCGTGCCGGTGACGATCTCGGCATTGCCTTCGACCTTGAGCGGGCCGTTGAATGTGGGCGTGACCGTCAGTGGGCCGTCCCGCGCATCCAGCACCTGCGCTTCCTTCAGCGGCGGCTCGCCTGTGGCGGTGAAGCCGGCCTTGATGTGGCTGTTGTCGCAGAACGGCTTGTTCTGCGACAGGCCGCAGCGGCAGAGCGTGGCGCGGAACAAGGTTTCCTCGCCGAGCACGATCTCGGCATGCACGGCCAGCGGCCCGTTCTCGCGCAACCGCACGGTGTTGACCAGCGGCGGCTTCTCCTGCGGCCCGCCATCTTTTCTGGTGTAGGTGATGGCGCCCGACGGGCAGTTTTCCGCCAGCGCCACGACCTGCTCGACGCTTGCCGCGTCAGGGTGGATCCACTCGCCCGGCGCGTTGGGCACGAAGACATGCGGGTTGCCGAGCACACAATTGCGCGAATGGATGCAACGCTTGCCGCTGAAGGAAACGTCGATCTTCTCGCCTTCGACCGTGCCTGCCATGTGGGTGGGGTCTCCTGTTGGGTTGAGACGAGGCTAGGGCGATGGTGAGAGGGGCGTCAAGAATGAACTCCCCTTCTCCCCTTGTGGGGTGAGAAGCGGTCCGCGTTAGCGGACGAAAAGCCAATTGCTTGGCTTTTCGAGCTTCGAACGCCCTGAGCCTGCGAAGGGCCGGGTGGTGGCTCGGCGCGCAGCGCCGAGACGGATGAGGGGTGCTCCAGCTTGGCAGGAACGCCGATGCACCGCTACCGCCAGGGTTGCAGACTCTCATCCCTCACATAGGCAATGATGGTGTCGCAGACAGCATCCAAATCCTTCAGCACATCGTCGTTCCAGAACCGCAGCACGCGAAAGCCCCTGAATTTCAGCTCGGCATCGCGTTCCTGGTCATGGCGCGATTCCGCATGCTGGCTGCCGCCAATCTCAACGACGAGCTTGGCCTCGGCGCAAAGGAAATCCGCCACGAACCGACCAATCGGCACTTGCCGCCTAAATTTGATGTTGTCGAGACGACGACCGCGCAATTCCTGCCATAGACGGTCCTCCGCGTCGGTCGACTCACGGCGCATCGACCGAGCGAAATTCCTTTTGGCCGGGGTTACGGATTGGTGGGGCATGGCAGAAGACTGGCCGATGTAGGTGACCGCTCAAGTATCCGGCGTCTCACTCCGCTGGAGCACCCCTCATCCGTCTCGGCGCTGCGCGCCGATCCACCTTCTCCCACAAGGGGAGAAGGAGAAGAGCTACTCCTCCAGGTCGATCTCCTCGGTCTGGCCGCCGCTGCAGGTGTAGCAGCAGTCCTCGCAGGTTTCCTTGTTGTTGGGGCCGACGCCCCAATAGGTTTCTTCATCGCCGTCGACCCAGGCGCCGTAGCAGATCTTCTCGCCCTCGTTGCAGGAGATCGGCAATTGCTTGGTCTCGCCGTCGTCGAGATAGAAATCTTTGCCCTCGCCCGGCCAGACATAGTCGCGGTCCTGGCTGTAGAGCTCGACGCGCATGGCGTTGGGATGATTGTTCTTGATCTGGAAGGTGACGTCGCCGGCGTGAGCGGCGGGCGCGATGAGGACGGCAAGCGAAAGCGCGGCGGCAACGCGGCGCGCGAAGGTGGAAGACATGAAAACCCCCGAGGTCGAATCGGCCCCCACGGCCGATGGTTGGATGATGACATGGCGGGCGCATATGCCAAGGGGCGGCGGCGAAAAATGGCTGACGGAATTTGGGGGACTTCACCTTCTCCCCTTGTGGGAGAAGGTGGCTCGGCGCGCAGCGCCGAGACGGATGAGGGGAGTTCCAGCTTGGCGAAGACGCCCGGTGGCATCACCGCCAGGGCTGCAAACTCTTATCTTTCACATACGCAATAATGGTATCGCAGACCGCATCCAGCTCTTTCAGCACATCATCGTTCCAGAACCGCAGCACGCGAAAGCCTCTCGCCTTCAATGCGGCGTCGCGCTCCAGATCACGGAGCGACTCCGCATGCTGGCTGCCGTCGATTTCGACGATGAGTTTTGCCTCGGCGCAGACGAAATCCGCCACGAAGCGGCCTATCGGCACCTGCCGCTTGAACTTGATATTTGTCCAGTCGCCGGCCGCGCAATTCGTGCCATAAGGGGTCTTCCGCCTCTGTCGGCTCGCGGCGCATCGACCGGGCGAAATTGCGTTTGGCCGGGGTTACGGGTTGGTGCGGCATGGCGGAAGATTAGCCAATGTTGGTGCCCGCTCAAATATCCGGCGTCTCACTCCGCTGGAGCACCCCTCATCCGTCTCGGCGCTATGCGCCGAGCCACCTTCTCCCACAGGGGGAGAAGGGGAAGCGCGCCACTACTCGGCCAGATCCACCGTCTCGGTGGAATGCTCGGTGCAGATGAAGCAGCAGGTGTCGCAGGGCTGGTCGTTGTCGGGGCCGACGCCGGCGGTGACGGAATCGTCGCCGTTCACCCAGGCGCCCCAGCAGATATGCTCGCCCGGCTCGCAGGAGATCGGCACGGATTTTCGCGCCTTCGGGCGGATGAGGAACACCTTGTCGTCGCCCGGCCAGACTTTTTGGCTGTCGCGGCTGAACAGCTCGACCGCGACGCCGTCCGATCGCTGGTTGCGCACGAAGACGGACATGTCGGCGGCCAAGGCCGGGGTGCTGAGGAGAAGAAAGGCGAGCAGAGCGCGAATCATGGCGAGGTCCCCTGGTGGAGTAGAGCACGGGTTGAGACGGGGCGCGACCTCCCCTTCCCCCCTTGTGGGGGAAGGTGGCTCGGCGCGCAGCGCCGAGACGGATGAGGGGTGCTCCAGGGAAAGCCGACGTCTCACTCCGCTGGAACACCCCTCATCCGGCCGCTTCGCGGCCACCTTCTCCCACAGGGGGAGAAGGGAAAGTCAGCGCCTCACCACATGCGGCGCGAATGTCTTCACCGCATCCACCATCTCCTCTCCCCGCACGTCGAGCGAGGAGATTTCCATATGCACAATGGTTTTGCCGAAGGGCATCAGGCCGAAGGCGTTGGCGGAGGAATAGCGGATTGCGTCGGGCGGCTCCTCGGTGAGCTCGAAATTGAGCATCGCCGCGCCCTTGCCGCCGGCGGCGAGCCGCACGCTTCTCACCTTGCTCCATGGCACCAGCACGTCGCCGGCGCGAGCATCGCGGAACCCTTGGCTGTTCAGCACCACCTTGACCGAACTGTCGAAGGCGCCGCGGGCGATGAAAACGCCGAGCCCCAGGCAGGCGGCGCTGAGCAGTGCGATCCACAGCACATGCCCGCCATTGGCGCCAGAAGCTACGCCCTGCAGCGCGCCGAAGCCGAAAATGCCGCCGAGCAGGAACGGCCCGACGGCGGGCAGGATCTTTCCCGACGGGCTGTTGCGGATTTCGAGCGGCGCGGCCATCGCCTTCGCGCTCAACGCTCCGGCTTCAGCAAAGTCCAGATCCAGCCGATGAAGGTCAGCACCAGGAACGGATAGCCGAGCGCCGGCAGCGGCGCCGAGATGGGCAAAAGCGGCGCGCCCCACAGGATCATCAGGACCGAGACGGCGAACAGCACAGCGGCGACGGACGCCGTGAGCCGCATCCACAGCGCGAAGGTGGCTTGCGCGCTGACCATGACCAGTCCCGCCGCCCACAGCGCAATGCCGCCGGCATAGGAAGGCACACTTGCCTGCAGGCCCGCCGCATTGCCGGCCAGAAGCAGGCTCTCGCCGGCCAGGAAAGTGAGGAAGCCCGCCGCGACGAGCTCATTGCCGAGCCGCTGGTATTTCATCGTCAGCAGCGCCGTGGCGACGACGATGCCCACGCCATCGGTCGTCCAGACCGTCTCGCGCAGCGCGTCGCTGGCAACGAACGTGCCCGCCAAGCCAAAAGCGCCGCCGATGGCGAGGCCGATCGCGGCGACGGTGTCCGAGGTGGAGCGCATGTGATGTCTCCCCAAGCCGGGGAGAGGATAGCGCGAGGTGGGGCTATCGCAAAGGCCGAGTGCAGGGCTGATCCCCTTCCAGCGCCATTTTTGGATTCCACTCCCTTTTCGTTGTTCCTTGCGCGTTTCCATTAAAGTAAGGAGACGTCTTCACTCGCGACTGAATATCGAGATTAGCTTCTCAATTTGCATTCGGTGAAGCCATGACGGAAATACCAAAGGACTTGACTTTTCGTCCCACGCGCGACGAAACCTACATCGCGTTTGCTGCCGCCATCGATGCCTGGTCCAAGGTCGAATGGCAAATGATGTTTTTGTTTAATTCTGTCAGCACACCAACTGACCTGAATAAATCAGGATCAATTCTCATTTCGATTATTGGTATTCAAGCTCAATTGAGAGTTATCGAAGCTGCCGCACGAGCGCATCTTCATAAACATCAAGAACTTCTAAAAGAGGTGGAGCGAACGACCGAAAAAATCGGAAGAAAAGCGACGATCAGAAATCGCATAATTCACGGGCGGTGGAGAGAATCGCATTATTTCAAAGATGCGGGATATGACCATACAGAGCTTGAACGGGTTTTCTCCGTGGAGCAGATCTTCGGCCCCACCTACAACACACAGCAAGAGCGAAAGGCGCTAATAGGAAAATTCCTTTTTGACAAGCCGGAGCTAGAAAAGGCTGCCGAAATGTTCGAGCATCTATCAAGAACAGTATTTGAGCTTCAGCTCAAGATCGTCAGCGCGTTCGTGCCAAGGGTGGGCTAGCCGAGAAGTTCTTCACCATCACTTCTTTACTTTAGGAGCATTCATGACGGAAACCTACGAAAGGCATGTTGGATTGCTAGTCAGGCTAGGGCTTCTGGTCGTCAAATGGAATCGATTAGAGGCCAATGCCCAACTGATGTTGTACGGTTTAGGCGGGGGTGGGGAGACGATCGAAGCGCTAACCGCAAACATGGGAACGGTTGCACTTACCGATGGGCTCAGGACGCTCGGGGCGGAATTTGCACCCGAAATGGCTAAGGAACACATTACTCATTACCTCGACCTGTTCGACCGAATTCGAGCTTATCGAAACCACTACGTTCACGGCGTTCGAATCATGGAATTGCGGGATGAGAAGCCGGTCGGTCTCTCCCAGAGCGTAAGTGCAAAATCCCGTCTCGTATTTCATCAAACTACAATCACAGAAGATGATCTTCAGGAGACCATCAACCATATCAACGCCGCGAATGTATATGGCACCGATATAACCGCTACGATTTGGATGGGCGGGAAACCTGATAAAAGTTTGCTTGCGGCGCGTGGCGCATCATTTCTTCAAAAACCGCCTCTGCCAGATAAGCTGCAAAAGCCTCGCCTATTCCTCCTAGACGAAGGACCCCAACGTCGATCTTTTCCCTTGTGATCAGAACGTTGGGTGATTACCGAACGATCTCTAGTTATGTGTGTCGCGGGATGGAACCCGCTGCCTGCGGCACCTCCCGCCCGGACTTGCGCTCGCATTTATCCGCCGAGCCGACGCGTCCGGCGACGGCCAACCCCTCAATCCCCCATCTTCAGCGCCTGGATAAACGCCTCCTGCGGGATATCGACCTTCCCAAACTGCCGCATGCGCTTCTTGCCCTCTTTCTGCTTGTCGAGCAGCTTGCGCTTGCGGGTCACGTCGCCGCCATAGCATTTGGCGGTGACGTCCTTGCGCAGCGCCGAGACGGTCTCGCGGGCGATGATGCGGCCGCCGATGGCCGCCTGGATCGGGATCTTGAAGAGATGCTGCGGGATCAGCTCCTTCAGCTTCTCGCACATGGCGCGGCCGCGCTTTTCGGCCGCTGACCGGTGCACCAGCATGGACAAAGCGTCGACCGGCTCGTCATTGACCAGGATCGACATCTTCACCAGGTCGCCCTCGCGATAGTCGGTCAGGTGGTAGTCGAAGGAGGCGTAGCCTTTGGAGATCGACTTCAGCCGGTCGTAGAAGTCGAACACCACCTCGTTGAGCGGCAGGTCGTAGGTGAGCATGGCGCGCTTGCCGACATAGGAGAGGTCGGCCTGGATGCCGCGCCTGTCCTGGCAAAGTTTCAGGATGCCGCCGAGATAGTCGTCGGGGGTAAGAATGGTGGCGCGGATCCACGGCTCCTCGATCGAGGCGATCTTGACCACGTCGGGCATGTCGGCCGGGTTGTGCAGCTCCTTCACCGTGCCGTCGATGAGGTTCATGCGGTAGACGACCGACGGCGCCGTGGCGATGAGGTCGAGGTTGAACTCGCGCTCCAGCCGCTCCTGGATGATCTCCAGATGCAAAAGCCCCAAAAAGCCGCAGCGGAAGCCGAAGCCGAGCGCGGCCGACGTCTCCATCTCGTAGGAGAAGCTGGCGTCGTTGAGGCGCAATTTGCCGACGGCGGCGCGCAAATCCTCGAAATCGGCGGCGTCGACCGGGAACAGGCCGCAGAACACCACCGGCTGCGCCGGCTTGAAGCCGGGCAGCGCCTTGGCGGTCGGACGGCGGTCCTCGGTGATGGTGTCGCCGACGCGGGTGTCAGCCACCTCCTTGATCGAGCCGGTGAAGAAGCCGAATTCGCCCGGGCCGAGCTCGTCGACATTGACGCGGGCCGGCTTGAAGACGCCGGTGCGCTCGACGAGGTATTTCGCGCCGGTGCCCATCATGCGGATGGTCTGGCCCTTCTTCATCACGCCGTCGATGATGCGCACCAGAACGATGACGCCGAGATAGGCGTCGTACCAGGAGTCGACCAGCATGGCCTTCAGGGGCGCATTGATGTCGCCCTCGCGCGGCGGCGGCAGCTGGTGGACGATCGCCTCCAGCACGTCCGGCACGCCCTGCCCGGTCTTGGCCGAGATCAGCACGGCGTTGGAGGCGTCGAGGCCGATCACCTCCTCCACCTGCTCGCGGATGCGCTCCGGCTCGGCCGCCGGCAGGTCGACCTTGTTCAGCACCACGACGATCTCGTGATTGTTGTCGATGGCCTGATAGACGTTCGCCAGCGTCTGCGCCTCGACGCCTTGCGAAGCGTCGACCACAAGCAGCGAGCCCTCGCAGGCGGCCAGCGAACGCGACACCTCATAGGCGAAGTCGACATGTCCAGGCGTGTCGATGAGGTTCAGCACGTAATCCTCGCCGTTCTTGGCGCGGTAGTTCAGCCTCACGGTCTGGGCCTTGATGGTGATGCCGCGCTCGCGCTCGATGTCCATCGAGTCCAGCACCTGCTCCTTCATGTCGCGCTCCTCCAGCGCGCCGGTGAGCTGGATCAGCCGGTCGGCAAGCGTGGATTTGCCATGGTCGATATGGGCGACGATGGAGAAATTGCGGATGTGGTCGAGCGGGGTGGTCATGCGGCGGGCTTTAGCAGGGGCGGGGTTGAGGGGCAAGCGGAACGCCTTTTTCCCTTCTCCCCTTGTGGGAGAAGGTGGATCGGCGCGCAGCGCCAAGACGGATGAGGGGTGTTGGACGGAACTCAGCGGCCAGCTAGTCTGGCGCAATGCCGCACCAGCCCGTCACCCAAGCCAAACGCAGCTTTGCCCGGACGCTCCGCCGTGAGATGACGGAGGCTGAGCACAAGCTGTGGCAGGAATTGCGCGACCGCAGGCTCGATCGGATCAAGTTTCGCCGGCAGGTGCCCATTGGAAAATACGTCGCCGATTTCGCTTGTCTCGAGGCGCGGCTCATCGTCGAGCTGGATGGTAGCCAGCACGGGGACTCGGAATCGGATTTGGCCCGCGGAGCTGAATTGAACGCGAGAGGATTTCGGATCTTGCGCTTTTGGAACGACGATATCCTGAAAGATATGAGCGGCGTCTGCGATACGATCATCGCCTATGTGAAGGATACCAGCCTGCAGCCCTGGCGGTGAGCGGGTAGAGGTCTCACTCCGCTGGAGCACCCCTCATCCGTCTCGGCGCTGCGCGCCGATCCACCTTCTCCCACAAGGGGAGAAGGGAAATGCTCCACATCACAAACCGGTGAAGCTGTAACGAACCTCTCCACTCCGACGAAATGAAGCATGACCCCGCAACGGAGACTGCTTCCCATGACCGGATCGACAACAAGGATGGCCCTGCTCGCCGGCGCGATGCTCGCGGCCACGATGGGCGCGGCGACCGCGCAGCCCCTCACTGTGGTCGAGCTGTTCACCAGCCAGGGCTGCTCGTCCTGCCCGCCGGCCAATGCCAACCTGATCAAGGTCAAGGACCAGCCGGGCGTGCTGGCGCTGTCGTTCAACGTCACCTACTGGGACTATCTCGGCTGGAAGGACACGTTCGGCCGCAAGGAATTCACGGAACGCCAGGTGACCTACGAGCCGTCGCTCGGCCATGACGGGCCGTTCACGCCGCAAGTGGTGGTGAACGGCAGAAGCGACGGCGTGGGCGCCGCGCCGGGCGAGATCCAGAGTCTGATCGCCAAAGGCGGGCGCACGCAGGGGCCGGAGCTTTCGCTTGGGCAGGGCAAGGTCAGCATCGGCGCCGGCAAGGCGCCGGGCGGCGGCGCCGATATCTGGTTGGTGCGCTACACAAGAGGCGTCGTCGAGGTGCCGGTGGCGCGCGGCGAGAACACCGGCCGCACGCTGCCGCACGCCAATGTCGTGCATGCGCTGACAAGGCTCGGCAGCTGGAACGGCACGGCGACGACGCTGCCGCTTCCGGCAGCCGCCGAGGGCTTGAGCACCGCGGTGCTGGTGCAGGCGCCGCGCGGCGGACCGATCCTGGCCGCGGCCGCCAACTGACCTTTTTCCCCTTCGCGCGGGGCCGCATGAGCGGCAACGCTTCACCAGGGCCCGCATGCGCGCGCCAAAACCCAAGGAGACTACCCATGTCCAAGTTCCTCACTCTGCCGGCGCTGGCCTTCGCGCTTTCCGCGTCCGTCTTCGTCGCCGGCGCCCGCGCCGACGGCACGGCCAATGCGATGAAGCCCGCCAATGCGATGGCGACCGACGCTATGAAGCCGGCGGACGCGATGAAGCCGGCGACGGACGCGATGAAGCCCGCCGATGCCATGAAACCCGACGCGATGAGCACCGAGGCGATGAAGCCGGCAACGGATGCTATGAAGCCGGCGGATGCGATGAAGCCCGCCACCGATGCAATGAAGCCTTCGACGGATGCCATGAAGCCAGCGGACACCACCGCTCAGTAAGGTGAGCTGGCGATCCGCTTGCGTCGCCGGCCTGCGAGGCAATCGCACAGGGCAGCGCAGCCCCCGCTCCGTCTCGGCGCTGCGCGCCGATCCACCTCTCCCCCGCTTTGCGGGGGCGAGGAAACATCAATCGCGAGGGCGCGGCCTTTGTACGCCTGGGTTCCTCGCCCCCGCCAGAGGCGGGGGAGAGGTGGCTCGGCGAAGCCGAGACGGAGAGGGGGAGCGCCCTCGGCCATTGGCCGCACGGCAAAGTGAGAACCGCTTCGCGGCTTCGATCGTATATAATGAAGCAACAACAGGAGATCAGGACATGAACGGCATAAAGGCAAAGGCCGCGCGGCGATCGCCATTTTTCGCGCGCGGCACGTTGGCAGTGCTCGGCCTTGCGGCCGTGGCGGCAGCGGCTCTGTGGCAGACACCGGCCCGCTCGGCCGAGGACGCGGTGGTGATTCCGCCGCCGGCCTTGGACGAGAAGGCGGCAAGCGGCACCGAAAAGGCGATCTTCGCCGGCGGCTGCTTCTGGGGCGTGCAGGGCGTGTTCCAGCACGTCAAGGGCGTCAGCAAGGCTGTGTCCGGCTATACCGGCGGCAGCGCCGAAAACGCCGTCTATGAAGTCGTCGGCACCGGCCGCACGGGGCACGCCGAATCCGTCGAGATCACCTACGACCCCTCGAAGGTCACCTACGGCCAGCTGCTGCAGGTCTATTTCTCGGTCGCGCATAATCCGACGCAGTTGAATTACCAGGGTCCGGACCAGGGCACGCAATACCGCTCGACGATCTTCGCCGAGAACGACGAGCAGAAGAAGGTCGCCGAGAGCTATATCGCCCAGCTCGACAAGGCCAAGGTGTTCGGCAAGCCGATCGTCACCACGCTCGAAACCGGCAAGACCTTCTATCCGGCCGAGGATTACCATCAGGACTTCCTGACGCTGAACCCGACCTATCCCTATATCGTCTACAACGACCTGCCCAAGATCGAGAATTTGAAGGCGCTGTTCCCCAAGCTTTACAGCGAGAAGCCGGTGCTTGTGCTGGCCTCCAGCAAGAGCTGAGCGACACCCGCTCGTCGTCATCCACGGGCGGAGCAAGGAGCGAAGCGACGCGCGTAGACCCGAGGATCCATTCCGGGACGTATGAGCGCCGCTACGGTACAGAATTCTGCTCCGCTGCAGCCTTCGATCAAGGTCACGGAATGGATTCCAGGGTCTGCGCGACGCCGCTACGCGGCTGCTTCGCCCTGGAATGACGAGGCTGGGGTATGTGTCCGCGTGGGCAGGCGGCATGCCTTGGCGATTGGCCGAAACGCCCATCGCGATCGTCATCCACGGGCGGAGCAAGGAGCGAAGCGACGCGCGCAGACCCGAGGATCCATTCCGTGACGTATGAGCGCCGCAACGGTGCGGAATTCTGCTCCGCTGCAGCCTTCGATCAAGGTCACGGCACGGATTCTGCGCGACACCGCTTCGCGGCTGCTCCGCCCTGGAATGACGAGGCTGGCTCCGGATGGTAGCAAAACCATCCACCCTTTGGTTTGCTGGCAAAACAGAACACAATGTGAAGCAGTCCATAGAATTATACTTGACGCTGCAAAACATTGACATCCGATCTTCTGCCGCCACATAATCATCGCCGTCACCTTTCGAAAAGTCTGTTTCAGCTGATCCGGAGCGCTGCTTCCGGGCGGATTCTTGTTGGCTGCATTGTTGGGCCGGGCATGCCGGCCGCGCTTCGGGAACAACGACGGATGGGGAGGAACGACAGATGGCCATCGACATAAAAGTCTCCGTCTACACCAATGGCGATGACGCCTTCGTCGCCTGGGCGCCGAGCGACTTCATCGCCGGGTGCCGGGGTTTTCTGCTCGAGCGCGGCCGCAAGGCCGGCGCGAGCGAGAGGATCGAGCCGGTGGAGAATCGTGTCGGCTTCACCAAGGACAAGCCGAAATCGGGCGACCACAGGCCGTCGGATGTCTGGCCGTTCCAGCGCTTCAACTGGACCGACCATGCGGCCGATGTCGGCAATGTCGTGCGCTACCGGGTGACCGCGATGATGAGCGCCGGACCCGGCAAGCCGCTGACCAAGGGCGTGTCGAGCGACTGGACGGACTGGGCGACGCTCGCCACCGACGCCGGCGGCGGCTTTTCCTGCTACTTCAACCGCGGCCTGGTGCTGTCGCAATTCGTCGCCCGCTACATGGCCAAGAACAAGCTGTCGCCCGCGGCCTTCAAGAAGAGCCTGCAGACCAATGGCGACGCAAAATTCCGGGCTTTCCTCGAAGGCGATCTCGGGCTGCGCATGGTTGGGCTGACGCAGGTCGCCGGCGACGAGCTGCATGCCGCGCTTTACGAGCTCGGCGACGCGACGCTGGAGACGGCGCTGATCGGGCTCGGGCCGCGGCTCCATCTCATCCTCGCCAACGGCTCCGATAAAAGCGGCGACGCCAACAAGGAGGCGCGCAAGAACCTCAACGACCACGGCATCGCGACCATCGACCGGATGCTGAAATCGAAAGGCCTCGGCCACAACAAATTCGTCGTCGTGTCCAAGGACGGCGAACCGAAGATGGCGTGGACGGGCAGCACCAACTGGAGCACGACCGGCCTGTGCACGCAGGTCAACAACGGCTTGCTGATCGAGGACGCGGCGGTCGCGGCGCATTTCCGCAAGCATTGGGACCTGCTGAAGGACGCCTCGCCGCCCAGGACCGACCCGGCCAGTTTCACGCCGGCGCTGATGGCGGACAACGACGCGCCCAAGACTTTCACGGTCGGGACCGCCAAGGCGACCGTGTGGTTCACCCGCACCTCGGATGGCGCCGACATGGCGGCGCTGCGCGACGTCATCGCCTCCGCCAAACAGGCGGTGCTGTTCTTGATGTTCACGCCGGGCAAGCAGGGGCTGCACACGCTGGCCGGGCAGCGCGCCAGGGAAAAGGGCATGTATGTGCGCGGCGTGGTCTCGACGCTGAGCGCGGAGGAGGGCGGCACCGAGCAGAATTTCCTCGATATCGACCTGGTGAGCAGCGACCGGAAATTCACGCCCGACCGCTACGCGGTGGCGCAGCCGCAGGGCCTCGACGCGCCGCTCGGGCCATGGATCGCCGAGGTCAACCGGCGGAGCTTCCTGTCGCAGATCGGCCACGCCATCGTGCACTCGAAGATCCTGGTGACCGACCCGCATTCGAACGACTGCGTGGTGGTAACCGGCAGCCACAATTTCTCGGCGCCGGCGAGCGAGAAGAACGACGAGAACCTGGTGATCGTGCGCGGCCACAGGAAGCTTGCCGCCGCCTATGCCACCTACGCGATGTCGGTCTACAGCCACTACCGCTATCGCTCCTACATCCGCGAGATGCGGGCCCAAGGCAGGACGCCGTGGAGCTATCTCGACGACGACGACCAGTGGCTGAAGACCGAGCTCAGGACCAAGGCGCAGGAGATCGCGTTCTGGACGCAGGGTTAGTCCTTCTCCCCGTTTCACTGGGAGAAGGTGCCCGAAGGGCGGATGAGGGGCAGCGCCGGCATCTGCGGCTAACCGCCGACCCATAACTGCCTGACAGGTCAGCGCCGCCCCTCATTGCCCTGCCGGGCATTTCTCCTGGCGCGACTGATCAGGCCGAGGCTTGATTGCCAGGTGGTTCCCCCAATCCGTCGCTGCTTCGCAGCGCCACCTTT